>NZ_QEQT01000050.1:0-307585 GCF_003311655.1 Prauserella sp. PE36 | reverse complement strand
CTGCTCAGCTGAGCGGGCCACGCGCGGGAGAGGGTCAGCGGTCCAGCTCGCCGAGCACCTTCGTCACCACGGTGTCGGTGGCGAGGCCGTAGCGCTCGTGCAGGGTGGGCAACGCGCCCGCGGCGAGGAACTCGTCGGGCAGCGCGATCGGCACCACGCGCTTGCCGAGACCCCGGGAGACCACGGCGGAGGCGACCGTCTCGAAGAGGCCGCCCACCACGGTGTGGTTCTCCAGGGTCACCACGAGCCGGTCGCTGTCCACCTCGGCCAGCACCGTCCCGGCGTCGAACGGCTTGATCGTGGGGGTGTGCACCACCGCGACGTCCACCTTGTGCCGGGCCAGCCGCTCGGCCGCCTGCAGGGCACGCATGGTCATCAGTCCACTGGAGACGAACACGACATCGGCGCCGTCGCGCAGCACGGCGGCCCTGCCGAGCCGGAAGGTGTAGTCGTACTCGTCGAGCACCGTGGGCACCTTGCCGCGCAGCAGCCGCAGGTACGTCGGCCCCTCTGCGGCGGCCAGCTGCGGCACCGCCTGCTCGATGTCCACCGAGTCGCACGGGTCGACGATCGTGAGGTTCGGCATGCCGCGGAAGATCGCGACGTCCTCGGTAGCCTGGTGGCTCGGCCCGTAGCCGGTGGTGAGCCCGGGCAGGCCGCCGACGATGTTGACGTTGAGGTTCGGTTCGGCGATGTCGAGGCACAGGAAGTCGTACGCGCGCCGGGCGGCGAACACGCTGTAGGTCGAGGCGAACGGCACGAGGCCCACCTCCGCCATGCCGGCCGCGGCGCCGAAGAGCAGCTGTTCCGCCATGCCCAGCTGGAAGAACCGCGTCGGGTGGGCCTGCGCGAACACGTGCATGTCGGTGTACTTGCCGAGGTCCGCGGTGAGGCCGACGATCCGGTCGTCGCGCTCGGCGAGAGCCGCCAGCGCGTGCCCGAACGGGGCACTCGTGGTCCGCTGGCCGGGATCGGCGAACGACGCGATCATCGCCGACGTGGTGAGGCGCTTGGTGGCGGTGGTCATCGTGCTCCCTCGTATCCCTCGGACAGCTGCTCGCGGCACAGCTGCCATTCGTCCTCGTCGATGCGCATGAAGTGCGCCTTCTCCCTGGTCTCCAGCAGCGGCACGCCCCGGCCGATCCTGGTGTCGCAGAGGATCACCGACGGCCTGCCCACCGGCCGCGCCTGCTCGGCGGCGGCGTCGAAGGCGGCCAGCAGCGCGTCGATGTCGTTGCCGTCGACGCGCTGCGTGAACCAGCCCGCCGCCTCCCACTTCTCCTCGGCGGGCTCGATGCCGAGCACATTCTCGGTGGGGCCGTCGGCCTGCAGCGCGTTCATGTCGACCATGGCGGTGAGCAGGCCCAGCTGGTGGTGGGCGGCACCCATCGCGGCCTCCCACGTCGAGCCCTCGTCGAGCTCGCCGTCGGAGAGGAAGTTGAAGACGCGTTGTTCCCGGCCCTTCAGGCGCAGGCCGAGTGCCATGCCGACAGCGACGGTCAGCCCGTGGCCGAGCGAGCCGCCGGAGATCTCCATGCCGGGCGTGTAGGAAGCCATGCCCGACATCGGCAGACGGGAACCGTCGGAGCCGTAGGTCTCCAGCTCGGTCACCGGCACAGTCCCGGCCTCGGCGAGTGCCGCGTAGAGCGCGATCGCGTAGTGCCCGGTGGAGAGCAGGAACCGGTCACGCTCCGGCCAGTGCGGGTCGTCGGCGCGGAAGCGCAGCTGGTCCACGTAGGTCACGGCGAGCAGGTCGGCGACGCCGAGTGCCTGTCCGACGTAGCCCTGCCCCTGCACCTCGCCCATGTCGAGGATGTGGTGGCGCATGCGGTACGCCGCGTCCCGCACCTTCTCGGCCCTGGTGGTGGTCATGGTGTCGGTTGTTCCTTTCAGCTCACGGCCGCGGCGGGCCGGTCGGCGTCCTCGACGGTGGTGGCACCGGTCCTGACCGGCGCGGTTTCCCGCGTGAACGCGGCGGCGACGGTGGAGACCACGCCCAGCAGGACGAACAGGAGCGCCGGACCGGTCCAGCCGATCCAGCCGTACAGCGCCGTCGCGAGGAACGGCAGCAGCCCGGCGACCATCGACGCGCCGTTGTAGCCCAGCGAGATGCCCGATGAGCGCACGTCCCGCGGGAACTGCTCGGAGAACCACGACGACTCGACGGCGAAGATCGGGTCGTGCGAGAACAGCAGGCCGAGCGTGACCGCGACGATCACCATGATCAGCGCGCCGGTGTTGACCATCAGGAACATCGGGATGCCGAACGCGATCGTGAACAGCGAGCCGATGAGGAACACCGGTTTGCGGCCGATCCGGTCCGACAGCGCGCCGAACAGCAGGTGGCTGCCGAGGCCGAGCGCGGAGCCGACCATCGTGCCGATGAGCACGCTCTCCTTGTCGGTGAGCGAGGCCAGCACCACGTAGGACAGCAGGAAGCTCGTGGTGACGTAGTAGCCACCGGTCTCGGCAAGCCGCAGCGCCATGATGCGCACGATGACCCGCCAGTCGCGCCGGATCACGTCGAGCGCCGGCGCCTTGCGGATCTCCTTGCGCTCCTTCATCTCGGTGAACTCGGGCGACTCGGAGATCCGCATCCGGATGAACATGCCGGCCGCGATCATGACGATCGAGAACAGGAACGGCATGCGCCATGCCCAGTCGCCGTCGAACAGCGCCTCGGACAGCAGGAACGCACCGTTGGCGAGCAGGAGGCCCGCGGGGATCCCGATCTGCGGCACGGCGCCGTAGAAGCCGCGCTTGCGTTCGGGGGAGTGCTCCACAGCCATCAGCACGGCGCCGCCCCATTCGGCACCGAAGCCGATGCCCTGCAGGATGCGCAGCAGGATCAGCAGGATCGGCGCGAGCGCGCCCACCTGCCCATAGGTCGGCAGCAGTCCGATGAGGACGGTGCCGATGCCCATGACGGTGAGCGACCACAGCAGGACCTTCTTGCGGCCGAGCCGGTCACCGTAGTGCCCGGCGAGGTAGCCGCCGAGCGGGCGGAAGAAGAAGCCGACCGCGAGGGTGGCGAAGGAGGCCAGCACACCGATGAGGTCGTTGCCGGAGTGGAAGAACACGTTGCCGAAGTAGGCGGCCGACGCGGTGCCGTAGATGAAGAAGTCGTAGCTCTCCACGGCGGTGCCGATCATCGAGGCCACCGACACCTTGGCCGGGTTGTCCTTGCGGGAATCGGGGACAGCGGACATGACGGCTCCTTCTACTCGGTCCCGGCGTAGGTCTCGATGACGCGCGAGTCGTCCCGCTGGACGAGCCCGGCGGCGGCCGCGCGGTCGTAGCGCTCCCTTGCGACGTCGAGCAGCGGAGTCTCGGCGCCCGCGCCGCGGGCCGCCGAGGCGACCAGGTCGCTGTCCTTGACGAAGATCCCGATCGTGCTCGTCACCTCCACGTCGGTGCCCTGGAGCATGCGCGGACCGCGGTCCGACAGCATCCACGAGCCTGCCGCGCCCTGCTCCACGAGTGAGAGCACCTGCTCGCGATCGAGGCCGAGCCTGCCGGCCAGCGCGAGCGCCTCGGCGGCGGCGACGATGTGGACGGAGCACAGGTGCTGGTTGACGACCTTGATGGCCTGGCCGTCGCCGATCGCGGCGCCGACCTCACGCACGGTGCCGAAGCAGTCCAGTACCGGGCGCGCGGCCGCGATCTCGTCCGCCGGGCCCGAGGCGAAGAGCGTCAGCTCGCCGGTGCGGGCGCGGGCGACACCGCCGGTGACCGGGACGTCGAGCACGCGGGCGCCGGCCGCGGTGAGCCGCGCGGCCTGCTCGCGGACGGAGTCGGGGCCGACCGTGCTCATGACGATCCAGCGCTGCCCGGTCACGTCGCCGGTGAGCGCCTCGCCGACGAGTGCCGCCAGCTGGCCCGGCGTCGCCACCACGACGACGACGAACTCCGAGCGCGGCGCCTCGGCGAACGCCGCGACCGCGGGGATTCCGTTGTCCGAGGCCCATTCCCTGGCCTGTGGAACGGGGTCGACGGCGACGACGGTGTGCCCGGCGGCGGCCACGCGGCTCACCATCGGCCTGCCGATCGCGCCTGCGCCGACGAACACGACGGCGGATTCGCTCATGGAGGTTCTCCTGTTTTCGGGTAGGGGGCAGCCACACCCGCGCTCGATGCCGCTGAGCGGGGCGTTGGGGAGTGGGGTCGTGGGTCAGCCGGTGCCGGTGAGCGACGCCCAGACGTCGAAGTGGCGCCGCATGGCGGTGCGGGCGCCCTCGCCGTCGCGCTCGCCGACGGCCTCGACGATTCCGTAGTGGACGGTGTCGATCACGCGGGTCTTGCCCTCGGTGAGCGGTTCCCGTTCCACCGCCGCGCGGCGCCGGTCGATCACCTCGGTGCGCAGCACGTGGCTCAGCCCGTCGTGCAGCAGGCTGAAAATCGGGTTGTCGACGATGTGGAAGAGGCGCCGGTGGAACTCCAGGTCGGCCTCGAGCGCGCGGTCGTCGTCGCCCTCGCTGCTGGCGCGCACCATGTCGTCGACGAGGCCGCGCAGGTCGTCGACGTCGTCGGCGGTGGCGAGGCGGGCCGAGGCCTCGGCGACGGAGATCTCCAGCATCTCGCGGGCGGAGCGGAACTGCTTGCCGCTCAGATGGCCCAGCTGGCTGGAGAGGTCGAAGTAGAGCTGGAAGAAGGTCGCGTCGGGAGCGCCGAGGTACGAGCCCCGGCCCTGCGTGCGATCGAGGAAGCCCAGCATCTCGAGCATCGACAGCTGCTCGCGCAGCGTTCCCCTGCTGACCTCCAGCGAGGTCACGAGCTCCCGTTCCGTGGGCAGGCGGAGCCGGCCGGTCTCGGGCTCGGGGGTCGCCTGCTCGGCGAGGCTGCGGACCAGGAAGGAGAGGTCCACGCCCATGCACCCACCTCCATGTAGGGCTTTGGTTTAACCAATGCGGCCACATTAGGCGCGGGTTATCTGCATGTCAAGCGATTGGTTAAACCTATCCCGGAGGTGTGCGGGTCTCCCGGACGACGCCGCCCGGGAGACCCGGCACCACCTCAGACGACCGGCTGCTCGCCGTCCTCGTCGTCACTCTCCTCGGTGAGCGTCCACTTGAGCTGGAACTCGATCTCCTCCTCGCCGTCGCCCCGCTCGTGCTCGACGGAGAACTCGGCACGCGCGGGCACGCGGATCCGCTCGCCGGCGATCTGGATCCGGAACGGCGTCTCGTTCTCCAGCGCGTCGGCGAGGCGGCGCAGTTTCGCCACCACCTCGCTCGTGGAGTAGAAGCGTTCGACGTCACGTGAAGCGTCGGCCACGGTGACCCTCCGATTCTGGGCTTTCGCCCGCAACTGGCTGACTCGCGCATTCAATCGGTGCGCCGCCGGCGCAGCGCACCGGGGGTCACCGGAGCCGGGCCAGCAGCGTGCTCGCGCCGGTGCCGGACAGCTCGTCGTCGGCCACGGGCCTGCCGGTGAGCACCAGCAACAGTGACTCGGCCGTGGCCCTCACCTCGGGACCGCTGCCGTGCGACCACGGGAGGTCGGAGGCGACCAGCCGCAGCCCGCGCATCGCTTCGCGCGCGTTGCCGCCGATCGTGATCGTCATCGGCCACCGCATCGTGGCGAAGAGGTCGGCCACGATCGGGAACGCGGCCGGGTCGAGTGGGCCGGCCCGGCCGAGCGGGCGGCGGATGTCGAGGGCGTGCACCACGGCGTCGGCGAGCGCGGCCGTCTCGGGGGTGCCCGCCGGGCGCGCTCCACTGGCCGCGTTCTCGCGCAGCTGCGCCAGGATCGCATCCCTGCCCCGCTCCGCCCAGCGCCGTGCGGCGTCGGCGCTGAGCCGGTTGACCCGGAAGCCACTGCGCAGGAGCAGCCCCAGCATCTCCCGGGGGCCCTGCACCGGCGCCCACGCCAGGTGCGCGGCGACGTCGCGCACCGTCCACCCCGCACACAGGGACGGCACCGCCCAGTCGTCCGGCGCCAGGCCCTCGAGGAAGTCCGCGAGGCTCAGCCGTTCCGCCCGCACCAGCGCGGCCAGCTCACCCATCGCCGGAGTATCGCACCACGCGACCCTTGTGAACAGGCGCGACCGGGACGACACTGAAGGTCCGAGGCCGGTCGCGACCGTCCACAGTGACCGTAGGCGCCCGTGTGATCCGGCCGCGTGGCCACGAGTGTGACCGGGAGGCCGCCGTGCTGAGTGTCGTTCTCGAGGAGCACCTGGCCAAACTCACGGCGGACCCGGCTTCGGCCGCGTCCGCGCCTTCGGCCACCGCGACCCCGATGCCCGGGGAGCAACGCGTGCGGGTGGAGGGCGGCCCGTTCGCGTGGTACGCCGACCTGCCGAGGGCGGTCGGCGGCGGCAACTGCGCGCCCAGCCCCACGCTGTACCTGCTGGGCGGGCTGGCCGCGGGTGCGGTGGCGTTCATCCGGGACGTCCTCGCGCCACTGTGTGACGTGCGGCTCCACGACGTGTCGGCGGTGGCCCGGTGCGAGGAGGACCTGCGCGGACTCGCCGGGGTCGCAGGCGCCGAACCGCGGCTGGCGGGGATGTCGCTGGACATCCGGCTCGACTCGCCGGATCCGGAGCCACGCCTGGAGACGCTGCGCCAGGCGTGGCTCGACCGGTGCCCCGTCTACCTCGCCCTGCGAGAGCCGGTCGCCGTCACGGTCACGTGGTCATGAGCGCACCGCCCGCCACTCGCCGGGTCGCGCTCGCCACCGGCGTCACCCTCGCGTTCGCGGAGCGGGGCGAGCGCTCCGGCGTGCCCGTGGTGCTGCTGCCGGGCTACGCCGACTCGCACCGGTTCTTCGAACCGCTGCTGCCGTACCTGCCCGGTGCGCTGCACGTGTATGCGGTGACCCCGCGCGGCCACGGCGACTCCACCAAGCCCGAGCACGGCTACGCGCTCGCCGACTTCGCCGCCGACGTGCCCGCGTTTCTCGACGCCGTGGGGCTCGAGCGAGCCGTGTTGCTCGGGCACTCCAGCGGCGGGCTCGTCGCGCAGCGCTGCGCGATCGACCGTCCCGGCCGGGTGCTGGGGCTCGTGCTCGCGGGTGCGCCGCGAGGGCTGCACGGTGTGCGGCCGCCGTTCGCCGCCACGGTCGAGCGCATGACCGATCCGGTGGGTCCGGACCTCGCCAGGGAGGTGCTGGGCGCGATCCCGGTGACGGCCGCGCTGCCGGAGTCCTTCGTCGGGGAGATGGTGGCCGAGAACGCGAAACTGCCCGCGCACGTCTGGCGCGCCGTGCTCGCCGGGCTGACCGGGGCCGAGGCGCCGACCGAGACCGGTGTGATCACCGTGCCGACGCTGGTGCTGTGGGGCGAGCGCGACACCCTCCTCGGCCGCGGGGAGCAGGAGCGGCTGGTCGCCGCCACGCCGGGGGCACGGCTCGTCATCTACCCCGATGCCGGGCACCTCGTCGCCTGGGACGTGCCCGCCGCGCTGGCCGCCGACGTTGCCGCGTTCGTGCTGGGCCTGTGGCCGCCGATACCCCACGCGGTGGCGACACGGTGAGGTCAGGGGATCACCGGAAGCCAACGTCGCCTTGCGTACCCTTGCGCACGTGCGTATGCGGGACGGCCTTTTCAAAATGCTCGGTCTGTGTCTGCTCGCCGGCGTGCTGGTGGCGGGGATCCTGTTCCCGGTCGTCGGCGCCGCGGGGGTGATGTCGAACGAGGCGAGCGACACCGTGGAGTCCATGTCCTCGGACCTCGCCGACGACCCGCCGCCGCTGGTGACCACCGTCACCGACCGGGAGGGCAACCCGATCGCGACGCTGTACGACCAGTACCGCATACCGACCACGCCGGACCAGATCTCCGAGGCCATGAAGTGGGCCCTGATCTCGGTCGAGGACAGGCGCTTCTACGAGCACCACGGCGTGGACTGGAAGGGCACGCTGCGCGCGGCGATCAGCAACACCTCCGGCGGCGACACACAGGGCGCCTCGACGCTGACCCAGCAGTACGTGAAGAACTACCTCATCAACGTCACCTACCGCGACGACCAGCTCGGTCAGCAGCGGGCGCAGGAGGCGACCATCGCGCGCAAGCTCAAGGAGGCGCGCGTCGCGATCCAGCTCGAGACGAAGATGAGCAAGGAGGAGATCCTCGCCGGCTACCTCAACGTCGTCGAGTTCTCCCGGCAGATCTACGGCGTCGGCGCCGCCGCGCACGCCTATTTCGGCACCACGCCGGACAAGCTCACCGTCACGCAGGGCGCGCTGCTGGCCGGCATGGTCAACAACCCTGTCGCCAACGACCCGTGGAACAACCCGGAGCGGGCCACGGAGCGGCGGAACTTCGTGCTCGACAAGATGGTCGAGAACCGCAAGCTTTCCGAGGAGGACGCCGAACGGCTCAAGGCGGAGCCGCTCGGCGTGGTGCCGAACGGCCCGGAGAAGCCCGCCGCGAACTGCGTGGGCGCGGGTCCCGAGCACGGGTTCTTCTGCCAGTACGTCGAGGACTACCTGCTCGAGCAGGGCATGACGAAGGACGACCTCTACACCGGCGGATACACGATCCGCACGACGCTCGACCGGGAGGCCAACCACCTCGCCAAGCAGTCGGCCGAGGAACAGGTCGGCAAGATGGAGGACAACGTCGCCAACACGTTGTCGCTGGTGAAGCCGGGCAAGGACCGGCACGAGGTGGTGGCGCTGGCAGCCAACCGCGACTACGGGCCCGACGCGAGCGCCGGGCAGACCGAGTACTCGCTGCCCTCCGACGTCGCCAACGTGACCGGCGCCGGGTCGAGCTACAAGATCTTCACCGCCGCGGCGGCGATGGCGACGGGCAAGGTGGGGATCTACGACACGATCCAGTCGCCGAGCTCCTACGTGTCCCAGGTGTTCAGCGGCAGTCCCGCGCCGTGCCCCTACATCGCGCCCTACACGCGCGGCTACTGCGTCACCAACGCGACCGAGGGCGGCAGCGGCTCGATGACGCTGCAGACCGCGTTGCAGACCTCGCCCAACACGGCTTTCGTGATCCTCGAGGAACAGGCGGGCATGAAGGCCGTCGTCGACATGGCCAGCAAGCTCGGCCTGCGCAAGACGATGGCGTCCAACGCGGCGAACGGCGGCCCGGTGAACCCCGAGGCGGAGAGCCAGGAGCTGAGCCAGAGCCAGACCCAGTTCTTCGGGCCCACCGCGAACTCTCCCGGCAAGGGCTCCTTCACCCTCGGCGTGAGCCCCACGAGCGGGCTGGAACTCGCCAACGTGGCCGCGACGATCATGAGCGGCGGCGTGTGGTGCCCGCCGACGCCGATCGGCGAGATGACCGACCGCGACGGCAACCCGGTGCCGATCAAGGAACAGCCGTGTGAGCAGGCGGTGCCGGAGGGGCTCGCCAACACACTCGCCGTGGGTATGAGCAAGGACGACCTGCCCGGCGGCACGGCGGCGGCAGCCGCCCAGGGCGTCGGCTGGAACCGGCCCATGATCGGCAAGACCGGTACGACACAGGTCAACGGCTCCGCGGCGTTCCTCGGCGCCACGCCGCAGCTCGCGGGCGCGGCGATGGTGTTCCGGCCCGACGTGCCCAACGGCGGTCTCTACGACGGCGGGCCCGGCAACGTCAGCGCCGTCCCCGCCGACAGCGGCAACATGTTCGGCGGCAAGACGCCGGCACGCACGTGGTTCGGCGCGATGAGCAAGATCCTGGAGGGTGAGCCCGCGCTGCCGCTGCCCGCCAGCGACCCCAGGTACGAGCGCTTCGACTGACGAGTACCTCGGAGGCGGCTCGCGTGCCGGTGGCGGAGCCGGAGACCCCGTGCCGGAGCCGGTCGACGGCGCAGGCGGCTCCGGCACCGCTGAGCCGGAGCTAGCGACCGTTGGCGTTGGCGTTGGCGGGGCCAGGCGGGTGGCCGTGCTCCGTTCCGGTCGACCTGCTTGGTCCGCGCGCCTGAGGACGTGCACTGCGCCGCCCGAGTCGAGGACGCGCCCCGGGGTCTCTGGTCCACGCCGCGCGCGCCGCGTGCGGACCGAGCCGTTCTACCCCGCCTGACTCAGCCGAGAAAACCCGGTAGCGGACGGGGATCCGGGCTCGGCGCCCACCGGCCGTCGGTCTCGGCGTAGGTCCACCGCGGGCCCCTTTCCGTGATCTCGCGCAGCGCGGTCACCAGGCGGTCGACGTGCTCGCGTGTCGTCCCGAGCCCGACGCTGACCCGCACGGCCTGCTGCCCGTCGCCGCCGCTCGTGGCGATGAGCCTGCGGGTGGCGATGTGCGCGCAGAAAGCGCCGTCCCGCACGCCGATGCCGTGCTCCGCCGACAGGACGGCGGCGATCAGTCCGGGGGAGAGGTCATCGATCGCGAAGGAGACCGTGCCGACGCGGTCGCCGTCGTCGTCGAACAGCCGGAGGACACGCAGGCCCGGTACCGAGGCGAGGCCGCGGTCGAGCCGGGCGAGCAGGTCCGCCTCGTGCGCCTCGACGCGGTCGCGAACCGAGGCCAGTTCCGTGCAGGCGACGCCGAGCGCGTACGCGCCGACGGTGTTGGGGGAGCCGGCCTCGTGCCGTTCCGGCCCGGTGTTCCAGACCACGCCGAGGCCGTCCTCGTGCCCGGTGACGAGTTTGCTGGCGCCACCACCGGCCAGGTACGGCTCGGCGGCCCGCAGCCAGTCGGCCCTGCCGACGAGCGCGCCCGCCCCGAAGGGCGCGTAGAGCTTGTGTCCGGATAGGACGACGTAGTCCGCGTCCAGTTCGCGCAGCGACACGGCGCGGTGAGGGGCCAGTTGGGCGGCGTCGACGGCGATGCGGGCTCCAGCGGCGTGTGCGGCCTGCGCCAGCTGGGCGATCGGCAGCACCTCACCGGTCACATTGGACGCTCCGGCGACCACGACCAGCCGAGGACCTTCGGGGCAGCGGCCGAGCGTCTCCGCGAGCACGCGCACGGCCTCGTGCCGGGCGCGCGGGGCAGGCACGCGGTACACGTGCCTGCCCCGCCACGGCAGCAGGGCGGCGTGGTGCTCGGTGTCGAACAGCACCACGGCCGTGCCCTTCGGGACGGCGCGGGCGAGCAGGTTGAGGGCGTCGGTGGTGTTGCGCGTGAGGACCACCGTGTCGGACGACCGCGCTCCGACGAACGCGCCAACGGCCTGCCTGGCTCGCTCATAGACCTTTGTGGACACCTGCGAGGCGAACCCGGCGCCGCGGTGGACGCTCGCGTACCACGGCAGGAACTCGTCGACCGCCCTGCGCACGGCGGAAAGACACGGCGCGCTGGCGGCGTGGTCGAGGTTGGCGTAGCCGATCTCCCCGCCGGTCACCAGCGGCACGCGCAGGTCGTCACCCGCGGTGCCGGGCACGGCGGGCGGGATGACGGTGGCGAGGGCAGGGGGTGCGAACGTGACGGACATGTGGCCTCCTCGGTGGGTCCTGGGACCCGGTGAGGGGCCCGCGCTTGCCCGCCTGTTCCGGCGAGCCAGGTCGTCACCCGGGGCACCCCACCACGGTAGGAGGGTTGCCGGCCAGCGAGCCGGGGCTTGACGCTGGCGCTCATGACCTAGCGGAGAGGCTACCTCACGATGCGGCGCCTGCGCGAGGGTGTTCGCGGCCGGGGTGAGTATAATGAAAATCGTTGTCAACAACAACGATGAAGGGAGTGGCCGTGAAGGTCCGGAAGTCGTTGCGCTCACTGAAGAACAAGCCGGGTGCGCAGGTGGTGCGCCGCCACGGGAAGGTGTTCGTCCTCAACAAGCGGGACCCGCGCTACAAGGCCCGACAGGGCTAGGGCGCGTCTGCCGATCCCCTCACTGGGCAGCGGGTCGGGCGACGCGCCCTATGGCAGGCGGACCCCTGCGAGCTGCGTCGCCTGGGCTACGAGCCGGTCCTTGCTGTCCCACGCCTCGGCGACCTCGTCCATCCGGTCGCCCGCGACGACGCCGGCCCGCATCCGGACGCGCACGGGGCCCGGAGCCGGTGGGCGCCGCAGGTAGGCGCTGATCTGCAGGGTCGGCGCCCACCCCGGGATGCCGAGGTCGTACGACACCGGTGGCACGGGGTCCAGCGCCACCAGCAGGCTCAGCGGGTCCCAGTCGGAGCCGTCCGCGAGCCGCTGCCAGCCCGAGATCTCGCCCTGGCGCGACGGGGTTCCGCCGAGGAAGCCGAGCGGGCGCGGGTCGAGCCGCTGTTCCACCACGTCCATGAGGTCCACCCGGAAGCCCGCGCCGGGCGCCTCGGCCGGGACGCGCACGCACTCGTGCTCCGGTGGGAGATCCGCCGGCGTGACGCCCGACCAGTAGGGCTCGTGGTCGGCGAGCGGGCCGAGTGTCAGGAGCGCCTCGGCGCACGGGGTGCCGTCCTGGCCGAGCCGCACGCGGGACTGCGTCAGCCCCTTGCCCGCGCGCAGCACCTCCACCGACACCCGCGCGGGCCCCGCCTGCGGCGGCACCGCGAACGACGCGCTGACCGCGTGCGGATGGGCGTGCGGGCCGACCTCCGTGGCGGCCCTCGCCATCGCGGCCAGCAGGTAGCCGCCGTGCATCCGGCCGCCGACCGTCCACTGGGGATCGAGGTCCACGGTGAAGAGGTCGGTGCCCGGCTCGCGCGTGAGCGCCGTGGCCTCATGGAAGCTGCCCATGCGCTCAGATTGACAGCGTCAAGTTGACGGTGTCAAGTCAGCTCTGTCACGCTGTGCCGATGAGCTCGACGCGCTCGCGGGCCCGCCCCGGTGAGGGGGAGAAGCTGCGCGAGGAGATCCTGCTGGCCGCCGAGTCGCTGCTCGTGGAGACGGGCACCGACGGCGCGCTCACACTGCGCGCGGTCGCCGCGCGTGCCGGGGTCACGACGCCGTCGGTCTATCTGCACTTCGCGAACAGGGACGACCTGCTCGAAGCGGTGTGCCTCCAGTCGTGGGGCGAGCTGGAACGCCGGATGCGGGAGCGCTCCGAGGGCGTCGACGACCCGCTGCGTGTTCTGGGCCGGTGCGGGCGCGTCTACGCGACGTTCGCCCTCGAACATCCCGTGCAGTACCGCGTGCTCCTGATGCGGCCCTCGGCCCACCGGTCGCCGGGCGCGCGGGAGTGCTTCCGCTACGTCACCGAGGCCGCGGCGGCGTGCGTGTCGGCCGGGATCATGCGCGGGCGTCCCGAGTCGCTCGCCGTCGGGCTCTGGTCGGCGCTGCACGGCCTCGTGAGCCTGCTGATCGCGCAACCGGAGTTCGACTGGCCCGACGACCTCGACACGCTGATCGACGACGTCGTGCGCATGGCCGGTTTCGGCACGGTGCTCGCCTCCCGCATCCCGCGCGAGGCGACCCCGACCAGCGCCCAGCTCGCCGAGGGCCTCGACGCGCTCACCGCGAACTGGCCGGAGCGGGATCAGCCGCGCCGGTAGTGCAGGCACACCGCGCCGTGCGCGAGGGTCGCGCTGCTCGCCAGCGTCCAGCCGGACGCGGGAAGACCCTCGGGCAGCAGCCGCAGCCCGCCGCCAAGCAGGGTCGGCACGACGGCGAACCGCAGGTCGTCAACCAGGTCCGCCTTCAGCAGCGTCTGGATCACGCTCGCGCTGTTCAGCACCATGAGGTCACGCCCGGGCGCGGCCTTCAGCGCGGCGACCTCCCGTTCGGGTTCACGGGCGATCCGGGAGTTCCGCCAGTCCGCGCGCTCCAGCGTGCGGGAGAACACCACCTTCTCCACGGTCTCCAGCCACGTGCCCAGCTCGCGGGTGCGCTCGTCGGTCGCGGGATCCCGCGTGATCCCAGGCCACACCGACGCGAACCCCTCGTAGTTGGTGCGCCCCAGCAGCGCCGTGTCCACGCCGCGCCACACGCCCTCGAAGTACTCGGCGGTCTCCTGCCGCAGGGCGTGCCGGTGCAGCCACGTGTCGTGCGCCGGCCCATCCGGGCCGCTCGTGTAGCCGTCGATCGAGATGCTGGCCCAGGCGATCACGCGGCGGTGTGCGGTGCCGGTCATGGCGGTCCTTCCGTCCGGTGGCCGTGCCGGTCGCGCGGCCCTCATCAGAGACGTCGGAGCCGGGCAGCCCAGATCGACACGCGGGCGGAGTGAATCAGGATCCGGCGGCCCGCGGGACCGGGGTCACGAGCGTGCCCTCGGTCATGAACGCGTGGAGATTGCGGAAGGCCAGCGCGCCCATGGCCTCGCGCGTCTCGCGGGTGGCGCTGGCGATGTGCGGCAGCAGCAGCACGTTGTCCAGCTCCAGCAGCGGCGCGGGGACGTTCGGCTCGTCGGCGAACACGTCGAGTGCCGCGCCGGCGATCCGGCCCTGGGTCAGCGCCGCCACGAGCGCGGGCTCGTCGACCACGCTGCCGCGCGCGATGTTGACCAGGTAGCCGTCGGGGCCGAGCGCGCGGAGCACGTCGGCCGAGACGAGCCCGCGCGTGGCCGCGCCGCCCGACGTGGCGATCACGAGCACGTCGGCCCCATCCGCCAGTTCCACCGGCGACGACGCGTAGCGGTACGGCACGCCCTCCACCGGGTTGCGCGAGTGGTAGCTCAGCTCCGTGTCGAAACCCTCCAGCCTGCGCGCGATGGCGCGGCCGATGCGGCCGAGCCCGAGGATCCCGACCCGTTTGCCGCTCACCTTCGTGGCGAGCGGGTAGCCGCCGGGGGTCCACTCGCCCCGCCGCACGTAGCGGTCGGCGGCGGCGAGCCTGCGCAGCACGTCGATGAGGGCGCCCACCGCGAGATCGGCGACGCAGTCGGTGAGCACGTCCGGCGTGTTGCTGACGTCGATGCCCCGCGCGCGGGCCCTGGCGACGTCCGTGGTCTCGTAACCCACTCCGAAGTGGACGATCGCGCGGAGCTCGGGCAGGGCGTCCATCAGCTCGTCACTGACGCCGACCCGTGCGCTCGTCACGGCGGCCACCACCTCGTGCCCGTGCTCGGCGAGGTAGCCGGCCGGGTCGGTGTGCTCGGCGAGGCGCACGGTCTCGTGGTGCGAGGCAAGCGCCTCCTCCAGCGACTCCAGCAGCGGGCAGACCTGCAGGACCACGCCCTGCCGGGCGGACCGGGTCATCGGTTCTCCCTACTCTTTCGTTCAGGCGCGGTCGAGTGCGGGCCGCTTCGGATCGAAGGTCCACCCGGGAACGAGATACCGCATCGCCGCCGCGTCGTCGCGAGCGCCGAGACCCTCGCGCAGGTACAGCTCGTGGGCGGCATCAACCTGCTCCGGGTCCAGCTCCACGCCGAGGCCGGGGCGGTCGGGCACGGTCAGGTGGCCGTCGGTGAGCGGGTACGGGTCGCGGGTGAGCCGCTGGCCGTCCTGCCAGATCCAGTGCGTGTCGATCGCGGTGATCTCGCCCGGCGCCGCCGCGGCGACGTGGGTGAACATCGCCAGCGACACGTCGAAGTGGTTGTTGGAGTGCGAACCCCAGGTCAGGCCCCACGCCTCGCACAGCTGCGCCACGCGCACCGAACCGCTCATCGTCCAGAAATGCGGGTCGGCGAGGGGGATGTCGACGGCGTGCTCGCGCACCGCGTGGCCCAGCTGCCGCCAGTCGGTGGCCACCATGTTCGTGGCGGTGCGCAGGCCCGTGGCCCGGCGGAACTCGGCGAGCACCTCGCGCCCGGAGTAGCCGTCCTCCGCGCCGCACGGGTCCTCGGCGTAGGCGAGGACGTCGCGCAGCCGCCTGCCGCGCGCGATGGCGTCGGAGAGCAGCCAGCCGCCGTTGGGGTCGAGGGTCACGTCGGCGCCGGGGAAATGCTCGGCGAGCGCGGTGATCACCTCCACCTCCTCGTCGCCCGGCAGCACGCCGCCCTTGAGCTTGAAGTCGGTGAACCCGTAGCGCGCCTTGGCGGCCTCGGCGAGCGCGATCACCGCGTCCGCGTCGAGCGCCTTCTCGTCGCGCAGCCGGAACCACTCGTCACCGCTGTCGTCTCCGTGGCGGTAGTCCAGGTCGGTGCGCTCGCGATCGCCGACGAAGAAGAGGTAGCCGAGCGCGGGAACGCGGTCGCGCTGCTTGCCGTCGCCCAGCAGCGCAGCCACGGGCTGGTCCAGAAACTGGCCGAGCAGGTCGAGCAGCGCCGACTCGATGGCCGTGCACACGTGGACGGTCACCCGCAGGTCGAACGTCTGTGGCCCGCGCCCACCGGCGTCGCGGCTCGCGAAGCGATCCCGGACGGCGGCGAGCACCGCGTGGTGGTCGCCGACACGCGCACCCTGGACGAGGTCCTTGGCCTCCTCCAGTGTCCTGGTGATCGCGGGCCCGCCCGGCACCTCGCCGACGCCGGTGCGGCCCTCGGAGTCGGTGAGGACCAGCAGGTTGCGGGTGAAGAACGGGCCGTGCGCGCCGCTGAGGTTGAGCAGCATGCTGTCGCGGCCCGCGACGGGGACGACGCGGTGGCCGGTGATGACGGGGACGGTGCTCATGCGTGGTTCACCTTGTCGACGAGTGCGGTCAGCTCGCCGAGCTCGGCCTCGGTGAGGTCGGTCAGCGGGGGCCGGACGGGCCCGGCTTCCCTGCCCACCGCCTTCAGCCCGGCCTTCACGATCGACACGGCGTAGCCGGCCTTGCGGTTGCGGATGTCCAGGTAGGGCAGGACGAACTCGGAGAGCTTACGGTAGACGGCCGCCGTGTCCCGCTCGCGCACGGCGGCGTAGAAGCCGAGCGCGAACTCGGGCAGGAAGTTGAAGATGGCCGACGAGTACGTCGTCACGCCCATCTCCAGGTACGGCAGCGCGTAGGTCTCCGCCGTCGGCAGCCCGCCGATCGACAGCAGCCGCTCGCCCAGCCCGGCGTGGATCCGGGTCATCAGATCGACGTCGCCGACGCCGTCCTTGAAGCCGATGAGGTTCGGGCAGGTGTCGGTGAGCTCACGCACGGCGTCGAAGCCGAAGTTCGCGTTGGCGCGGTGGTAGACGATCACGCCGAGCCCCGTCGCCGCGCACACCGCGCGGACGTGGGCGACGAGGCCCTCCTGGGACAGCTCGGTGAGGTACGGCGGGAGCAGGAACACGCCGGACGCTCCGGCGGCCTCGGCATCGCGCGCCATCTCGACGGCCTGCGCGGTGCCGTAGCCGGCGGGGGCGACCACGGGCTTGGCCCCGGCGGTCGCGGCGACGGCCGCCCGGACGACGGTGGCGACCTCGGCGGGCGTGAGGGAGAAGAACTCGCCCGTCCCGCCCGCCGCGAAGACCCCGGACGAGCCGAGCGACGCCTGCCAGGCGAGGTGCTCGCGGTAGCCGTCCTCGTCGAAGGTGAGGTCCTGCCGCGCGTGGGTGACGGGGAAGGACAACAGTCCCGCCCCGAGCGTGGTCCTCAGGTCGTCGGGGCTGAACGGCGTCATGGCGGCTCCAGTGTCGCGAAGGGGTTGCTCGAAGCCTAGAACCTGCGGCGATACCGGTCTAACGCCAAGATCGCATCGGTTGATACCTTCCGGGCATGACAAGTCCCGCCCGGTTCACACTGGAGCAGCTGCGCGGATTCGTCGCCGTCGCCGAGGAAGCGCATTTCGGCCGGGCGGCGGCCCGGCTGCGCATCACGCAGCCGCCACTGAGCAGGCAGGTGCAGAAGCTCGAACGTTCGCTCGAGGTCGAGCTGCTGGTCCGCACGCCGAGGGCGGTGCTGCTGACGCCGGCGGGGGAGGCGTTCCTGCCGGAGGCACGGCGGATGCTGAGCCTGGCCGACGCCGCACCCGCCGCGGCCCGCAACGCCGCGCTCGGCACGGCGGGCAGGCTCCGGGTGGGTTTCACCGCGATCTCCGCGCTCACCGTTCTCGGCACGTGGATCCGCGTGATCGGCGAGGAGCTGCCCGAGGTGGAGCTGACGCTGACCGAGCTGGTCACGCGCGAGCAGATCGACGCCCTGCTTGCGGGGGAGATCCACGTCGGCCTCGCGCGCGGCGTTCCGGCGTCGGAGCTGCTCAGCGCGCGGCGGGTGCACGCGGAGAGCCTCGTGCTCGCCTGCCCTCGCGGGCACGCGCTGGCCGGGCTCGGCAGGCCGCCGCAGCTGGCCGAGATCGCCGCGCACGACATCGTCACCTACGCTCCCGTGGCCGCCCGCTACCTGCACGAGCTGGTGATCAGCACGTTCCACGGCGTTGGCGCGCAACCGCGCTACGTGCAGCAGGTCGGCCAGGTGCACAGCCTGCTGGCGCTGGTCGACGCGGGTCTCGGGGTCGGTCTCGTGCCGCGCTCGGCGTCCGCGCTGCACCTGCCCAACCTGACGTTCACCGAGGTCGACGGCCTGTGCCCGGACATCGTGGAGACCCACTGCGTCTGGCGGACCGAGCACGACAACCCCGCGCTGGACGCGCTGCTGCGGCTCACGCTGCCGCCCGCCCCTTGACGGCTCGAGGGCTCAGCCTTACGGTCCTGTCTACACATGAAGACCGGAGTCGCATTTATAGACAGCGTCTCGTAGTGAATGCGGCTCCGGTGCCCGACGTGCCCATCCCACCCACACCCTTTCGGAGAGACGATGCTGTCTTCCGTACCCACCCGGCGGCGGACGAGAGCGCTGACCGCGCTGCTCGCCGCCGCACTGCTCCCGGCGAGCGCGTGTGCCGTCGCGAACAGTGACGGCGCCGGCGACGCCGGAGCCGCGGACGGCAGCACGCTGCGCATCGTGCTCGCCCAGGAGCCCCCGACCCTCGAGCCGTGCGAGTCGTCTCTCACCTCGACCGGCGTGGTCGTCCGGTCGAACATCAGCGAGCCGCTCATCGAGCGCGACCCCACGACGGGCGAGCTCGACCCGTTGCTGGCCACGGGCTGGCGGCAGACCAGCCCCACCACGTGGACGTTCGACATCCGCTCCGGCGTCCGCTTCCACAGCGGAGCGCCGTTCACCGCCGAGGACGCCGCGTTCTCCATCGACCGCGCGGTGAACTCCGATCTCGCGTGCAATGTGGACGGCTACGTCTTCGAGGACGAGGAGCTGGGCGTGGAGGCGACGAGCCCCACCTCGCTCACCGTCACCACCGTCGAGCCCGACCCGATCCTGCCGCTGCGCCTGAGCTTCGTGGAAATCGTGCCGAGGGGCACGAGCACGGAGGCCAAGGTGCGCGAGCCGGTCGGCACCGGGCCCTACGCGATCGCCGGCTGGCAGACCGGTGTGTCGATCACGTTGCACCGCAACGAGAACTACTGGGGCGAGCAGCCGGCCTTCCCCGTCGTGCGCTACGTGTGGCGCTCGGAGTCGAGCGTGCGTGCCGCCATGATCGCCAAGGGTGAGGCCGACCTCTCCACCGGGCTCGACCCCGAGGACGCGACCGAGGAGAACTCGATCGCCTATCCCAACAACGAGACCACCGCGCTACGGCTCGACGGCACCCAGGCGCCGCTCGACGACATCCGCGTGCGCAAGGCGATCGGCCTCGTGATCGACCGGCAGGCCATCGCCAGGACGCTCTTCGACGGCCTCGGTGAACCCGCCGCGCAGCTCGTGCCCGACGGCGTCGTCGGCTACAACCCTGCGCTACAGGCACAGGCACCCGACCACGAAGCCGCCCGCGCGCTCATCGAGCAGGCCAGGGCCGACGGCGTCCCGCTGGACCGGGAGATCACGCTCGTCGCCCGCAACGACCAGTTCCCCCGGGTCGCAGAGACCGCGGAGGCGCTGCAGTACCAGCTCGCCCAGCTCGGGCTCAACGTGCGGATCCTGATGACCGACACCGCCGCGCACCTGCAGTACCAGCTGCGCCCGTTCCCGGAGAACGTCGGCCCGGTCGCGCTGCTGATCATGCACGGCAACCAGGCCGGGGACGCCGCCTTCACCACGAGCCAGTACCTCGTCAGCGACGGTCCACAGTCGACATTCGGCACACCCGAACTGGACGCGCGGATCGACGACGCGGAGAGGCTGTCCGGGCAGGCCCGCCAGGACGCCTTCGCGGCCGTGCTCGCCGACCAGAACGAGACGGTCGCGCAGTACGCCTACCTCGCGCACATGCGCGGGCTGCTGGGCATCGGCGACTCCGTCGAGTACGAGCCGAACCCGGCCACCGGCGACGAGCTGCGCCTCGCCGCCGTGCGGCCCGCGAAGGGACAGGGACGCTGACGTGACGACCTTCCTGCGCAAGCGCATCGTCTCCAGTGCCATCCCGCTGGTCGTCGTGGTGCTGGGCGTGTTCATCCTGGCCCGCCTCACCGGCAACCCGGTGGACCTCTACCTGCCGCTGAGCGCGACTGCGGAGCAGCGCGCGGCCTTCTCGGCCGAGCATGGCTTCGACCAGCCCATCCTGGTACAGCTCTGGGACTACCTCGGCCAGGTCGTCCAGCTCGACTTCGGCGAGTCGCTGCGCACCGGGCAGCCCGCGGCCGAGATGGTGCTCGAGGCCTTCCCTGCGACGCTGCAGCTCGCCGCCGTCACCATGCTCATCGCGATCGTCGGCGCCGTGCTCATCGGCAGCCTCGCCGCGTACCGGCCGAACTCGCTCGCCGACCGCACCTCCAGCTTCCTGTCGATGACCGCCGCGAGCATCCCGGACTTCTGGTTCGCGATCATGGGTGTGCTCGTGTTCGGCGTGAGCCTCGGCATTCTTCCGACGTCCGGTGTCACGGGCGGGCCCGAGGTGTGGGTGCTGCCCATCGCGACGCTGCTGATCCGGCCGTTCGGCGTGCTCGTGCAGGTGGTGCGCGGCTCGATGGTCGCCGCGCTCTCGGCGCCCTACGTCAAGGTGGCGCGCGGCAAGGGCGCGAGCGAGAAACGCGTGGTGTTCGGCCACGCGCTGCGCAACGCCACGATGCCCGTGCTGACGGTCGCGGGTGACCTGACGATCGGGCTCGTCAACGGCGCTGTCGTGGTCGAGACGATCTTCGGCTGGCCCGGCATCGGCAAGCTCATGATCGACTCGATCCTGCAGCGGGACTTCGCGGTGCTCCAGGCGGCCGTGCTGCTGACCGCCGTGACGATCTTCCTGCTGAACATCCTCATCGACGTCTGCTACGCGCTGCTGGACGCCAGGGTCCGGCAGGCGGTTCCGGCGTGAGCCAAGGGAGGCACTGGAGATGACTGCCACGCTGGAGCGGCCGGACGGCACGGTCGCGGCACCGAAGCGCCCGCCGCGCTGGTGGCTGCTGCTCGGCAAGGACAAGATGGCCGCCGTCGCCGCCGTGGTGCTCGGGCTGGTGCTGCTGACCGCGCTCGCCGGGCCCCTGCTGCTCGGCGACGCCGCCACCCGGCAGGACCTCGACGCGTCGTTGCGGCCGCCCTCGTTCGACCACGGCATCACCGGCCTGCTCGGCACCGACATCCTCGGCCGCAGCGTGCTGGCCCGGCTCGTCGAGGCGGCGGGCACGACGCTGTCGGTGGCGATCCCCGCGGTGCTGTTCTCGCTGGTGGTCGGCTCCGCGATCGGCATGTGGGCCGGCTACCACGGCGGCAGGCGCGAGAACATAGCCATGCGCGTCGCCGACGTGATCCTGAGCTTCCCCTCGCTGCTGCTGGCCGTGGTGGTGCTCTACGTGTTCACGCCGAGCGTCGCCAACATCGTGTTCATCCTGGCACTGGCCCGCATCCCGATCTACCTGCGCACCGCACGCGCCGAGGCCGCCGAGCTGAAGAGCCGCCTGTTCGTCGACGCGGCACGGACGTTCGGCACAGCGAGCTGGCCGACGATCTACCGGCACATACTGCCGATCGCGATGCCCACGCTGCTCACGGTGGCCACCCTCGACTTCTGCTTCGTGATGCTGAGCGAGTCGTCGCTGAGCTTCCTCGGCATCGGCATCCAGCCGCCGGACGTCAGCTGGGGCCTGATGGTGGCGCAGGGCAGGCAGTTCCTGCAGACAGCGTGGTGGATCGCCGTGCTGCCCGGGGTCGCGATCGTGCTCACCACCGTCTCGGCCACCATCCTCGCCGCGTGGGTCCGGCTCGCCACCGACCCGGCGCAGCGCTGGCGGCTGACCCTGCCCACGAGCAAGCGCGGCAAGCGCCGTGTCACCACGGAGGTCACCGCATGAACCCGCTGCCCAGCACCGCGACCGCAGAGCCGGACGCCCGCACCGGAGAGCCCGCGCTCGCGGTCGAGCACCTCAGCGTCGACGTGCACACCGCCTCCGGCACGGTACGTGCCGTCCACGACGTCAGCTTCAGCGTCCACAAAGGCCGGACGCTGGCGTTGCTCGGCGAGTCAGGGTGCGGCAAGTCGATGACCGCGCTCTCGATCGTCGGGCTGCTCGAGCCGGTCGCCGAGGTCGTCGGCGGCTCGGTGAAGGCCGGCGGCACGGACGTGCTCACGCTGAGCCGGCGCGCCCGCAGGAAGCTGGCCGGCCCGGTGCTGTCGATCGTGTTCCAGGACGCGCTCGCCGCGCTCAACCCCGTGCAGCCGGTGGGCAGGCAGCTGGGGGAGCCCTTCCGTATCCACCACGGGCTGTCCCGGCGCGAGGCCAGGGAGAAGGCGATCGAGCTGATGCGGATCGTCGGCATCCCGGAGCCGAGGGCCCGCGCGAGGTCGTACCCGCACCAGTTCTCGGGCGGCATGCGCCAGCGCCTGCTGATCGCGATGGCCGTGGCGCTCGCGCCCGACGTCCTGCTCGCCGACGAGCCCACCACCGCGCTGGACGTCACCGTGCAGGCACAGATCATGCGGCTGCTGCGGGACCTGCGCGCCGAGCGCGACATGGCGGTTGTGCTGATCACCCACGACCTCGCCGTCGTCGCCGAGCACGCCGACGACGTCGTGATCATGTACGCGGGCAACGTGGTCGAGACCGGCCCCGTGCGCGAGGTGTTCGCGAATCCCCGGCACCCCTACACCAAGGGCCTGCTCGACTCCGTGCCCGAGCGGGCCGAGAAGGGCAAGCCGCTGCCCGCCGTCGGCGGCAGCCCGCCCGAGCTGAGCGCCGTGCCGCCGGGCTGCGTGTTCCAGGCGCGCTGCCCGCTCGCGCGCGAACGGTGCGCCGACGAGCGTCCCCGCCTCACCGCCACCGGTCCGGCGCGCGCGGCGGCGTGCCACTTCTCCGAGGAGCTGACCAGTGTCTGAGCCGACCCCGCTGTTGGAGGTCACCGGACTGCGCAAGTCGTTCCGCGTGGCCAGGAACAAGGCCGGCCGCAACCGGCTCACCGCGCTCGACGGCGTCGACCTGCGGCTCGGCCGCGGCGAGACCCTCGGCCTCGTCGGCGAGTCCGGCTGCGGCAAGTCCACGCTCGCGCGCGTGCTGCTCATGCTGGAGCGACCCGACGAGGGCACCGTGCGCTACGACGGCGTGGACCCGTTCGCGTTGAAGGGCAAGGAACTGCTCGCGTGGCGCCGGCGCGTGCAGATGGTGTTCCAGGACCCGTTCGCATCCCTCAACGCGCGCATGACCGCCGCCGACCTCATCGGCGAGCCGTGGCGCACCCACCGCGACCTGGTGCCGGACCCGAGGAAGCGCGAGGCGCGCGTCCGCGAGCTGCTCGACCTCGTCGGGCTGCGCGCGGGCGACGCCCACCGCTATCCCAACGAGTTCTCCGGGGGACAGCGGCAGCGCATCGGCATCGCGAGGGCGCTGGCGCTCGAACCCGACCTCATCGTGTGCGACGAGCCGGTGTCGGCGCTCGACCTCTCGGTCCAGGCGCAGGTGCTCAACCTGCTCGCCGATCTCCAGCAGCGGCTCGGAGTGTCCTATGTGTTCATCTCCCACGACCTGTCCGTGGTGCGGCACGTCGCCGATCGCGTGTCGGTGATGTACCTCGGCAAGATCATCGAACACGGCCCGACCGAGGATGTCTTCGACCGCCCGCTGCACCCCTACACCGCGGCGCTGATGTCGGCCGCACCCGCGCTGGAGCCCGACGGCACCGCTGGCGGCGGCGACCGCATCCTGCTGAGCGGCGAGCTGCCGTCGCCGCTCGACCCGCCGTCGGGATGCCGGTTCCGCACCCGCTGCTGGCAGGCGGCCGACCGGTGCGCCACCGAGTCTCCGGACCCCTACGGGCGAGGGGAGGAGGCGCCGGATCGGCACGAGGGACGCTGTCACTACCCGCTGAGCCTGAGCCCGATCGGCGCGTGAACGCCGGCGGCTTCGCCGTGTTGTGCGCCGTGGTGGTGCTCGGAGCGCTGCTGCAGGTGGCGATCGGCTTCGGACTGGGGCTCCTGGCCGCACCGGTGATCGCGCTGATCGCGCCTGAGCTGGTGCCCGCGGTGATCGTCGTGCTCGCCACCGGCGTGACCGCCGTGGTGCTGCTGCTCGACCGCGCGCACATCGACCTGCGTGGCACGGGCTGGGCACTCGCCGGCCGGGTGCCGGGAGTCGTCGCGGGCGCCCTGCTGGTCGCGGCGCTGCCGACGCGGGTGCTGGCGCTGTGTGTGGCCGGCATGGTCGTGGTCGGGGTCGTGGTGTCGCTCTGGGGTTACCGGCCGAGGCCCACGCGGCGCGCGGTGGTGCTGGCGGGGCTGGTCTCCGGCGTGATGGGCACGGCGACGGCCATCGGCGGGCCGCCGATGTCGATGGTGTGGCAACGCTACGCGGGCGCGCGCCTGCGTAGCACGATGAGCGGCTTCTTCCTCGCCGGTTCGCTGATGAGCCTGGCGGCCCTGGCCGTCACCGGTTCGGTGACGGGGGAGAGCCTCACCTACGCGCTGCTGCTCGCACCGGCCGCGGCGATCGGCGTGGCGCTGGCGCGCCCGCTGGGACGCCGCCTCGACGCGCGGCGCACGCGTGCCGTGGCCATGGCGCTGGCGATCGCGGGCGCGGCGACGCTGACCGTGCAGCAACTGACCTAGCCGGTGGCGACCGCAGTGAAGGCCACCATGCCTGCGTTGGGCGCAGTGAGGGCCACCATGCCTGC
The DNA here is from genome assembly GCF_003311655.1 of Prauserella sp. PE36. Classification (NCBI taxonomy): domain Bacteria; kingdom Bacillati; phylum Actinomycetota; class Actinomycetes; order Pseudonocardiales; family Pseudonocardiaceae; genus Prauserella; species Prauserella sp. PE36. Next base: position 282,954 of record NZ_QEQT01000050.1, on the reverse strand, counting down.
GTGCGGCGGGCGCGGTGGCGTCGGTGCCTCCGTTTGGGTGGTGGGAGAGGGGCGACCGCAGTGAAGGCCACCATGCCTGCGTTGAACAGGCACAGCGGCGCCTCCTCGGTGCCTCCGTAAGGGTGGTGGGAGACGGGGGCGCCGTGGGGGATGCCTTCGCCGCGGTCGGAAAATCGGTCGCCGGCGCACTGGGCGGATCGGTACTCTGCCGCGCATCATGCCTTTGCTGCGCATCGAGCTGGACTCGGACAAGCAGACGGCTCGCCGGATACTGCGGCTGTACCAGGCGGGCCAGGTGCACCGGGAGTCCCGGGACGCCGCCCGCGAGGAGGTGTGGCGCCGCGGCAGGACCCCGGCGGCGGAACCCGTGTTCGTGGGCATCACCAACGGCGAGCCCGCCCGGCTCATCTACGACGTCGAAGTGCATCCCGACACGACGTGACCACTTGCAGTGAAGGCCACCCTGCCTGCGTTCAACGCAGTGAGGGTGGCCTTCACTGCGGTCCGGCGGGTCACTTCGGGGCTCGGACCACGTTCGTCAGGGGTTCCCCCGCGGACAGCCGGGCGATGTTCGCGGCGATCTCGGCCGCCCTGCCGGTGAACGTCTCCCGCGTGTGGCCCGAGTGGTGCGGTGTCATGAGCACCGTGTCGAGCTCGTGGAACGGCCGCGTGTAGCCGCGCGCTCCGCCGCCGTCCTTCGGATGGCTCCACCAGACGTCAAGCGCCGCGCCGCCGATCCGGCGCTCCGCGAGCGCCTCGTACAGCGCGTCCTCGTCGACGATCGGCCCGCGCGCCACGTTGACGAGCAGCGCGTCCGGCCGCATCAGCCGCAGCTGCTCGGCGCCGATGAGGCCCCGCGTGGCCGGGGACAGGGGCACGGTGAGCACCACGATGTCCGATGCGGCCAGCAGGTCGGCGAGCCCGTCATCGCCGTCGACCCGGTCCAGGCGCAGACCGGGCGGCAGCGGCGCGGCCGGGTTGCGCCGCGTCGCCCGTGCCCGCATGCCCAGTGCCGTCATGGCACGCACCACCTGCGCGCCGATCTCGCCGAGGCCGACCACGCCCACGGTCCGCCCGGCGAGCGTGCGGCCCAGCTCGACGTCGGCGTCCACGGCCACCGACTCCCACGTGCCGCGGCGCAGCAGGCGATCCGCGCGCAGCACCCGCCGCGAGAGCGCCAGCGAGGCCAGCACCACGTGCTCGGCGATCGAGCGCCCGTGGTGGAAGGTGTTGCACACCGTGACACCGGGGGCGAGCGCGTCGAGCGGGATGCGGTCGTAGCCCGCGCCGGTGACGTGCACCAGCCGCAGCCGCCTGCCCGCCTCGGCCATGGCCGTGGTCATGCGGGAGGCGACGAGCACGTCGGCCTCGCGCACCCGGTCCTCGATCTCGCCGTCCGGCCTGCCGGCGAGGAGCTCCCAGTCGTGGCCGTCGGTGCCGTCGCGGGTCAACTCGGCGGTGAAGCGGGTGAGGATGGGGTCGGTCAGCAGGATCCGCATCGGTTCACCAGCGCGGCGCGGTGGGGTCGAAGTCCGGCTCGAACCGGCGCATGTACCCGGTGTCGTCGCGCTCGGTGATGCCGCACGCGAGGTACTGCTCGTGCAGGCGGGCGAGCGCGTCACGGTCGAGCTCCACCCCGAGTCCCGGACCCGTCGGCACTGCCACGGCGCCCCCCTCGAACGTCAGCGCGCCGGGCACGATCACGTCGTCGTCGGCGTCCTTCCACGGCCAGTGGGTGTCGCACGCGTAGGTCAGGTTCGGTGTGGCCGCCGCCAGGTGGGTCATGGCGGCGAGGCTGATGCCGAGGTGCGAGTTGGAGTGCATCGACAGGCCGAGGCCGAACGTGTCGCAGATGTTCCCGAGCGTGCGGGAACGGTCGAGCCCGCCCCAGAAGTGGTGGTCGGAGAGCACCACCTGGACGGCGTCGGCCTTCACCGCCGGCTTCAGGTGGTCGAAGGCCACCACCCACATGTTCGTGGCCAGCGGCATCGCGACCTCGCGGGCGACCGCCGCCATGCCGTCGATGCCGGAGGTCGGGTCCTCCAGGTACTCGATGACGCCGTCGAGCTCCTTGCCGACCCGGATGGACGTCTCGACGCTCCACGCGCCGTTCGGGTCGATCCGCAGTGGATGGTCGGGGAACTCCTCGCGCAGCGCGAGGATCGCCGCGACCTCCTCCTCGGGCGGGAACACGCCGCCCTTGAGTTTGACGGCCGAGAAGCCGTAGTCGTCGACGATCCGCCGCGCCTGTGCGACGAGCTGCGCGGGGTCGAGCGCGGGACCCCAGTCGTCTGGTTCGGCGCCAGGGTGGCCCGCCCATTTGTAGAAGAGGTACGCGCTGTAGTCGACGCGGTCGCGCACGGCGCCGCCGAGGAGGTCGCTGACCGGACGGCCGAGCGCCTTGCCCCGGATGTCGAGGCACGCGACCTCGAACGGGGAGAAGACCCGGTGCACCGTGCTGCTGCCGGTGACCATGCCGCTCATCCCGTGGCCGGCCTTGCTGGTGTCGGCCGCGAGAGCGGCGTGGATCCGGCGTTCGATCTCGTTGCCGTGCCACACGTCCACGCCGGTCAGCTGCGCGGCGGCGGCACGCAGCCGCGCCAGGTGGCCCGCGTCGCCGTAGGTCTCGCCGAGGCCGGAGAACCCCGAGTCGGTGACGATCTCGACGATGGCGCGCAGCGCGTACGGCTCGTGCACGCCGACGGTGTTGAGCAGCGGCGGGTCACGGAAGGCGACCGGCGTGATGCGCACGTCGGCGATGCGATGCGACTCGGTGGACTCCCTGGGCGACGGGTTCTGCGGCACCTTCTTGGCCTCCGGCGGCGAGCGGCGATGGTCATGCGGACACCGCGGAGTCTAACCATCATGTGTCTACATGGGTAGACACATGACAGAATGGGAGACGCCTCACCTCTGACTTGTCAGCGCGACTGCAGTGTGTCCAGTGCGACGGCCTGGGCGAGCACCAGCCGGCGGTCGAGCGCCGGATCGTCGATGGTGACGCGGTAGTGGTCGCGAAAGCGCGTCTTCTTCTCCACTGTGCCCACGTGCGTGGTGCCCCGAAGGAAGTCGAAGTGGTACATCCACGGGAACGGGAGGTCGCCTGCCCACGGGATGACGTCCCAGACGCGGCGGAACAGGGCCAGCGCCATGCTGCGCTCGCTGATCGTCACCGATTCCGTGCCGGGCTGGTCGAGCTGCCAGGTGGAGCGCAGCAGCGACCTGCCGAACTTCTTCCCGAAGTAGCCGATCGACGCGCCGTCCGGGGTGGTCACGTCGTAGGCGCTGGCGAGGTCGATCACCTTGCGCGCCTTGAAGGCGGCCAGCACCGACCCCTTCGACTCGTCGGTGTAGAGCGTCACCTGCTCCTTGAAGGTCATCCGCTTCTGCTCGACGAAGGCTACGAGTGGCCCCGGTTCCCCCTGCCCGTCGTCCGCGAACACCTCGTAGCGGTTGATCATCATCGTGACCCGCTGGTGCACGTGGAAACGCCGCTGTGCCTGTAGCTCCTGGATTTTCATCGAAGCCCCCGTGACTTGGTGAGGCCCCGGATTATGGCAGCGGCCGCCTGAGAGCGGCGTACCTTCCTTGGGAGGTAGCAGGGCACGAACGACGGGCCGATACTGCGCGGTACCCGTGCCACTGTCTGGAGAGGTGTCCAACGATGGACCTGCGTAGTGACGAGCGGGCGGAGCAGTTGCTCGCCCCGTACGACCGGCCCGACGCGAGCGCGGCGGAGCTGCTCTGCGACCGGCACCCGGCCGAGCACGTCGCGCTCACCGTCGTCGCGGGCGACCTGACCGCCGAGGACCTCACCTTCGGCGAGCTGCGCCGCCGCTCGGAGACGTTCGCCGCCGCGCTGGCCGCTCAGGGGATCGGCCAGGGTGACGCCGTGGCGGTGCTGATGGGCAAGTCGGCCGACCTCGCCACCGTGCTGCTCGGCATCTGGCGGCTCGGCGCGGTGCACATTCCGCTGTTCACGGCCTTCGCCACCCCCGCGATCGCCCTGCGCCTGCAGGCGGGCGACGCGAAGGCCGTGGTGGTCGACGCCGGTCAGGCCCACAAGCTGGCCCCGGGGCCGGACCTGCCCGAGGGCGACTGGAAGGTCATCGAGGTCGGCGGCTCGGGGGCCAACCCCGGCTGGCTGGCGTTCGAGGAGCTGATGCGCGAGGAGCACCCTTCCATCACCCCGGCCCGCGTCGGTGGCGATGGCACCCTGGTCCAGCTGTTCACCAGCGGCACCACCGGCACGCCCAAGGGTGTCCGCCTGCCGGTGCGCGCGCTCGCCGCATTGGAGGGCTACCTGGTGGACGGGCTCGACGTGCGCCCCGACGACGTCTACTGGGACGCCGCCGACCCCGGCTGGGCCTACGGCCTCTACTACGCCGTGCTGGCCCCGCTCGCGATGGGCAGGCGCAGCATCTGGCTGAACGCCGGCTTCTCGGCGCCGCTGACGTGGCGGGTGCTCGACCGCTTCGGCGTCACCAACTTCGCCGCCGCGCCCACGATCTACCGCAGCCTGCGCAACGACCCCGAGGATGCGCCCCCGGGACTGCGGCTGCGCCGCGCGTCGTCGGCGGGGGAGCCGCTCACCCCCGAGGTCGTCGAGTGGTCGGAGCGCGTGCTCGGGCTCACCGTGCGCGACCACTACGGGCAGACCGAACTCGGCATGGTCATCGGCAACGCCTGGCGTGACGAGCTGCAGGAGGAGGTGCTGCCAGGCTCGATGGGCCGCCCGCTGCCCGGCTACTCCTGCGAGGTCCTCGACATGGACAGCGACGCGCCCGCCCCGGCGGGGACGGTCGGCCGGGTCGCCCTCGACACCAAGGCCAGCCCGCTGTTCTGGTTCACCGGCTACCCCGGCGCGCCGGACAAGACCGCGGAGCGGTTCACCGCCGACGGCCGCTGGTACCTCACCGGCGACAGCGGCTACCGCGACGACGAGGGCCGGTTCTTCTTCTCCTCCCGCGACGACGACGTGATCATCATGGCCGGCTACCGGATCGGGCCGTTCGACGTGGAGAGCGTGCTGGTGACCCACCCCGGGGTCGCCGAGGCCGCGGTGGTCGCCGCCCCCGACGCGCTGCGCGGCGAGGTGATCGTGGCCTACGTCGTGCTCGCCAAGGGCACCGAGGGCACGCCGGAGCTGGAGGCCGAGTTGCAGAAGCTGGTCAAGGAGCGCTACGCCGCGCACGCCTATCCGAGGGGCGTCCGGTTCGTCACCGAGCTGCCGAAGACGCCGAGCGGCAAGATCCAGCGCTTCAAGCTGCGCGACCGCGAGCGGGAGAGCGCCGGGTAGGCGGGTACGGTCGGGCTCGTGACGACATCGATGTCGATGCCATCGGCCGTCCAGGCCGTGGTGAGTCGAGGGGTGCGGGAGCTGCACCGGGCCACGGCGCTGCCGGTGGCCTTCGGCGGGATCGTCGCCCGTGATCAGCGCAGCTTCGTGATCAGCCAGCTCAGTGGCGCGCTCACCGAGTCGTTGCTGCGGCTGCGAGTGGACCTCGGCTCCGGCCTCGGCGGCAAGGCACTCGCGCTGGTCCGTCCCGCGGCGGTGAGCGACTACTTCAACGCCGACGAGATCACCCACACCTACGACCGGGCGGTGGCGCCCGAGCGGCTGCACACCGCGCTGGCCATCCCGATCCGCGTCGGCCCGGCACCCGCGGCGATGCTCTACGCGGCAAGCCGGGAGCCGGTGGTGTTCGGCGACCGGGTGCTGCGCTCCGCGGTCTCGGTGGCCAGACAGGTGGAGCGGGACATCGCGGTGGAGCAGGAGGTGCACCGGCGGCTCGGCGCCGTGGCACGCGAGCGCGTCGAGCTCGACCAGGTACGGGCCGAGCTCGACGCCATCGCCGGGCTCGTCACTGGGCAGGCCCGCGAACGGCTGCGGGCCGTCTCCTCGCGGGTGGGCGCACTCGCCGGGGACGGCCGCGCCGCCGGGAGGCCCGGAGCCGGCACGGTGTCGCTGACGCCGAGGGAGACCGAGGTCCTCGCCCTCGTCGCGCGCGGCGAGCCCAACCGGGCGATCGGCGAGGAGCTCGGCCTGCTCACCAACACCGTGAAGGCCTACCTCAAGAGCGCCATGCGCAAGCTGGGCGCGGCCAACCGCGTGCAGGCCGTGTGCCGGGCGCGCGAGGCCGGGCTCGTCGACTGACGGCGTCCCACCGGGCCACTTCGGCGTGCGCCGTCGCGGGGTTCGCGTGTTCGGTGACGATTCGTCACGGGCGGGCCGCGAACGTGTCGAGCGCCTGCCTGATCCGCGTGCGCATGGCGGCGCTGCCGGTGTGCCCGGCGTCGTCGATGACGACGAGCTCCGCGTCCGGCCAGGCGCGCGCGAGCAGCCAGGCGGTGTCGAGCGGGCAGCTCAGGTCGAGCTTGCCGTGGATCAGCACGCCGGGGATGCCGCTCAGTCGCGCCGCGTCGCGTAGCAGCGCGCCCTCGTCAAGCCACGCCCCGTGGGAGAAGTAGTGCGCGCAGAGCCGCACCATGGCGAGGCGGTCGGTCAACGGCAGGCTGCGGAACGCGCCAGGTGTGCCGTTCGGCTCGGTATCGAGCAGGGCGTCCTCCCAGGCGCACCACGCGTCGGTGGCCCTGATCCTGACCTCCGGGTCGGGGTCGTCCAGCAGACGTGCGTAGGCGGAGAGCAGGTCGCCGTCGTGGCCGGCTTCGGCAGCGGCGTCGCGGAACCGCTCCCACTCCGCGGGCAGGAACCGGCCCGCGCCGTGGTAGAGCCAGTCGATTTCACGGCGACTGCTGGTGGTGACGCCCGCGATGACGATCTCGCTGACACGTTCGGGGTGCCGCTGGGCGTAGGCGAGCTGCAGCGTCGAGCCCCAGGAGCCGCCGAACAGCAGCCAGCGTTCGACGCCGAGATGCTCGCGCAGTCGCTCCAGGTCGCCGAGCAGGTGCTCGGTGGTGTTGTGGCGCAGGTCGGTGGCCGGGTCGCTCGCGTGCGGGATGCTGCGGCCGCAGCCGCGCTGGTCGAAGCAGATCAGCCGGTAGCGGGCGGGGTCGAAGTAGCGGCGCCGCTGCGGGTTCGTTCCCGAGCCCGGCCCGCCGTGGACGAACACGGCAGGCTTGCCTTCGGGGTTGCCAGAGGTCTCCCAGTGGATGTGGTTGCCGTCACCGACGTCTAGCTTGCCCTCGGCGTAGGGCTCGAAGGCGGGGTACAGAGAGTCGGCCACGGATCGGATCCTTTCCCGCAAGTTACAACAGCGCTGTTATATTAGCGCTGTGAGGATCGTTGTCCAGGGGTGACACGGGCTCTCGTGCGGACAGCCGCGCATTACGCGCAGTCGAACACGTTTCGTGGGCAATTGGACACAAATCATTTCTATTGCCATCTCGTGTCGAGGTTGCTTCACAAAACATTGTTGATCTGTGTTTCGCGACACGCGTTAGTGATTTCCTCGTTGCCGTTTCGTAATCTCGCGGAGGCGTCGCGCCGAGACCCCCACTGTCCTCAACGGACAGTCGCGCGCGGCCCCGCCGTTCAGGCCCCCGACTGAGCGGCGATCCCCCACCCCGAAGGAGACCACGTCAGTGGCTTGGAACACACTGGCGCGGCGTGCCAAGGAATACGTCGCGCAGATTGCCCCGACCCGAAATTCCGACAACCTCGATGGCCCCGCCCGGAACACGGTTCGCGGTTACGCCGCGATGGGCCTGCTCGCCGCCGCGATCGGTGGCGTGGCCGGAACGGGTGTCCTCGCGGACTCCGGTGACCCCGCACCGGCGGCCGCGAAGTCCGAGGCGCACCAGCAGCAGCGGCCCGCGGAGACCGGTAAGAAGGACTCCGCCGACAAGCCGAAGCAGGTCACCGAGCGCGCCGACGGCACCGCGAAGGCGCGCAAGGACGGCTCGGCTGACAAGGCCGCCAAGGCTGGGAAGGCTGACAAGGCGGACCCGAAGAAGCCCGCGGCCGCGAAGCAGCCGAAGGCCGCCAAGAAGCCCGCTCCGCCCGCTCCGCCCAAGGATCCCGTCGAGCGGTGGATCGCGAACGCCATCGACATCATGCAGAAGAAGGGTGTCCCGGTGTCCAAATCGGACAGCGACGAGATCCGCACGGTGATCGAGAAGGAGTCCAGCGCGGACCCACGGGCCATCAACCTGTGGGACAGCAACGCCGCGAAGGGCACGCCGTCGAAGGGTCTGATGCAGACGATCGACCCGACGTTCGACGCGTACAAGCTGCCGGGCTACAACGACATCTACGACCCGGTGTCCAACATCATCGCCGGTGTGCGCTACACCCTCGCCCGCTACGGCAGCTTCGACGAGCACCCCGGCCTCGCCTCGATGGCCGAGGGCGGCGACTACCAGGGCTACTGATGCCCGGTCACTGTTCGCCGGGGAGTCGCGCCGGACGTACCGTCGCGAGCTCCCCGGCGAAGCGGCCGGGGCGGTACGGCGCGAAGCGTTCCTGCTCCTCGCCGGTCACCTCGCGCGCCACCAGCTCGCCGAGCAACGGCGCGAGCGTGACCGCGCTGTGACTCGCCACGACGTAGCCGCGCGGGCCGACCGGACCGATCACGGGCAGCCCGTCGGCGGGCAGCGAACGCTGCCCCAGCAGCATCGCGTCGATCCGCACCGGGACGCCCACGCGCCCGGCGATCCGTTCCCGCATCGTCTCGGTCACGTGCTCCGGGATCGGGCCGTCCGGATCGGCGTCCAGGTCCTGGTCGAGTGTCTGCGCCAGCAGCGACCCGCCGCCCGCGGGCCGCAGGTTCACCGACGCGGTGGTGACCACGCGCGATAGCCGTACCGGAACCGGTGCCGTGCGCGCCAGAAACCCGACCGCCGCGTTCCCCTTCTCCGGCTCCACCATGCGCACCTCGGGATGCAGGGAGCCGGTGTGCCTGCCAAGGCAGGTAACCACCTGGTCGGCGGTACGCCTCGAGCCGTCGGCCAGGTGCACGGCTCCGTCGCCGGTCACCGCGGTCACCCTGTGACCGGTCTCCACGGTGACCGGCGCGGAGCCGAGCATCGCGGCGACGAACAGCTCGGGGAAGCAGTGCGCCTCCTCGGGAAACCAGCCGATGAGCGCGTCCGGCGCGACGCGCAGGTCCGGCTCCAGTTCCGCCGCTTCCTCCGGGCCGAGGAACTCCGCGCGGTAGCCCGCTTCGCGCAGCCGCTCGACGCGCGCCGTGAGCCGGCTCCGGTGGTCGTCGTCCGTCGCGTACTCCAGGTGTCCGTTCCGCACGAGCCAGCCCGCGTCCTCGCCGCCGAGCCGGACGTGCTCGCGCAGCGCGTCGGCGTTGAGCCGCTGGTAGTGCGGCGGTTGCTTGTTGTTGCCGTTGACCCAGCCGAACGTGGTGGACGACGTGCCGCGCGCGGGCGCCTCGGCGGCGTCGAGCACGGTGACGGCGTGACCACGCCGGGCCAGATTCGCGGCCACGGCCGCTCCCACGACTCCCAGTCCCAGGACGATGACGCGCACGGGGTTCCCTTCTAGTCGGTGGGCAGGGGAGAGACATCCAGTTCGGCGCCGACGACGCTGGCGCGGAGCCGGTTGACCAGGCGCAGCGCGTCCACCGCGGTGTCGTGGGTGGCGGCGGCGACGCTCAGCGTGAGCGCGTGGGCCAGCACGAGTCCCGCGGTCACCTCGCTCGCGGCCGTGGTCGTGGACTGCGGGGTGGACAGCACGGCGTGCACCTTCGGCGCCAGCGCCATGCCGAGGCTCTCGGTGACCACGACGACCTTGGCGCCCACCGTGTTCGCGTGTTCGACGATCACCGAGATCTCCCGGAACTGCCGGATCGGCGCGAACACGACCACCACCTCGTCCTCGCCCAGCGTCAGCAGCTCATCGGCGAGCCGGAAACCGGTGACGCCCCCGCCCCGCGCGCGCACTCCGATGCGCGTGAGCGAAAGGCGCAGGTAGTCGGCGAGGCTCGCGGCGGGCCCGATGCCGTAGGTCAGCACGCCGGGCGCGGTGATGAGCGCGTCCACGGCCCGCTGCCACGAATCGGTGTCGAGGCCCCTGCGCAGCTGGCCGAGCAGCGCGATGGTGTCGTCCAGCACGCGGGCGACCTGGTTGTCCGCAGTGGACACCCTGGCGAGCCGGTCGTCCATCGTCGCAGCCAGATCGCGCTGGCGGGTCAGCACGTCGAGCATGCTCCGCTTCAGCTCGCGGAAACCCTTGTAGCCAAGTGCCTTCGCCGCGCGTACCACCGTCGCGTCGCTGGTGCCGGTGCGGGTGCCGAGCTCGATGGCCGAGCACGACACGACGATCTCGGGGTGGTCGGCCATGAACTCGGCGACCATGCGCTCGCTGGCGGACATGCCGTCGGCCAGCGCGGCCACCCGCTCGTGCAGCGGCGCGTCCCGCGAGCCGTTACCTGTCGTTTTCATTACGACATTGACCCCTTCCTGTCGTGAAGATTACATTAGCTCGCAACCTCGAGCCCGTACACCGTGGAGGTAAACATGTCCGACCGGGCTTCCGGCGTCGATGCCGACGTCGTCGTCGTCGGTGTCGGCACGATGGGCAGCATGGCGCTGTGGCGCCTCGCCCGGGATGGGCTGCGCGTGATCGGGCTCGAACAGCACGCGGAGCTGGGACACGAGCACGGCGCCGCGGGCGGGCGCACCCGGATCTTCCGCGTCGCCTACAAGGAGGGCGCCTGGTACGTCCCGCTGCTGCGGCGGGCCGCCAGTGCCTGGGCCGAACTCGCCGAGGCGACCGGGGAGCGGATCATGCTGCCCACCGGCGCCCTGAGCATCGGCGCCCCCGAGCATCCCGACGTCGCGGAGGTGCTGCGCAGCGGCGAGGAGTTCGGGCTCCCGCACGAGCGGCTCGACCACGACCAGCTCGCCGCCCGGTATCCGCAGCACGTCCTGCGTGACGACGACGTGGGCGTGCTCGATCCGCAGGGCGGGCTGCTGTTCCCCTCCACCGCCATCCGCGCCGCCGCCGGGCTCGCGCGCGACCTCGGTGGCGACGTGCGCACCGGCGTGCGCTGCACCGGTATCGACGAGGCGGGCGGCCACGTCCGCGTGCACACCACCGGCGGCGTGCTCACCGCGAGCCGCGTGCTCGTGTGCGGTGGGCCGTGGACCGCCGAGCTGCTGGCAGGCGTGCGGGGCCGGTACGAGGTGCGCAGGGTGGTGCTGCACTGGTTCCGCGCCACCGACCCCGCCGCCTTCGCCCCCGAGCGGTTCCCCGTCGGCATCAGGCGCAGCGGACCGGAGGCCGAGCTCTCGTTCTTCCCGCCCGACGGCGACGGCCTCGTCAAGGTCAACCTGCACATCCCCAAGGAAACCGTGCCCGACCTGTCCACATTCGACAGAGCCGTGCCCGCCGGGTACACCCGGCGGGTCGAGACGGCCATCGGCGGCCTGTTCACCGGACTGGAACCCAGTGCGGAGGGCGCCGCCGCGTTCATCGAGGGCTACACCCCGGACAACCACGGGCTCATCGGCACCCCGCCCGGCTTCGAACGGGTCGTGTCGATGAGCGGATTCTCAGGGCACGGGTTCAAGCTCTCGCCCGTGCTCGCCTCGCTCGCCGTCGACGCCCTGCTCGGCCTCGGCGACGAGCCGCTCCCCGCCCGGCTCGATCTGGCCAGGACCTTCCAGGAGACCGCATGATCCGTATCGGAGTCGACGTCGGCGGCACCTTCACCGACGTGACCGCGCTGGACACCGGCAGCGGCCGGTTCCACATCTTCAAGCTCCCCTCCACCGGCCACGACCAGTCGATCGCCGTCGCCGACGGCATCCGGCACGTGCTCGGCGACGCCGGGCGTACGCCGGACGACGTGACCTACCTCGGCCACGGCACCACGGTCGCGACCAACGCGCTGCTGGAGCTCAAGGGCGCCACCACCGCCCTGCTCGTCACCGGTGGAGTGCCGGACGTGCTGGAGATCGCGCGGCAGCGCAGGCCGCACCTCTACGACCTGTTCGCCGACAAGCCGCGCGTGCTCGTCCCGCGCGAGCTGACGTTCGGCGTCGCCGAGCGGCTCGCCGCGTCCGGTGAGGTCGTGGTGGAGCTGACCGACGCCGAGATCGAGCGGGTCGCCGCCGAGCTGGAGGCGTGCGGGGCCGAGTCGGTCGCGATCTGCTTCCTGCACAGCTACCGCGACGCCGCGCACGAGACCCGCGTGGAGGACGCGCTCGCGCGGCGGCTGCCCGAGGTCTTCGTCTCGCGCTCCAGCCGCGTCGCGCCGGAGTTCCGCGAGTACGAACGGTTCTCCACGGCCGTGATCAACTCCTTTATCGGGCCGGTCGTCTCCCGCTACATCCGGCGGCTCGGAGAGCGCGTGGCCGAGGCCGGCCTGCCCGTGGGGCCGCGCGTCATCCAGTCCAACGGCGGGCTCGCCTCCACCGACGCGGTGGCCGAGCGGCCGGTGACGACACTGCTCTCGGGGCCGAGCGCCGGCGTGGTCGGCGCCAGCTACCTCGCCGGGCTCGCCGGGATCGGCGACCTCATCACCTTCGACATGGGCGGCACCTCCACCGACGTGTGCCTGATCCGCGACGGGCGGCCCGCCTCGGCCAACGAGCGGGGCCTCGGCGGCTACCCGATCCGCGTGCCCTCGGTGGACGTGCACACGATCGGCGCGGGCGGTGGCAGCATCGCCTCCGTCGACGGCGCGGGCGGGCTGCGCGTCGGCCCGGAGAGCGCGGGCGCCCGGCCAGGCCCGGCCGCGTACGGCCACGGTGGCACGCGGCCGACCACCACCGACGCGAACGTGGTGCGGGGCAGGCAGAACCCGGAAAGCGCGCTGGGCGGGGCGATGCCCATCGACAGCACGGCCGCAGAACGTGCCGTCGCCACCGTCGCCGAAGGGCTCGGCACGAGCGTCGTCGAGGCCGCCCGCGGTATCGGCAGGCTCGCCAACTCCCACATGGCGCGCGCCGTGCGGCAGGTGTCGGTGGAGGCGGGGGAGGACCCGCGCCAGTACGTGCTCATGGCCTACGGCGGCGCGGGTCCGCTGCACGCCGCCGAGGTCGCGGCAGAGGTCGGCATGACCCGGCTGCTCGTCCCGCCCAACCCCGGCACGTTGTGCGCGCTCGGCCTGCTGGTGAGCGACGTGCGCAGCGAGTTCACCAGCTCGTTCCTGCGCCGGGCCGAGCCGGACACGCTGCCCGCGCTCAACGAGGCCGTGGCCGCGCTCGTCGCCGAGGGCAAGGCGTGGCTGGCCGGGGAGGCGCGCATCGCGCAGCGGCACGACGTCACCGTCCTGGCCGACGCGCGGTACCCGAGGCAGAACTTCGAGCTGCGCATCCCGCTGCCGTCGGCGGGGCTCGACGAGTCCTCGCTCGCCTCGGTGGTCGCGGACTTCCACGCCCAGCACGAGAAGGCGTACGGCTTCGCGCACCCGGACTCGCCCGTTCAGCTGGTGAACCTGCGGGCCATCGCGCACGGCGAGGTGGCAAAGCCCGACATGCCCCGCGTCTCCGCCGGATCCGCCACACCGGAGCCGGACGCGCTGCTCGGCACCCGCGAAGTGGACTTCGGCGAGGAACACGGCGCGCTGCGGACACCGGTGCTCGACCGGGCGAAGCTCAAGTCCGGCAACACGTTCGCCGGACCGGCGATCGTGGAACAGCTCGACTCGACCACCGTCGTACCCCCGGGATGGTCGTCCACTGTGGACGATTTCGGAAACCTGCTGATCGAGGTGGACGCGGAATGACCGAGACCGTTGTGGACCAGGTGAGCGTGCAGGTGATCGGCAACGCCATGCTGTCGGTCGCCGAGGAGATGGGCGCCGTGCTGCGCCGGGCGAGCTACTCCACGAACATCAAGGAACGAGTCGACTGCTCCACGGCGCTGTTCGACGCGCAGGGCAGGCTCGTGGCACAGGCCGAGCACATCCCCATCCACATGGGCTCGATGAAGGGCCTGGTGCAGGCGCTGCTCGACCAGAAGGGCGCCGAGCAGCTGCGCGCGGGCGACGTCTACATCACCAACGACCCCTACACCGGCGGCGGCACCCACCTGCCCGACATCACCATGGTTGCGCCGGTGTTCCACGACGGCGGGCTCGTCGGGTTCAGCGCCAACATCGCCCACCACTCCGACGTCGGCGGTCACGTTCCGGGCAGCAACTCCGGCGACTCCACGAGCATCTTCCAGGAGGGCCTGCGCATCCCCATGGTGCGCTTCATGATCGACGGTGCGGTGAACGAGGAGGTGCTGGCGTTCGTCACCCTCAACTCGCGGCTTCCCGAGGAGCGCAGGGGCGACCTGCTGGCCCAGCTCGCCGCCGTGCACACGGGTGGCATCCGCTTCGCCGAGCTGCACGAGCTGCACGGCAGCGCCGTGATCGACGCGGCGTGCGCGCAACTGCTCGACTACGCCCGGCGCAGGCTCGAGGTCGCCGTCGCCGCGATCCCGGACGGCACCTACACCGCCGCCGACTGGCTCGACAGCGACAGCCCCGGCCAGGAGCCCATCCGCATCCAGACCGCCATCACGGTGGCGGGCGAGGAGATCTCGATCGACTTCGCCGGCACCGGACGGCAGGCCGACGTGGCGATCAACGTGGTCAGGTCCGCGCTGGAGGCCACCGTCTACTACGCGCTCAAGGCCGCGCTCGATCCCGACATCCCCGCCAACGGCGGGTTCTTCGACGCCGTGCGCATCGACGCCCCGCTCGGCAGCATCGTCAACCCGCGTCCGCCGGCGGCCGTGGCGGCACGCACCGATGCCTGCCAGCGGGTGGCCGACGTGCTTCTCGCCGCGCTCGCGAAGGCGGTGCCCGGCCGCGTCCCCGCCGGCTCGCACAGTTCCATCACCTACGTCACCTTCGCGGGACCCGACGACGAGTTCTTCGTCTACCCGGAGGTGATCGCGGGCGGGGCTGGGGCGCGCTCGGACCGCGACGGCCTCGACGCCGTGCAGGTGCACGTCACCAACTCGTCGAACCTGCCCATCGAGGCGCTGGAGCTCGAGTACCCGCTGCGCGTGGACACCTACGAGCTGATCACCGACTCCGGAGGAGTGGGCGAGCACCGCGGCGGACTCGGCGTCCGGCGCGACATCCGGGTCCTGTCCGGCCAGGCCGACTTCTCCGCGCACGCCGACCGGCAGACGTTCCCTCCGCTCGGGCTCGAAGGAGGCGGGGACGGCACCACCGGCAGGTTCATCCTCCGTCCCGGCACCGAGACCGAGCGCACCCTGCCCGGCGGCCGGGTCTCCGGCATCACCCTCGACCACGGCGACGTCGTGCGCATCGAAAGTCCCGGATCCGGCGGCTACGGCGACCCGTTCGCGAGGCCGCCCGAGCTCGTCGCCCGCGACGTCGCGCAGGGCCGGGTGAGCGCCGACAGCGCACTGCGGGACTACGGCGTGGTGCTCACCGGCGACGGTGCCGTCGACGCCGGAGCCACCGCCCGCGTCCGCGGCGACCGGCGCGAGGGGTGAGGCCGATGCCAGCGTTCACGCGGGTGGCGGCGGCCGTCTGCGCCGCCGCGCTGCTCACCTCCTGCGCCGCGGCCGCGGAGACCGCGGCGAGCTACCCGAGCCGGTCGATCGACTACGTGGTGCCCTTCGCGGCGGGCGGGTCCACCGACATCGCCGCGCGGGCGGGAGCGGAGGCGCTGTCGGACGAGCTGGGCGTGCCCGTGAACGTGATCAACAAGCCGGGAGCCGACCAGATCATCGGGGTCAGCTCGGTGCGTTCGGCCGAGCCCGACGGCTACACGCTGCTCGCCGACGGCGCCGGGTCCAGCTCCATCCAGGGCCTGCTGCCGTACGTGCCGTATGACTGGGCCGACCGCACGTTCGTCGCCAAGTTCGCGGAGGGCCCGCACGTCTACGTCGTCGGCGGTGACTCCCCGTACCGCGACTACGCCGACGTCGTCGAGGCGGCCAAGCGAAACCCGGAGGGCTTCACCGTCGGCTGGATCGGTGGCAGCAGCACCAGCGACTACGCGACCCTGCAGTTCCTCGCCGAGAACGGGATCGACGCCGCGCGCGTGCAGCGGGTGCCGTTCCGCAGCTCCGGAGAGGTGATGCGCGCCGTCGCCGCCGGCGACATCGACTTCGGCGCGGGCGGCGCGAGCTCGGCGTTCAGCCTCAGCAAGACGGGCAAGCTCCGGCCGATCGCCCTCACCGGGGACAAGCCGGTCGGCAAGCTGGAGGGCGTGCCCACCGCGGCCGAGCTCGGCCATCCCGGGCTCGACATGCGGTACTGGGTCGGAGTGTCCGCGCCGCCGGGTCTGCCCAGGGACCTCACCACGAAACTCGCCGACGCCGTCGCCGCCATCGCCGAGGACGAGACCGTCGTCGACGCGCTCGACGCCGTGGGGCTATCCCCCGCCGTGCTCACCGGCGAGGACCTGCGCGCCGACATCGACCACGAGAAACGCCGGTTCGCCACGCTCTCGGAGCAGATCGGCGTCGCGGGCTGACCACTTCCTCCTCCACCGCTTTCCCAGGAGGCCACATGGCCACGACCACCCCGCGGAGCCCGTCCAGGGCCCGCGCACTGGGCTCATACGCCCCGATGCTCGTTCTCCTGCTGCTCGCCGGACTGTCCATCGAGGAGGGTCTGCGCCTGCTGCTCACCGTGGATCCCGCGGCGCAGGCCGACATGGCCGGCTGGTACGTCCTCGTGCTCGGCGTGGTACTGGCCGTCACGAGCGCCTTCGCCGAACGCCCCTCGGCCACCGAGGGCACCGGCGACTCCGCAGGCGACCAACCCGCCGGGGCTCCGTCCCGCCGCCGCGACCTGCTCGTCTGCCTGGCGCTCGTGGCCGCCTACGCCGCGCTGCTCGGCACGCTCGGCTACGTGCTCGCCGGTGTCGGTGTCGTGTTCGTGTTCCTGCGCGCCATCTCCGGCTACGGCTGGGTCCGGTCCACTGTGTACACGATCGTGATCAACGCGGTCTTCGTCGCTCTGTTCGAACTGTCGGGAGTGGTTCTTCCCGCCGGGATCCTCAGGTTCTGAGGGAGGCTGCCAGATGGGACTGTCCGAACTGCTCGCGGGCTTCGCCGAGGTGTTCCAGCCGCAGGTGCTGCTGCTGGCCTTCCTCGGCTGTCTCGCGGGGACCATGGTCGGCGTGCTGCCGGGCCTCGGCCCGGTGTCGGCGATCGCGATCCTGTTTCCGCTCACCGCCTACCTCGGTCCGGCCGCCGCGATCGTGGTGCTCGCCGCGATCTACTACGGCGCCATGTACGGCGGCTCGACCAGCGCGATCCTGCTGAAGATCCCCGGCGAGGTCTCGTCGCTGCCCGCCGCGCTGGAGGGCTACCCGATGACCCGGCGCGGCCGGGCGGGAACCGCGCTCGCGATCGCCGCCGGAGCGTCGTTCGTGGCCGGGATCGCCGGCACGATCGGCGTCTGGCTGATCGGTCCGCACCTCGCCGGGTTCGCCCTGGAGTTCGGCCCGCCGGAGATGCTGGGGCTCGTGCTGTTCAGCCTCACCGCGATCGCGGGCCTGTCGTCCGGCTCCGTCGTGCGCGGCATCGGGATGGCGGTGGCCGGGATGCTGCTCGCCTCCGTCGGGCTCGACCTGACCAGCAGCCAGCAGCGCATGACGTTCGGCTCGCTGGAGCTGATGCAGGGGCTCGACATCGTGCCCGTGATGATCGGCCTGTTCGGCGTCGCCGAGGTGCTGCGCACGCTCGAACGCGGCACACCCGTCGCGCAGGCCGCGAAGGTGGGCCGATTCCTGCCCACGCGGGACGAGTTCCGCCGCAGCGCCGGTGCGGCGGGCCGGGGTACGGTGACGGGTTTCCTGCTGGGGCTCATCCCGGGCATGCTGCCGTCCACCACCACGTTCCTCAGCTACGCCAGTGAACGCCGCCGCGCGGAGCGAAAGGGTGACTCGCGGTTCGGCCAGGGCGCCGTCGAGGGGATCGGCGGCCCAGAGGCCGCGAACAACGCCACCGCGATGAGCGGCTTCGTGCCGCTGTTCAGCCTCGGCATCCCCACCGGCCCGACGATGGCGCTGATCATGGCGGCGCTCATGGTCTACGGCGTGGTGCCCGGCCCGACGATGTTCACCTCCGACGCCGACATCACCGCCGCCGTCATCGCGAGCTTCTTCGTGGCCAACGTGATCCTGCTCGTGCTCAACCTGCCGCTGGCCGGGGTGTGGGCGAAGATCGCCCGCGTGCCGTACGGCGTGCTCGGACCGGTGATCCTGGTGTGCTGCGGCGTCGGCGCGTACACCGCGCGCAACAGCGTGTTCGACATCGTGGTGTGCCTCGTCGCCGGGGTCGCGGGCTGGGCGATGGGCAAGCGCGGGCTCCCGGTGGCGCCGTTCGTGATGGGCTTCATCCTCGGGCCGATGCTGGAGCTCTCGCTGCGCCAGACCGTTGCGATCTCCCCGATGTCGCTTGTGGAGAGCCCGATCTTCCTGTGCTTCGCCGCGGCGGCGCTCGCGTCGGTCGCGCTCGCCTACCGGCTGCACCGAAAGGGCGTGGAGAAGGTGGACGCCAACGCGTGAGCGCTACCTGGCGAGGCGGTCGTCGAGCCAGTCGAACACCCGCTGCTCGACGACCAGCCTGCCTAGTGGCTCGCAGTGCCGGTCGGCGCCCTCCGCGGCGGTGAACCCGGCCAGCTCCGCCTCGCGGACGAGCCCGGCGAGCCTGCGTGACTGGCCCGGCCAGAACTCCTCGCCCTCCGGGTCGGTGATCAGCAACGGTGTCCGGACCCGCGCGCCGTCGGCCGCGAGCAGGCGATAGGTCCGCACGGTCGTGAACAGGTCGAACCAGCTGTCGTGCCGATACGGCCTGGCCCGGAACTTCAGGGTGCGGCCCAGTGCCGGGATCCGCGTCGCGAGGCGCAGGCCCCGCTCGAACGCCTCGCGGTCGCCGCCGTCGAGCTGCGCGGTGAGCCGGGCGCCGAGCTGTGCCATCCACGGCGTCGACACGTCCACCACGCCGGGGTCGATCACGGCCGCGCGCAGCCGGTGCTCGAAGGCCAGCGCGCGCGGCAGCCAGAAGCCGGCCTGGCTGAGCCCGTAACCGGCCAGCCGGTCCGCGTCGACGTCCGTTCTGCTGAGCAGCGCGTCGAGCACGGGGGTGAGCACGGCCTCCCAGTCCGGGCGGAACCCGATGCCGCGTTCGAACAGCATCGACTGCTGGCCGGGGCCGTCGTAGACGAACGCGTTCCAGTCCCGCTCGAGCGCCGCGGCCACCCCGGCCCCGCTCCACAGGTCGCTGAGCGCGCCATCGCTGCCGTTGGTGACCACGAGGGTGGGCCTCGGCCTGCCCGAGTCGTCGGGCCGCAGCAGGTAACCGGGCAGCGTCGTGTCCTCGTACCGCACGTTCACCCGCTCGTGCGCGCCGCCGGAGCAGTCGATGAAGGCGTCCCAGCACGCGCGGTGCCTGCGGAACGTCGGCAGCAGGATGGCTTCCGTGTGCTTCTCGCGGAAGGCGTCGACGCCGCCGAGGGCGCAGGCCCAGTAGGTCGCCGCGCGCAGGAACCCGCCTCGGGCGCTGACCGGGTGCCCCGCCTCGCGGGCGGCGACGGCGGCCCGCTCGGTCGCGTCGGCGGTCGCGCACCACTCGCGGTACCACGCGTGCTGTGCCTCGACGCGGCCGACCGTCGCGAGCACGGCCCCCGGTTCGCTGGCCCCGTGCACGGCCGCGCCCAGCACGACCCGGGTACGGAAGTCGAGGGCCCGGTCGCGGAAGAACCCGGTCGTCAGTACCTTGTTGCGCGTTGCCATGCCGGGAAGTCGCGCGCCCCGGCTTGATCGTCACCCTGAACGAGACAACAAGGCCGGGTAATTGATTTTCCGCGCCGAGTCGACAATGTCCACGATGCGAACGCGGGTTGCCCAGAAAGCCCCTTCTTGGTGTGCTGGAAATCGTGACCCAATCGACCGCGCCACCGGACGTCACCGGTGTTGTCATCGTAATCGACGCCGGCGCGCGGATCGTGTACGCCTCGGGCGTGCCGGTCCCGCTCACCCGGCTCGAATTCGACCTGCTGTTGCACCTCTACCGCAACGCGGGCAGAGTGTGTCATCGCGCCGTGCTGCTCGACCGCGTGTGGGGAATGGCGAGGACGAGCACGCACCGCAGCCGCACGCTCGATGTCCACATCCGGAAACTACGCGCCAAGCTCGGCGCCGAGCTCCCGTTGATCACCACCGTGCGCGGAGTGGGCTACCGGTTCGACGGCGCCGCCCTGGTCCGGATGAAGGGCGATTCGTAATTTACGGAAAGAAATTATCCAGGGCTGCCGCGATTCGCTGTGACGAATTTCTTTCTTTCCATCGAAACGTTCGCGCGAACGGGTGGAACTGATACGTTCGGCGCCCGAAACAAGCCTGAAGGGAACTTCTTCCGATGAGCGTGACGCTGCACTGGTTCCTGCCGAGTCACGGTGACGGCAGGTCGATCGTGGACCGTCCGCACGTCACCGCGAGCGGCGCGAACACCCCGCGCGAGCCGGAGATCGAGTACCTCGCCCAGGTGGCGCAGGCCGCCGAGCACCTCGGATTCACGGGCATGCTGACGCCCACCGGCACGTGGTGCCAGGACGCCTGGCTGAGCACCGCCGCGCTGCTGAGCCGCACGAGCCGCATCAAGTTCCTCGTGGCCTTCCGCCCCGGCACGCTCACGCCGACCCTGGCGGCCCAGCTCGCGGTGACGTACCAGAAGATCTCGGGTGGCAGGCTGCTGCTCAACGTCGTGACCGGCGGCGACTCGGCGGAACAGCGCCGCTTCGGCGACTGGCTGGACCACGACCAGCGCTACGAGCGCACCGACGAGTTCCTGCACCTGTTGCGTGCGATCTGGTCGGGCGAGCCCGTGGACTTCGACGGCAAGCACTACCAGGTGCGTGACGCGCGGGCGTTCGACCTTCCCGACCCGGTGCCGCCGCTGTACTTCGGCGGTTCCTCCGAGGCGGCGCTGCCCGTCGCGGCCCGGCGCGCCGACGTCCACCTGACGTGGGGTGAGCCCCCGGCCGCGGTGGGGGCCAAAATCGCGAGGCTGCGCGAGCTGGCCGGGGAGGAGGGGCGGGCGCTGCGGTTCGGTCTGCGCGCCCACGTGATCACGCGAGACACGGGCGCGGACGCGTGGGGCACCGCCCAGCGGTTCCTGGACGAGATGGACCCCGCCGACGTCGCCGCGTCGCAGAAGCGGATGGCCGGGCTCGAGTCCACGGGCCAGCAGGCCATGAACCGCCTGCACAACGGTGTGAAGACGGGCGACGCGCGCGAGCTGGAGGTGCACCCGGGCCTGTGGGCCGGGGTCGGTCTGCTGCGGGGCGGCGCCGGCACCGCGCTCGTCGGCAGCCACGCCGAGGTCGCCGACCTCATGGAGGAGTACCACGCGGCCGGCATCGAGGAGTTCATCCTGTCCGGCTACCCGCATCTCGAGGAGGCGTACTGGGTGGGCGAGGGCCTGCGGCCCGAGCTCCGCCGTCGCGGCCTGCTCGCACCGGAGGGAGCGGCGCGTTGACGGTGCAGATCGTGTCGCTGGCCGTGCTGCTGGCGATGTTCGTGCTCGCGTCGTTCGTGCCGGTCAACCTCGGCATCCTGGCGCTGGTCGCGGCGTTCGTCGTCGGCGTCGGGCTCGGCGGCCTCGACATCGACGGCATGCTGGGCGGCTTCCCTGCCGACCTGCTCGTGCTGCTCGTCGGTGTGACCTACCTTTTCGGGATCGCCCAGACCAACGGGACGCTGGAGCGCATCGTCGACGGCGGCGTGCGGCTCGTGCGCGGCCGCGTCGCGCTGGTGCCGTGGCTGCTGTTCGTCCTCACGGCGTTCGTGGCGGCGGTGGGCGCGCTGAGCGCGGCGGCCGTGGCGATCGTGGCGCCCATCGCGATGCGGTTCGCCCAGCAGTATCGGATCAGCCCGCTGCTCACCGGGCTCATGGTGGTCCAGGGTGCGACGGCCGGTTCGTTCTCGCCGCTGAGCCCGTTCGGTGCCATCACCGGGCAGCTGCTCGTCGGTGCAGGGCTGCCCGATCAGCAGCCGTGGCTGTTCCTCAACAGCTTCCTGTTCAACGCCGCGCTCGGCATCGTCGTGTTCTGCCTCTTCGGCGGCGTGCGGCTGGTCCGGGAGCGCAGGCGGGACGAGCCCGGGGTGGAGGCGGAGGGCGCCGGCGGTGGAGTCGCCACGGCGACCGTCACCACGACGCGGACCCGGTTCACGGTCCACCAGGCGCTCACCCTGGCGGGCCTGGGCGGACTTGTCGTGGCCGGCACCGCCTTCGGCCTCGACGTCGGCTTCACGGCGCTCACCATCGGTCTCGTGCTGACGCTGCTGGCGCCGAAGGACTACGCCGAGGCCATCGGCCGTATCCCGTGGTCGGCCGTCCTGCTGGTGTGCGGGGTGATCACCTACGTCGGCGTGCTCGACGAGATCGGCACGATCGACTACCTGCGGGACCTGATCTCCGGCGGCGGGAGCCCGCTGCTCACCGCGCTGGCCGCCGCCTACATCGGCGGGGTCATCTCGGCGTTCGCCTCGACGGCTGGCGTGCTGGGCGCGTCGGTCCCGCTCGCGGTGCCGCTGCTCGAAGACGGCGCGCTGCCCCTGCTGGGCACCATCAGCGCGATCGGCATCGCCTCCAGCGTGGTGGACGTCAGCCCGCTGTCCACCAACGGCGCCCTGCTCGTGGCCAACCAGCAGTCGATGGACAACCGGCTGTTCTTCCGCAAGCTGCTGTCGTGGGCGGTTCCGGTGATCGCGCTGGCGCCGGGGTTGAGCTGGCTGATCTTCGTCGTGCTGTGACGTCCCGCCGCGTGACGGGGTGCGTTCGTCCCTGTTCGGAGCGATGATGGAGGGGTGAGCACCTCAGCGGGCGCCGGCCGCGAGGAAGAGCCGCCGGCCAACCAGGGCAGTACGGACGTACCAGGAGGGCCCTCGCCCAACGCGCAGGGCGAGGGGGTGACGGGTCCGCAGGCCAGGCCTGAGCCTGTGGTCAAGCGCACCCGGATCAGTGCCGCGTGGGTAGCCGCGATCGTCGGCGTCCTGGTGCTGATCCTGTTGCTGATCTTCATCCTGCAGAACCAGGCCTCCGCGACGGTGAACTTCCTCTGGATGTCCGGCTCGCTCCCGGTGGGCGTGGGGGTGCTGCTGGCCGCGGTCGGCGGCGCCCTGCTCGTCGCACTGCTGGGCGCCGCCAGGATCCTCCAGCTGCGGCACCGCTTCCGGAAGGCCAACGGCGGCCGTCACCAAGCCTGACCGACGCGCTCCAAGGCCACCTTTGTTGCTCCCACCCGTCTCCCACCGCCACCCAAACGGAGGCGCTGCGCGCCGCGGTGTTCGGGCCACGCAACAAAGGTGGCCTTGGGGGCACGATGCCGTCAGGCGGGCTGGGCGGCGAAGGCGGGCATGATCTCGTCGTGGACGAGACGGAGCTGTTCGCGCATCGTCGCCACGCCGGGCAGTTCCATGCCCGAGAACGCCTTCACCAGTGCGGCGTCGGTGATCGCCAGGATGAGGTGGTTGACACCGGCCGACGTGATCTGGGACTTGATCTTGTCGGCACACTCCTCGGGTGTGCCCGCCACCGAGAGCCGGTCGGCCAGCTCCGGCGAGGTCAGCTCGAACGCGCGGTCCACCCTGCCCTCGCCGACGGCGGCGATGATGTCGGTCAGCTCGGCCGGGTCGACGTCGTTGCGCTCCAGCTGCTCGACCGGCATCGACGACGCGTACAACCCCACCATCGCGCGCGCTGCGTCCTTGGCCGCCCGCGAGTCAGGGCCGGTGGCGAACACGATCCACGCGCCCAGGTCCAGCGAGGCGGCGTCGCGGCCCGCCCGCTCGACCCCGGCACGGACGTTGTCCACCATGTACTCGTACGCGCGCTTGGTGTAGCTCAGCGCGTGGTGGACGCCGTCGGAGATCTCACCAGCGGTCTGGAACGACTTCGGGCCGCGCATGGCACCGAGCTTTACCGGCACCCGCTCCTGCACCGGGCGGGCGAAGGTGAACAGGCCGCTGTAGGAGTAGAACTCGCCGTCGTAGGTGATCGCGCCCTCGTCGAGCAGCGTGCGCACGACGTGGTGGGCCTCCTTCATCCGGGTCAGGGGCTTCGTCTTGACCCAGTCGATGCCGTACTGCGCGAGCAGGCCGAAGTTGCCCGATCCGAGGACGCACTCGGCGCGGCCTCCCGTCAGCTCGTCGAGCGTCGCCGTGGCCTGGGCGATCAGCGACGGCTCGCGCAGCGTCACCGCCGAGAGGCTCGGCCCGAACCGGATGTTCTTCGTCTTGTCGGCCGCCGCCGCGAACAGCAGCCACAGGTCCTTGTGCCACGTCTCGTCCGCGGCGTAGCAGGCGTAGAACCCGAGCTCGTCGGCGAGCTTGATGGACTCGATCGTGTCGTCGAGGGGATAGTCGGGCAGCATCACGTAACTGAATCGCATTGTCTCCCACCTTCGCGGACGTCAGACGTCTAGATTGGACATCACGTGCTTGACCCTCGTGTAGTCCTCGAGGCCGTACATGGACAGGTCCTTGCCGTACCCCGAGTGCTTGAACCCGCCGTGTGGCATCTCCGCGACCAGCGGGATGTGCGTGTTGATCCAGACACAGCCGAAGTCGAGCCCCTTCGACATCCGCATCGCCCTGCCGTGGTCGCGGGTCCACACCGACGACGCGAGCCCGTACTCGACGCCGTTGGCCCACCGCAGTGCCTCGTCCTCGTCGGTGAACCGCTGCACGCTGATCACCGGACCGAACACCTCCTGCTGCACCACCTCGTCGTCCTGGCGCAGCCCCGCGACGACCGTGGGCGCGTAGAAGAACCCCCGCTCGCCCACCCGCTCGCCGCCGTGGGCGACGTTCGCGTGGTCGGGCAGCCGGTCGACGAACCCGCTGACCTTCGCGAGCTGGTCGGCGTTGTTGAGCGGACCGTAGTCCACATCGGACTCCGCGCCGGTGTGAGTGCCCGCCGCCTGCTCCGCCAGCGCCGCCACCAGCTCGTCGTGCACCCTCGGCCCGGCCAGCACCCGGCTCGCGGCGGTGCAGTCCTGGCCCGCGTTGAAGTAGCCCGCCGCGGCCACGGCCTCCGCGGTGGCGGCGATGTCGGCGTCGTCGAACACGATCACCGGTGCCTTGCCACCGAGCTCGAGGTGCACCCGCTTGAGGTCTGCCGCCGCCGAGGCCGCCACCTCCCGGCCCGCGCGCACACTGCCCGTGATCGACGCCATCGCCGGAATCGGGTGAGACACCAGCCTGGCGCCGGTCTCCCGGTCGCCGCAGATCACGTTGAACACCCCCGGCGGCAGGAACTCCGCTGCCAGCTCGGCCAGGAACACCGTGCTCACCGGCGTGGTGTCGGACGGCTTCAGCACCACGGCGTTGCCCGCCGCCAGCGCCGGCGCGAACTTCCACAGCGCCATCAGCGCCGGATAGTTCCACGGCGTCACCTGCGCGCACACGCCCACCGGCTCACGGCGGATCCACGACGTGTGCCCGCGCAGGTACTCGCCCGCCGACTTGCCCTCCAGCACCCGCGCCGCACCCGCGAAGAACCGCAGCTGGTCGAGCAGCATCGGCAGCTCCTCCTGCCGGGTCAGCTCCAGCGGCTTGCCGGTGTTCTCGCATTCCAGAGCCAGCAGCTCGTCAGCGCGCTCCTCGATCCGGTCGGCGAAGCGCGACAGCGCGAGCTGCCGCTCGGCCGGCGTCGAATCGCGCCACGTGGCGAACGCGTCGCGCGCCACGGTCAGCGCCCGGTCCACGTCCTCCCGCCCGGACACCGGCGCCGTCGCGAAGACGTCACCGGTGGTGGGATCGACCAGGTCCGCGGTCCGGCCGCTGAGCGCGTCGGCGTACTCGCCGCCGACGAAGTTCCGTACCGTGCGCACCGCAGTGCTCGTCATGTGCCCTCCCTGGAGTTCGCGACCGCGTCACCGGCGATCGCGTCGCTGTGCCGGTACGGCCGCAGCAGCACGAGGACCAGCAGGCCCGCGCCCACCACGACGACCCCGGAGAGCAGCACCAGGTAGTCGTCGTACCAGGGCGCGTCCGGCGTGCGCGGCCACACCATGTTCACGATCGCCACGACGCCGTAGAGCAGCGCCGCGACGTTGACGGGCAGGCCCCAGCGGCCCAGCGTGAAGCTGCCCGAGGGGCGCCAGCCCTTCAGCCGGGCCCGCAACGCGGCGAGCACGACCATCTGGAAGCCGAGGTAGATGCCCAGCACCGCGAAGGAGACGATCTTGGTGATCGCGTCCTCGGAGAAGCGCGACACGAGCACCACCACGGCCGGCACCACGGCGGCCACCAGCAGCGTGTACGGCGGCACGCCGCGGGCGCGGGAGAAGCGGGCGAGCACGCCGCTGCCCGGCAGCATCCGGTCCCTGGCGTAGGAGTACATCAGCCTGCTCGCCGCCGCCTGCAGGCTCAGCGCGCAGGACAGGAACGACACCAGCACGACCGCCAGCACCACCTTGGCGCCCCAGTCACCGAACGCCGTCGCCAGCACGCCGGACACCGGGTCGGTGTTCTCCCCGGAGATCACCGCGCCGAAGTCGGGCACGGAGAGCACCAAGGCGAGGCACACGAACGTGGCCGCGGCACCGCCGACGTAGATCGTCATCCGCATCGCCTTGGGAATGCGCCTGCTCGCGTCCGGCACCTCCTCGGCGACGTCGCCGCAGGCCTCGAAGCCGTAGTACTGGAAGATGCCGATCAGGCTCGCCGCGAGGAACGCCGCGAGGTACGAGCCGCCTGCCTCGGCGCCGAAGCTGTCGAACAGCACTCCGAGCCCGTGGTGCCGCTCGGAGATCAGCAGCCAGCCGCCCACCACCAGCGCGCCGAGGATCTCTGTGGTGAACCCGATCAGCGCGGCGATGCCGAGCACCTTCGTCCCGCCGAGGTTGATCGCCGTCGCGAGCACGATCATCGCCAGCGCGCAGACGATCGTGGTGTTGGTGGACACCGTGAGGTCGAGCAGCGAGGCGAGGTACGGACCCGCGCCGTAGACGACGCTCGCGATGGTGACCAGCAGCGCGATCGCGTAGACCCAGCCGGTGAGCCACGCCCACCTCGGCCCCCACAGCCTGCGGGCCCACGGGTAGATCCCGCCCGCGATGGGGTACTGCGAGACGACCTCGCCGAAAACCAGTGCCACCAGGAGCTGCCCCAGCCCGACGATGAGCAGGCTCCAGATCATCGGCGGCCCGCCGACCGCGAGCGACACCGCGAACAGGGTGTAGATGCCGACGACGGGGGACAGGTAGGTGAACCCGAGCGAGAAGTTCGCCCACAGGCTCATGTCCCTGCGGAACTCCGACGTGTAGCCCAGCGCGGCGAGCTGCTGGGCGTCGCTGGAGACGTCGGTCCCCGAGCCGGTGGGGGTGGTCGTCATCGGCCACCGTCCCCGGCGTCGAGCTCGTCGAGCAGCTCCTGCCCGGAGACGACCTCGGTCGCCCAGTGCCGGTGCATCCACTCGAGGTGGTCTCCGCGACTCGCGGCGATACGCAATGTGTCCCAGTTGGGGAACAGCTGCTGGGCCACGTGGACCGTCATCAGCTTGGGGTCCACCTCGAAGATGTGCTCGAAGCGCTCCACCGCGACGTCGGTGACCTGCCGGGCGGGGGGAGGCGTGTGCTGCTCGTCGTACCGGTAGGCGCTCACGGTGCCTCCTCGTACGCGCGCTGGAGCCCGTACTTGCCCGGGTTCATGATGTTGTTGGGATCCAGGGCCTTCTTCACCTGGAGCATCACGTCGTAGCCGCCGGCGAGCTCCAGCGGCACGAGGTCGACCTCGCCCTCGCGGCAGGAGCCGTGGCACGCGCTGATGGAGCCGCCGTGGTTCAGCGCCACCGCGGCGATGTCACGTTTGGCGTCCACCCACGCCGCCCACGCGGCGTCGTCCAGCTCCTGCTCCCAGATGCCGACGTCGATCTCGGTGAGGTAGTCGACGCCCGTGTCGGCGCTGGTGTAGAAGAACATGCCCCAGTCGTCGAAGATCGGGTGCTTGTCCCGCAGCCGCGCGACGATCGCGTGCCACTCCCGCCGCACCGCGGGCAGGTTCGTGTAGTTGACCGCCGCGTCCTCGCAGTGCCAGCTCATCGGCGCCACCTGCCCGGCGGGGGTCCGCCCGTGCAGCGGTGTGGCGTACCGGTCGTGCCGGGCGGCCCAGTCGCCGTGGGAGATCTCGTCGCCGAGGTAGCGGGCCCCGGCGTCGCGGGCGATCCGCAGCAGCCGCCTGCCACCCGCGCGGACCTCGTCGTCGTTGCCGTACGCCACGGCGCACACGAGCGCGCGCACGTCGGCGGGCTGCGGGATGTAGGCCTCGTCGTCGCGGCGCAGATAGTCCACTTTCCACTCGTCGAACAGCACCGCGCCCGCGAACGTGGCCACGCCCGCCCTCGCCAGCTCGCCAACGCAGCGGTAGGCGGAGTCGAAGTCGGAGAAGGCCCAGAACGGCGAGAACTCCGCCTCCGGTTTGGGATAGAGCTTGAGCGTGGCCTCGGTGGCGATGCCGAGCGTGCCCTGGTGGCCCATGAACAGGTGCTTGAGCTGGTAGCCGCTGGAGCTCTTCGACACCTTGCGCCCACCGCCGTCGCCGACGCGGATCAGCTTTCCGGTCGGCAGCACCAGTTCGAAGCTCAGTACCAGGTCCCTGGTGTGCCCGAAGCGGGAGCCGACGAGCGACCAGCCGCTGGTGCCGATCCGGCCGCCCACGAGCGAGCACGGGTACGACGCGGGATCGTCCGGGTAGATCAGGCCGTGCGTGCCGAGCACCTCGTTGAGCTTCAGCATGTTGATGCCCGTGCCGACCGTGCACGTGCGGTTGTCGAGGTCGATCTCCTTGATGTCGTTCATCCGCTTGACGTCCACGACGATGCCGCGGCGTTCCGGCACGGCGCCGTCGGTGAGCCCGGTGCCGCCGTCGCGCGGCACGATCGGGATGCGGTGTGCGTTGGCGATGCGCACCACCTCGGCGACCTCCTCGGCGGAGCCGGGCATCACCACGAGGTCCGGCACCCGCTCACGCCAGCGGTGCACCGGGAACGGAGCGGGCACGCGGGCCCGGTTGTAGCGCGCGGTCTTCGACGTCAGCACGTACTCGCCGCCGAGCGCGTCGGTCAGCTCGGCCAGCACGCGGTCGGACAGCTGAGGTGCGGTTCCGGTGATCGTCATCGTCCAGTGCTCCCGCCCACCTCGATGCCCACCGACTCGGCGAGCAGTTCGTGGATGTCCACGACGTCGATCGCGCGCGCCTCGCCTGCCTCCGACAGCGGCCGCTCCGACCACGGGCACGCCGACACGAGCGTGTCCACGTCGAGCTGGGCGGCCTTGTCGAGGCGCGAGGCGCTGATCCGCGCGGTCAGCTCCGGTTTCTCGACCGGAAGGCCACCGCCCCCGCCGGAGCAGTACGACCACTGCGTCACCCGGTCGACGTCGTGGAAGGTCAGCCCGGGGATCGCGCGCAGGATCTGCCTCGGCTCCTGCCAGATGCCCTTGCGCTTGTTGAGGCGGCACGGATCGTGGTAGGTGATCGTGCGCTCGATCGGCACCGTCGGTGTCAGCCTGCCCTCGGCGAGGAACCGGGCCAGGAGCTCCACCACGAGCACGATCTCGATGTCGTAGTCGTCGCCGAAGTAGGCCGGGTAGTCCTCGGTGAAGGTGATGTAGTCGTGCGGGTCGAGCACGAGCACCCGCTTGACGCCCGAGGCCCGCCAGTCTGCGAGGTTGTGCTCGGCGAAGCGCCGGGACTGGTCGCGGTAGCCCATTTCCGCGGCGGGCCCGCCGCAGCACCACTGCTCGCGCATCAGGCCGAACTCGTAACCGGCGCGCTGGAGCAGCTGGGCGACCGCGCGCGGCACCGAGGTGCGGTAGAACGCGGCCTCGCAGTCGACGAAGAGGATCGTCTCGCCGCCGATGGGAATGTCGAGGCCCTCGGCCCAGTCCCGCACGTGGTCCTGGCTCACCGGCACCTCGCCCAGCACCGGCTCGTGCGTGCGCTCGTCGGTCAGTTCGTTCCAGCGCCGGTAACCGGGCTGGTGCACGCCGTTGTCGACGGCGAGCGCGCGCATCTGCTTCACCAGATCGACGGTGCGGGTGCGGAAGCGGTAGAAGTCCCCGGTGAACAGCGTGTTGGGGCAGCGCAGCTCGCACGCGCCGCACTGGGTGCAGTTGACGTAGTCCTCGGCGACGTCCTCGACGGTCAGCTCGCCCTGCTCCATCGCGACGACGTTGGCGTGGAAGGCGGTCGGGGTCCACGACTCGTTGCGGGTGACCTGCATGACCGGGCAGACCTCGCGGCAGAACTTGTGGCCGGAGGAGAAGCAGTTGTACGCGGCGTTGCGCCAGTCGGCGAGGAACTCCATGGTCACCGGCTCGTGGCCGTTGCCACCGGTCTCGCCTGCTGACGTGGTGGGTTCGGTGTCTGTCATCGGTTGCGGCTCCACTCGGCGGCAGTCGGTTCGGGTTCGCACGTCGACGATGCTGGTAGCTCAGGTGACCGCGATCACAGTAGACTAAAAATATGACTTCATATTTCAAATGGCAAGGGCTGGGCCGAAGATCCGGTTAAGCTCGGGACCGCTGTGCGGGGAGGAGATCCAACGGTGACCGACGCCGATGTCTCGCGTGCCGCTCGCCATGTCGTGTTCGCCCCGTTGCGCGACGGCGGAAGGGTGGAGGTGGTCGCGC
Organism: Prauserella sp. PE36; assembly: GCF_003311655.1. Classification (NCBI taxonomy): domain Bacteria; kingdom Bacillati; phylum Actinomycetota; class Actinomycetes; order Pseudonocardiales; family Pseudonocardiaceae; genus Prauserella; species Prauserella sp. PE36. The sequence goes on along the minus strand of NZ_QEQT01000050.1, from coordinate 252,412 downwards.
GGCGGATCAGCGAGGCCATCGGGCTCGGCCTGATCGCCGACGGCGAGCAGTTGCCGAGCGAGCTGGAACTGGCAGGCGCCCTGGCCGTGTCGACGGTGACCCTGCGGGAGGCGCTCGCCTTGCTGCGTCAGCGCGGGCTCGTCGAGACGCGGCGGGGCAGGGGCGGCGGCTCGTTCGTCCGCGCACCGGTGGACGCCTCGGTCGAGCGGCTGCGCACGGTGCTGCGCGAGACCGGAGTGCACGAGCTGCGCGAGATCGGCGACCACCTGCTGGCCGTCACCGCCACCGCCGCCCGGCTCGCCGCCGAACGGGCCTCCGACGACCACATCGCGCGGCTGGCCGATCTGGTCGATCAGCTCGAGGCCGCCGAGACGGTGGGGGAGCGACGCAGGGCCGACGGGCTGTTCCACATCGAGATCGCCGCCGCCGCGCAGTCGACGCGGCTGACGCGCCAGGAGATCGACCTGCAGGGCGAGATCGGCGAGCTGCTCTGGATCCCGTTCGGTGAGGCCATCGAACGCGACCAGCGGGTCGCCCAGCACCGCGCGCTGATCGCCGCGATCGCCGAAGGGGACGGCGACCTGGCTCGAAGGCTCACCGAGGAGAACGTCGAACTGGCCATTTCGCGGCTGATCGAGTTCCATCTACAACTTACCCAGCGTTAGCCCTAACCTGGGTGGGCAGACAGGCACACCCGCCGCCGACCGTGGAGCAGCCGTGCAGGAAGCCAGCCCGTACGCCGGTGAGGCCGCCACCACGGTGGAGGCTCTGCTCCGGGAGACCTTCGCGGGCATCGACGCGCTGCGCGAGCTCGCCGTCGGCGTGCACCGCGACGCGCACGCGCGGGGCCGCGCTCCCACCACGGCGGACCTCGAGGCGATCCGGCCCACCGTGCTGCGCCACCTCGAGTCCGCGGACATGCTCGCCGGAACGGGCGTCATCGCCGCGCCCGGCACCCTCGCCGACCGGCCCCGCTGGCTGGAGTGGTGGCGGCGCTCGCCGGCGGGCGGCAGCCCCCGGCCGCTGGCCGTCGACCTCGATCCCGGCAACATCGGCAGCTACGAGTACCCCGTGGCGCCGTGGTTCGACGTGCCGTGCCGGACAGGGCGCCGCGTGGTGGTGGGGCCCTACGTCGACTACGCGGGCACCGACGAGTACATTCTCACCTTCGCCGCCCCGGTCACGAGCGAGGCCGGGTTCTTCGGGGTCGCCGCCGCGGACATCAGGGCCACCGACATCGAGCGGGCGACGCTGCCGATGCTCAACGCCGAAGGCCCGGCCAGCCTGCTCGTGAACGCGAGCGGCCGCGTGATCGCGTCCAACACCCCGGCCACGATCGTGGGCTCCATCGTGCGGCGGGGTCACGGCGAGCGGCGGGAGCTGACCCACGGTGACGACTGGGCGGACTGCGCCGGGCTGCCCTGGTTCCTGGTGCGGGCCACGGAGTAGCCGGGAATTGTCGGGGCCGGACCCTACCGCGCGATGGCGGAGGCGGTACTGCCAGTGCTCCGGTGAGCCGGTGTCAGGATGTGCCGCGTGACTAGCCGAATCGCCGCCCTCGCAATCGATGCCGTCAACCCTCGGGTCGTCGCGGAGTTCTGGTGCGCCGCTCTCGGGTGGACCGTGGTCGGCACCGACCCCGATGGGATCACCATCGGGCCGGCCGACGGCGCGTGGCCCACGATCGACGTGTTCGTCGTCCCCGAGCGCAAGAGCGTCAAGAACCGCCTGCACCTGGACCTGCGTGCCGACGGCGGCAGTACTGCCGACGAGCTGCGGCGGTTGCTGGACCTGGGTGCGCGCCGGGTCGACGTCGGGCAGGGGCCCGACGTCAGCTGGGTGGTGCTCGCCGACCCCGAGGGCAACGAGTTCTGTCTGCTCTCCCGCACCGTGCAGGAAGTGCTCAGCGCCCCGTGAGCGCGGCGACGGTCGGCGCCCAGCGCTGCGCGTAGCCGGTGAGCACGGAGTCCTCGGTGTAGGTGGAGTCGACGAGGTAGAGGCCGGGCAGCGCGCACGTGCCGCCCAGCTCGCTCAGCACGGGCTTGAGGAGCAGGTCCGGCGCCAGCGCGTGGCCGGGTCCCGCGCCGAGCATGAGCGGCACCGACACCACGCCCCGCAGGCCGGTGCCGCCGGCGAACTGGTCGAGGAACAGTTTGAGCAGTCCCGTGTAGGTGGCCTTGAACGTGGGGCTCGCGAAGATCGCCAGTGACGACGCCCGCACGGTCTCGACTGCCGCCGTGACCGTCTCGTCGCCCCAGCCGAGGAGACCGGGGCCGAGCTCGACGACATCGATGACATGGTCGGCGGGGCGGCCGGTGAGCGCCTCGGCGAGGCGCTCACCCGCGTCGAGCGTGCGGGAGGCCGGCTTCGGGTTGCCCGCGACGACGGTGGTGGTCACATCCGCTCCTCGAGTCGATCCGTTGCAGCGCCGCCATGATCACACGAGTGAGCGGGAGAGGGGATACCGGCTGTTGCTGTCCCGGGGTTCGCGCTGCCTCAGACCTCGATCACCCGCCCTCCGGCGTCGCCGAGGTAGGAGACGAGGTTGCGCGGCGCGTACGGGGGCCGCATGTGCTCGTGCCGGAACACCGCGGAGGAGGCGGCGTACTCGCCCGCCCGGTCGGTGACGCCGATCCGCCGCTCGTCCCGGCCGAGGACGCGGGTGATCGTGCGCCACGTGTCGTGCAGCGTGCCGCATTCGTCGGACCGGGGCATGCGGGCGAACGCGTCAGGTTCCAGGCCGAGCCCGCAGTCCCGCGCGCGGCCGGCGAGCCAGCGGAGCGCGATGCCCGCGAGCGCGGTGTCGGAGTGTCCGCCGCCAACGTCGGCGTGGTCTCCGGCGAACCACACCTGCTCGCGCCGCTGCCCGTCGGCGGAGCGGGACGCCTGCCAGACCGCGGGTGTGAACGAGCGCCGGTGCTCGTCGACGGCCAGCGCCTGGAACGCCGCACGCACGGTGTGGCTCAGCGTCGTGTCGTGGAACTGCCAACGCTGGTTGAACCGGTGGATGAGCCGCCCGCCGCTGAGCGGGATGCCCAGCGCGCCGACGGTGTCCCACACCCCGAGGAACCTGACGGATGTCTGTTCCTCGTGCGCGAAGCTCGCGCGGAACCGGATCGCGCGTTCCCTGCCCGGCGCGCTGGCGCGGTCCCGGTCGCGGTAGAGCTCGTATGCTTCGCCCAGCCGATCCGCGTGCTGTGGCCGCAGGATCCCGCAGTTGACGATGAAGCCGACCGTGCTGCGCGCGGTGTAGGCGCCCCGGCTGAAGCCGAAGAAGAACAGTTCGTCGCCGGGTTCGTAGTGGTGGACCAGGAACTCGTACGCCGCCTTGACGTTGGCGGAGAGGCCGTAGCCGAACGCCCCTCCGAGCACCCGCTGCCACGGTTTCGTGCCGACGCCCTCGACGTAGCGGCACTGTTGCTTGACCCCGTCCTCACCGGCGGGGGCGATGAAGGCCTTGAGCCTGGCCACGTTCGACGGACTGCGCTGGGTGAGGGTGTTCCAGGTGCCGTCGCAGAGCACCACGAGCCGTTTGGACATGTTGCCTCCCCGGTGAGGTTCGACAGCAGGATGCGACCGCGCGGACGCGGGGGGTAGAGGCTTACGACCCCTAGCGGCGCTGCACGGCGACACCGGCGCTACCGCCGCCCGGCCGAGCAGGCCGGTACCGCGGGACCACGCGGTCCGCATTGGACGGCACGGTCGTCACGCGGGCGAGCTCGCCGCGGCGTGGACGGAAAGGGGCCGCGACCCCGCGCGGGTCAACGGGGCCGGACTCGCGCTCGGCACCCGCGCGAGGTCGTCGTCCCTCCATGGTGCGCCGCCGGTCTAGCCGGTGCGCCTGCCCAGCGTGACGGACTCAGCCAGTGGCCTGGCGGGAATGCCGGCCATGGCGCGGCCGCCGGGGCGGAGCGCGCCGAGGATCCAGAGCCTGCCCGCCGACGCGACATCGGCGACGAGATCCGGCGAGACGCTCGCGAAGGTCACCAGCCGTTCGGTCCCGTCGGGCAGCCGGACCCGGCCCTCCGCGTACGCCGACAGGTGGCCGTTGGGCGCGATGTCCCCGTCGATCGTCGCGGGCAGCGGAGTCCAGGTGAGTGCCCGGCCTGCCCGCCCCACGCGAACGAAATCCGTGAGATGCGCACCCGCCGAGATCCCGGCCAGCCCGGCGAGCGCCAGCGCTGCCGCGAGCACCCACGCGTGCCGGTCCAGATCGGCGGTGCGCAGCAGCACGGGCAGATGGGACTGCGTGAGCCAGGCGAGTACGAGCAACCACGACACGGAGAAGATCGCCGCGGTGCGCCGCCGGGACCGCACGTGTGCCTGGAGAACAGCGTCGTCGCAGGGAGCGGACGGCCCGTGTGCAAGCGCAGCGACGGGGCGGGCTCGGTGTGGTGGCCGGTTGTGGACCCGCGCGACGCGCAGGACGGCCGAACCCGGCGACGCGGCGAGCGCCAGACCGCGCCGTCCGGGGCCGACCAGCCACAGCCGTGGATCGGTCCTGAGCTGGGCCCGCGCCCCGGCGCCGAGCCAGACCACCACCCAGCGTTCGTCCGGCGCGTCGGCGATGCGCAGTGCCACCGACAGGGTGCTGTACCGCAGCCCGCCTTCCGGGGTGGTCACGTACCGGCCGGGCTCGTCGAGGAGCGCCTTCGCGGGCGCGAGGTTGACGACCCAGACGATCAGGTTGTACAGCCAGAGCGGCCCGAGTGTCGCGATGAGCAACATGGGCGCGGCGAGCCCGGAGTGCCCGTCGTCGACCACCAGCAGGACGATGCCCACGACCGCGCCGGCCAGATGGGAGACCAGTGTCCGGCGCGCCATGCCACGCCAGTTGGCGAACACCGGCGCCAGCAGCGGTTCGTCCCGCGTCGGCCGGTCGCCGAGGGGAGAGAACGGCCGTGGCCGGTAGTCCGCGACGGGCTCGTTCACGTGGCGCTGGGAGCTTTCGCGCGCCTGCCCAGGATCACGGCGTCGAGTACGGGCTGACCGGGAATACCGGCCAGTGCCGCGCCGCCCGCACCCGGCGCGCCGATGACCCACAGCTGCCGCGAACACCGGACGTTCGCGACGAGCTCGGGGGAAACCCGCCGCAGTCGCAGCGTGCGCTGACTGCCGTCTGGCATCCAGATCCGTCCCGTGGCGTCCATCCGCAGCACGGACCGGAAGCGGATGTCGTCGTCGAGCACGGCGGGCAGCGGGGTCCAGGTGAGAGCGTGCGCTGCCCTGGAGAGGCGCGGCAGCCCGGGCAGGAGCGTGGTGGCGACGCTCAGCAGCAGTACCACGACCAGTGCCAGGATGGGGACGTCCACCCCGCCCGCGGCCTGGGCCGACTGCAGCAGCCAGCCGGCCGAGACCGCGCCCGCGACGGTGCCGAGCACCGACCATCGGCGAACCGAGCGCACGTGGGCGCCGAGCACCGGATCGTCGCAGGGCGCCGAGATGCCCTGCGGTACCGGCTGCGGCGGTCGCGACCGGCGAGGTGGTGCCGTGGCGATGCACGCGGGCCGCAGCAGTGTCGCGCCGGGCAGCGCCACCAGCGCCCTGCCCTTCCGGTCGGGTCCGGCCACCCACACGCGCGGTTCGGCGAGCACCTGCGTGCGCAGTCCGGCGGGCAGCACCATCCTGAGCCACTGCTCTTCCGGCGCTCCGGCGATGCGCATCGCCACTCGCAGCCTCGTGACGCGCAGCCCGGCAGGTGTCCCGGTCACCTCCCGGACCGGTTGCGTCGAAAGCTTCTTCACCGCGCGCCAGGGGAACCGCAGCCACAGCACGAGGTTGTACAGCCCGCCAAAGCCGAAGAAGGCGGTGCCGAGCACGGACAGAGCGACTGGGACGCGCGGGTCAGCGAGCACGAGACCCGCTGCGAAGGGCACAGTCAGCAGGGGATACAGGAAGAGGCCTGGCCGAGTCTTGCGCCACACCCGGAGCAGGGGCGGGCCGAGCAGCGGCTCGTCGCGTGCGGGCCGGTCGCCGAGCGGCCGGGCCCGAAGCGGGGTCAGCGGCCCCGCGCCGGCGGTGGCGGGCCGGTCGCCGTCGATGATCTCTGTCATGGTCGACCGAGAACCTACCCGGGGCGGCCGACCGTGGCGGCGTGCCGTGACGCAACCGTGACGGCGGCGGATCCGACCTGGCCGCGGTTGATGTTGGTGAATTCCCGGCATATCCACAGTGGACTACCACTGTGGACGGATCAGGATTTCAACCCGCTCAGCTCCACCGTCCCCAGCGCGTGCAGCGGATCGCGCAGGAAGGTCAGCAGTGGCATGCCGACCCCGTAGGTGTTGAGCCTGCTCACCGGGGTGACGCGCAGGAAGCATCCATCGGGTTCCGTGAGCTCGCCGTGCTTGGTGATGGCGGGCAATGCGCCGTCCTCCACCAGGCGCAGCAGGTGCGGGTCGTCGAGGGCGAGGATGTCGGCGACCGCCTGGAACTGCACCGACGAGGGCGGGCCGAACGGCAGGCGCCGGACCGGGACGCACACGCCGACATTCGGGTTGGCGGCGATGTTGCGGGCCTTCCGGCTGCCCCGCAGGGTGCTGACGTACAAGGTGGAGCCCACCGCCTGGTACAGCACACCGGCGACGTGTGGCCGGTGTGCGGGGGAGGTGGTGGCGAGCGTGCAGAACGAGCGCTTCCTGATCGCCTCGAGCACCTGGCGGGTGGTCTTGTCCTGGGTGTTGGTGGTCATGAGGACAGTCAACGACGCGTAGTGGCGGGGGAGCCATCGCTGAGCGTCTCGCCCTCATCTTCCGCACGCTCGCGGTGGCGCCGCAGCAGGACCAGCGCCTGCACCCCCGTGTAGGCCAGCAGGACGGCACCGACCACGACGCTCACCTGCACGCCCTGCACGAACGCCTCCTTCGCCGACGCGAGCAGTGCGGCGGCCTGCTCGGGCGGCAGCTGGGCCGCGGTCGCGACCGCACCGCCGAGCGTCTCCCGCGCGGTCTCTCCCGCTTCGACGGGGACGCCCGAGCGGTAGACCGCCGTCGCGATGCTCCCGAGCACCGCGGTGCCGAGTGCGCCGCCCAGCTCGAAGCCGGTCTCCGAGATCGCCGAAGCCGCCCCTGCCCGCTCCGGGGGAGCGGCCGTGATGATCAGGTCGTTGGTCAGCGTCTCCGACAGCGGCACACCGAACCCGACCAGTGCCATGCCGGTCACGAGCATCGCCAGTCCACTGTCGACACCGATCGTCACCAGCACGACGAAGCCCGTGGCCGCGACCAGGAGCCCGCCGCCGATCAGCCATGGCACCGGGAACCTGCGCGCGAGCCTCGCCGCGGCGAACGATCCCGCGACACCGGCCGCCGTCGTCGGTAGCAGCCACAGGGCCGCGGTCATGGGCCGCATGCCGAGCACCAGCTGGAGGTACTGCGGCACCAGGAACAGCAGGCCGACGAGCGCGAACACGCCGAGCATGTTCGTGAGCACCGAGGTGCTGAAGGCCCGGTTGCGAAACAGCGACAGGTCGAGCATCGGATCGGGCAGCGCGCGCTGCCTGCGCACGAACACAACGCCGAGCGCGATCCCGGCGAGTGCGCTCAGCGCGGCGAGCGGTTCGACGCCGTACTCGGCGAAGCGCTTGATCCCGTAGACCACGGGCAGGATCGCCGCCAGCGACAGCAGTGCCGACAGCGGGTCGAACCGGCCGGGGCTCGGATCGCGGGCCTCCGGCAGCAGGAACGGTCCCGCTAGGAGCAGCAGCAGCATCACGGGGACGTTGATCAGGAACACCGATCCCCACCAGAAATGCTCCAGCAGCCATCCGCCGATCACCGGGCCCAGCGCCATGCCGCCGGAGAACCCGGAACCCCAGACGGCGATGGCGAGCCGCCGTTGAGCCGGGTCGGCGAAGATGCTGCGGATCAGCGACAGCGTCGAGGGCATGAGTGTCGCGCCGCCGACGCCGAGCAGCGCCCGCGCGGCGATGAGCATGCCGGGGCTGCTCGCGAAGGCGGCCAGCACCGAGGCCGCCCCGAACGCCGCGGCGCCCGCCAGCAGCAGCTTGCGCCGCCCGACGCGGTCGCCGAGCGTGCCCATGAGCACGAGCAGGCCGGCGAGCACGAACGAGTAGATGTCGACGATCCACAGCTGCTCGGCGCCGCTCGGGCCGAGGTCCTCGCTCAGGTACGGCAGGGCGAATCCGAGCACGGTCATGTCGACGCTGATCAGCAGCACCGGCAGCACCAGTACAGCGAGCGCCAGCCAGTCCCGGCCTCCTGCCTTGGTCACGATGTCTCCCTAGGAACAACTGAACAGTCCAGACGGTAAAGTTTTCCCCTCGAGTCGAAACTAAACCGTCTGGACGGTATAGTCAAGCGCCATGGGCAGGCCTTCAGCGCGGGAACAGGTCCTCGACGCCTACGAGGACATCCTCATCGAGAGCGGCTCGGCCGCAGTGACGCTCGACGCCGTCGCGGCGAGAGCGAAGGTGTCGAAGGGCGGCCTGCTCTATCACTTCGGCTCCAAGGACGCGCTGCTCGACGGGCTGCTCGACCGTCTCGTGCGGCTCACCGTCGCCGACGTGGAGTACGCGCGCACGGCGCCGGAGGGTGTGGTGCGCTACTACCTGCTCTCCTCGGTCACCGATGCGAGCATGGACAAGCCCGCGCACCGAACGTCCGTCGCCGCGCTGCGGCTGCTCGGCAGCGAGCCGAAGGTGACCGAGACGATGGTGGAGGTGAGCAGGCTGTGGTCAGGCCTGCTCGCCGAGCACGTCGAAGACCCGCTCACCGCGGAGCTGGTCGCCGTGCTGGGCGACGGCCTCTACCTGCGGGCCACGGTGGGCGGGCCGGCCCGGCAGCCGCTGCTCGACCGGCTGCCGGACGTCCTGCACCGGCTCGACGTGAGCTAGTGCCCCCCGCCGGAAGTTCGCCACATGATTCGGCGGCCCCGCTTCCCGCCGGCTGCGTTGCCGGTCCGCCCAAGTACAGCCCAGTACGAGGACGAACCGGCGCCTTGCCAGCGGAAACCTGGACCCACCGACTCAAGCAACAGACTTCCGGCGGAGGGCACTAGCTCGTCTCGGCGTTGCTGTGCAGCTGGGAGGGCAGCACGAACTGGCCCGGCGTCCACAGTCCCGTCCTGGTCACCGTGCGCTGGTGCTCGGCGGCCTCGGCGGGCAGCGCGTCCGGCTCGTAGGGCTCGAGGACGTAGAGCGAGCCCCAGTCGCGGTTGAAGTCGCCCTTCAGGTACGTGGGCAGCTCGCGGGCGCGCGTGGTCACGTTGATCCAGCCGAACGGCCCGCCCGCCTTGGGGGACGACCAGGACTCGCCGATGTCGCGGAACGAGCCGCCCGCGCTCACGCGGTACTTCGGCATCTCCGCCACGCCGTTGACGACCGTGGACGGGCTCAGGCACGGGTGCTGGAAGGCCGCCGCCCACTCGAGGAAGGTCGGCGTGTCACCCACGACATCGGTCATCCGCTCCAGCGCGGGCACCCTGGGCGCGGTGAAGCCGAGCCACGCGTCGGGGCCGAGCCCGTTGTCCTCGGCGACGATACGGATCTGGTCGGCCTCGCTCGCGGCGCCGTCGACGGTGATCCGCGCGTCACGCCAGTCCGGCCCGCTGGAGGAGGCGGTGACCGGGCGCCGGTCGACGATCTCGAAGCCGTTCTCCGTCTGCCTGCCGAACTCGGCGGTCATCGAGTTGGCGCCGTCGATCTGTCCCGCCACCGCGACGACCACGGGGACGTCGCCGTCCTTCGCCCGCTGCGGCACCGGGTACCAGGCGGTGCGCAGCTGGCCCGTTCCGTTGCCGGTCGGCTCGTGGCTTCCCCACGCGGGCGCGTCCCGTCCGCCCAGCTCCTCCGGCGGCTGCCAGCTCTGCCCGTTGGCCGTCTGCGGCAGGCCACCCCCGGTGACGAAGCCGTCCTGCGCCGGCTGGAGCCACTGCTCGGGGGTGACCTCCGGCGCGGTGCCCTCGGGGGTCTGCCAGCCCGGCGCCGGCGCGAGGGGCTGTTCGGGGCTGGGGTCGAGCAGGCCGCGGCGGGGATGCTGCTCGACGTACACGTAGTCCGAAAGGCCGCAGCTCTGCCTCGCCAGCTGCGCGGCGTTGTCGGTGCCGCTGTTGTAGGTGTTCCAGCGCTCGGCCGTGGCCTTGCCGATGCTGCCGATCTCGAAGAGCACCAGCACGGCGCACACGATCGACAGCGGCGCGGTGCCGAGCCGCAGCGCGCGGCTGCGGCTCTCCATGCGCGGCGGCAGCTCGAACGGCTTGTGCTCGTCGTGCTTGATGTGTTCCACCACCGCGACGGCGAAGGCGGCGGCGGCCGCCACCAGGAGCATGGTGCTGAGCGGTATCCCGAGGAGCTGCGGCGGCATGTCGTACCACGGCACGCCCCAGCCGGAGACGTACCACCACGCGTTCGGGCCGGTCGCGGCGAGCGCGGCGATGACGAGCAGCGCGGCGACGAACCCGGCCCGGTTGCGGCGCGAGAGCAGCACGTTGGTGCTGGTCGCCAGCGCCGTGAGCGCGGCGAGGGCTCCCCCGATCGTCGCGAGCATCCCGAAGTGGTGCGAGTGCTTGGTCGGGGTCAGGGCCAGCACCACGAAAGAAAGGCCGGCCATCGCGAGCAGGCGCCTGCTCGGGCCGAGTGCCGCGCCACGAATGATGCCGCGGCGCAGCAGCACCACCGCGCACGTGGCGAGGCACAGCATCACCAGCAGCACCGGGAACCGGCGGGTCATCGAGCCGTCGGGGCCGTCGGTGAAGAGCATCGTGTAGCGCGAGAGCTCCTGGTGCCACGCCTGGTTCGGCCCGATCGCCGTGCGCAGCTCGGTCGCCCCGAGCGCGCCGCCGAGCGTCTGGTCGTAGAAGACGAGGTTCAGGATCACGAAGCCGCTGGCAGCGATCGGCGCGAGCACCGGAAGCCAGCCGAACCGCAGCGCGTGGTGACGCACCATCTTGAACAGCGGCTTGCCCGCGACGATGAAGGGCAGCACCGCCATGAGGCCGTGCGGGTTGGTCGCCACGGACAGCGCAGCGGTGGTGAGGCCGAGCGCGGCGGGCAGCAGCCTGCGTGTGGCGACCGCGCGCTCCACCGCGCACAGCGTGATCAGCGACAGGACCGCGACGATGTTCTCCGGGCGCAGCCCGTTGTTGTAGGGCAGCCAGAAGGCGAGGAACACCGCGCCTGCCGCCCACGCGGCGGCGCTGCTGCGGCGGACCTGCTGGCCGAGGCGCGGCAGCACCTCCCTGCTGATGAGCACCCACGATGCGATGCCCATGAGCAGCGACGGCAGCCGCATCCACGGCGCGAGCGTGCTGACGTGCGTCATCGCGGCGTAGAGGTCCACGAACCACGCCATCGGCGAGTCGGCCGTGCCGTACCAGCGGTAGTACTCGCCGATGTAGCCCGCGTCGTCGCGGATCCTCGCCATGGTGAGGAAGTAGCCGTCGTCGGCGGTCATCGCGCCGAGGAGCCACCAGACCACGAGCGTGCCGACCACGGCGAAGTCCAGCGGCCTCGGTTTCCACCAGCCGCGCGGGGCGAGGCGCGGCGGCTTGCGGCCGGTCAGCCGGTCGAGGCGGTACAGCGCCCACATGGCGACCACGAAGCAGCAGGTCGAAAGCACGATCGCGATCCACTTGACCACTGTGGCCGTGGTGTCCCAGCGGTTGTCGACCTCCACCGACACCGAAAGGCCACGCACGTCGTCGCTGCCCGCGTCCAGGTCGGAGTAGATGCCGGTGACCTGCGGCCGGTAGTCGCCCTCGGCGGCGGCGAGGACCTCGTCACCGATCCGCGCCGACGTGCCCGCGCTGTCGGAGCGGATCTCGATCACGCACTCACCGGGGCCGATCGGCGCCGAGCCGAGCTGCTGACCACGCGTGGTGATCGACAGCAGGCCGCTGTCCACGCGCAGCGCCAGCCCGGTGAGCCTGCCCGGCTCCGAGGTGGGGGCGTTGGTGCTGACCAGCGTCGCGGGGCCGTCGGTGCGGCGGTCGAGGTCCGTGGCGGCGGTGCAGGGGACCTCTGCGGTGAGCCGCACCGGGGCCTGCGCGGTCAGCGGCGCCGCGACCGCGCGGGTGCCCTGCTCCGTCGGCCAGTCGAGCGTGGTGACCTGCTGGTTCACCGGCAGCAGCGGAACGGCGATCGCGAGGATCGCGCTCAGCGTGCCCACGATCGTGGCGAGCAGGCCCAGTAGCTTGACGCGCCGCCGCCGGGACGACTCCTCGCTCACGCAGCGTTCCTTCCGGTCCGGGCTGCTGGGCCGCGCACCCTCATGCCCCCGAGATCTACCTCTTGTACGCGAGGAATGTACGACCGTGCGTAGCCGCGCGCCCGAGGGGGTCCCCACTCCCGGCCGCGAGTCGTGCGTTCCAGTCCGCGAGTCGTGCGTTCCCGACACCGAGTTTTGCGCTCCAGCACACGACTCGGTGTCCTGAGTGCGCTACTCGCGTGCTGGAGTGCGGGACTCGCGTGCTGGAGTGCGGGACTCGCGCGCCGGAGCGCGGGACTCGCGGGGTCAGTGGTCGGCGTGGCGCTCGCGGAGCTCGCGGCGCAGAAGCTTGCCAGAGACGGTCTTCGGGATCTCGTCGAGGAACTCGACCCGGCGCGGGATCTTGTACGCCGCGAGGCGCTCGCGCGCGAACGCGATCAGCTCCTCCTCGGTCGCCCGCCTGCCTGCCCGCAGGCTCACGAACGCCTTGATCGTCTCGCCTCGGTAGTCGTCGGGCACGCCGACCACGGCGGCCTCCCGCACGGCGTCGTGCTCGTAGAGCACGTCCTCCACCTCGCGCGGCCACACCTTGTAACCGCTCGCGTTGATCTGGTCCTTCTTTCGGTCGACGAGGTAGAACCAGCCCTCGGCGTCCATGTACCCCACGTCACCGGTGTGCAGCTCGCCGCCGGGGATCGCGCGGTCCGTCTCGTCCGGCTTGTTCCAGTAGCCCTTCACCACCTGGGGCCCGCTGATCACCACCTCGCCGATCTCGCCTGGCGGCAGCTCCGTGCCGTCGTCGCCGACGATCCGCGCCACCGTGTTGTAGACCGGCACGCCGATGGAGACGGCCCCGGACCGCTCGTCGACGGGTGCCCGCGCGGGCGCGGGCACGCCGTGGCTCGGTGAGGTGGTCTCGGTGAGCCCGTAGATGTTGTGGATGTACGTGCCGGTCAGCTCTTCGAAAGCCGTGATCGTCGACCGCGGGATCGGCGCTCCGCCCGACCAGATCTTGCGCAGCGACGCCAACGCCGCGCGGTCGGCGTTGGGGGCGTTGAGCAGCGCGATGAACACGGTGATCGCGCCCACCGTGAACGTGGGCCGCTGCTCGCGGATCACGTCGACCACCAGCGACGGCTCGAAGCGGTACATCAGCACCAGCGGCGCCCCGAGCAGCAGTGCGAGAGTGACGTGGCCGATCAGCCCGGTGATGTGGAAGACGGGTGCGACGCCCAGCACGATGTCGTCCGCGCTCAGTTCACACAGCTGCCGGTAGCACTGGGAGTTGAAGACGATGTTGCCGTGGGTGTTTATCGCGCCTTTCGGCGGTCCGGTGGTGCCCGAGGTGTAGGTCAGCACGGCGGTGTCGTCCGGCGCGAACGAAACCGGCGGCGGTGCCTGCCCCCGATGCGCCGCCAGGAACTCGGCGAGGTCCGCCGCGCCCCCGGCCGCACCAGTGCGCCCGGCACCGGCGAACACCCGCGCGTCGCCTCGGGTCTGGTACTCCAGCTCCGACGTCGTGAGCACCGTGCGCACCGCGGTGTCGCCGACGACCGCGGCCGCGACGTCGCGGTGCAGCCCCTCCAGCGTCAGCAGCACCGTCGCGCCCGAGTCGCGCAGCAGCAGCTCCAGCTCGCGCTCGCGGTTCATCGGGTTGACGTTGACGGCGATGCCGCCCGCCTTCCAGGTGCCGAGCAGCCCGATCACGTACTGCGGCACGTTCTGCAGGTACAGCGCCACCCGTTCGCCGGGCGCGAAGCCTTTCGACAGCAGGCCCGCGGCGAACGCGTCGCTGAGTGCGGCCAGCTCGGCGAAGGTGAGGCGGCCGTCGAAGTAGCGGATCGCGTGGCTCCCGGGATCACGCCGCACCGCGGCCTCGAACATCGCCAGCGCGTGCGGGAACTCCGGTGCCAGCTCGGCCGGCTGTCCCTCGCCGTAGTGCGCGAGCCAGGGCCTGTCGTCATAGCCGGACACGAGGACACCTCCTCACGGTCGACCTAAGTCGGCCGGAGGACACGCGTCAACTCCGCGACCTTGCTCCTGCGCACGGTCTCCAGATGCCGCGCCATGACCTCGCCCGCGGTCGCCGGGTCCCGGCGGCGCAGCGCGGTGACGATCTCGTGGTGCTGCCGCTGGCCGAGCGCGATCTCCTCGGCGTCGTGCTGGTGCATGAGCGGGTTGTAGATCCGCTGGACGTCCAGCACCTGTTCGAGCAGCCGCGTGAGCGTGCCGTTGTTGCCGCAGGCGCGCAGCGCGTCGTGCCAGGCGACGTTGAGCGGGCGGATGCGGGCCCGGAGCTCTTCCGCCGTCTCCTCGTCGTCGCCCGCTGCCCACAGCGCGCGCACGAGCCGGTCGAGCTCGTCGGTTAGCTGTTCGAGATGGGCGAGCCGCAACTCGCTCGCCGCGGTCGCGGCCCGCTCGGCGATGGCGCGTTCGAGGACGATCCGCGCGTCGAAGACCTCGATGATCTCCTCCGGTGACAGCTCGTGCACGACATACCCTCTGGTGTGCCGCGTGATCAGCCCCTCCTGGGCGAGCCGGGCGAGCGCTTCGCGCACGGGTGTCCGCGAGACGCCGAGGCGTTGCGAGAGCGGAGTCTCCAGCAGCACGGTGCCCGGCGGGAGCTCGCGATCGAGGATCATGCCGCGCAGCCGCTGATGCTGGACGGTCGCGGTGTCGTCCGGTCGCGTCATGTCGGCGAGTGTATCCATTTCCGTGCCGGATGAGGACACCGGAGAATTGTTCGCTGAATTACTAATCCGGTGACCACAAATAGGCACGTTTCCACATTTCAGGATGGATACACAATGAATTGACATGTACACAAAATCGCGCCTAGGTTGACCTGGCGAGCCGGGTGATTCCGGCCGCTTCCCGCACCGGAGCGATCCCTCGAACCCATCTCGTGACGGAGTGAACCCATGCCGACCTCGCGCACCGACGCACCCGCGGCCCGGCGCCGCAGGGCCGGGCTCGTCCTCGGGCAGGTGGCCCTGCTCGCCGGCGTGCTGGCGCTGTGTGAGGCACTGGTCCGCGGCAACGTGGTGTCCAGCCTGTACCTGCCCGCGCCGACCGACGTCCTCGACGAGGTGGTGCTGCTGCTGTCGGGGGACAACGGCTTCTACGGCAACCTCGCCGTGACGTTGCAGGAATTTCTCACGGGCTACCTGCTCGCTGTCGCGGCCGGAATTCTTTTCGGCCTGTTCCTCGCGCTCGTCCCGCTTGCCGAGGCGTTCTTCCGGCCGTTTCTCGCGGCGCTGATGGCGGTGCCGAAGGTAACCGTGATCCCGTTGCTCACCCTGTGGTTCGGGCTCGGCCTCGGACACAAGGTGATCATCGTGTTCCTGTTCTGTTTCTTCCCGATCGTCTACAACACGATCGCCGGCGTGAAGCAGACGTCGGCCGACCACCTCAAGGTCGCCAGGTCGTTCCGTGCGAGCCGGTTCCAGGTGATCACCAAGGTGGTGCTGCCCTCGGCGGTGCCCACGATCTTCGCGGCACTGCGCGTCGAGGCGGCCGCCGCGCTCGTCGGCGCCATCTTCGGCGAGATGGTCGCGTCCAAGGCGGGACTGGGCAACGGCCTCACGGAGGCCACATCGCTCTACGACACCCCTAGGGCGTTCGCCTTCATCATCCTGATCACGCTCGTCTCCGTCGCGAGCGTCACCGTGATCGACCAGCTCGAGAAACGGGTCTTCCTCAAGTGGCGGCCCCGGCAGACCCGGCTGCGCTGAGCGGCCGGCCCCGAACCAGGAGGCAATCCCCGATATGTTGCGCAGCAGGAGAAAACCGGTCGCCGCGGCGCTCGCGGCAGTGCTGGCACTGACACTGACGGCGTGTGCGCAGGAGGTCGAGCGAACCTCGTCCGGCCTGATCAAGGTCACCTACGCGTCGTTCGCGGGCCCGAGCGGCCTGCCCGCGAAGTTCGGCAAGGAGAAGGGTTTCTTCGAGGAGCAGGGCCTCGACGTGACCTTCGTCGAGGGCGCAGGACCCGGTGGGCCTGGTCAGCAGCGGTGACGTGCAGATCGCCGACTCCGACACCACCTCGGCCGTGATCGCCGCCGGCAAGTCGGCGCCGATCAAGATCGTGTCCTCGATGTATCGCACCAAGGGCCCGTTCTACCTCATCGGCGGAAAGAACGTGCGGGATATGGCCGACCTCAAGGGAAAGCGGATCGGCATCGGCCGCAAGGGCTCGGGCATGGAGGTCTACACCCGCTACATCCTGCGGGAGAACGGCATCTCCGAGTCGGAGGTGACGCTGATCCCCACCGGTGCCTACCAGCCCGCCTACGCCGCGCTGGAGAGCGGCCAGGTGGATGCCACGATCATCCACGAGCCGTTCGTGTCGCTCGCCGAGTCCACCGGCGTCGGTCACCTGCTCGCCAAGGGCTGGGACTACCTGCCGACGTTCCACACCGGCGTCGAGATCACGAGCACGCGGTTCGCCGAGGAGAACCCCGACGTGGTCAGGAAGTTCCTCACCGCGTACTTCCGCTCCGCGATCTACGCGAAGGAGCATCAGGACGAGTTCCGTGACTTCGCCAGCTCACAGATCAAGGTGCCGGCCGAGGTGCAGGCCAGCGCGCTCCGCCGCGAGGAGCCGATCTGGGAGAACAGGCCCGAGGTCGACCCGGGCGCGTTGCGTGACACCCAGCGGATCCAGCGCGAACTGGGCCTGCAGGACACGATCTACGAGACGAGCGAGGTCGTCGACGACACCTACCTGCCGAGCGCGCAGGACCTCGCGGCCGCGGGCAGCGCTCGATGAACGGGCAGGGCTTCACGGTCACGGGCGTGTCGAAGACCTACGGCGGCGCGGGTGAGGTGCGCGCGCTCGACGGCATCGACCTGACCGTCGGCGAGGGGGAGTTCGTGGTGCTCCTCGGCCGCAGTGGCTGCGGCAAGAGCACGCTGCTGGAGATCATGGCCGGGCTGCAGCGGCCCACGACCGGCACGGTGCGGCTCGGTGGCCGTGAGATCACCGAGCCCGACGAGCGGATCGGTGTGGTGTTCCAGGATCCCTCGCTGTACCCGTGGCGCACGGTCGGCCGCAACGTCGAGCTCGGGCTGGAGCTTGCGGGGTTGCCGAAGGGCAGGCGCCGGGCCGTCGCACAGGAGCACCTGGAACTCGTCGGCCTGCCGGACGCGGGGAACAAGTACCCCCGGCAGCTTTCGGGCGGCATGCGCCAGCGCGTCGGCATCGCACGGGCGCTGGCGACCCGGCCCGACGTGCTGCTGATGGACGAGCCGTTCGGCGCCGTGGACCACCTCACGCGCCTGCAGCTGCAACAGGACCTGCTGCGGCTCTGGGCCGAGGACACCCGCACGGTGGTGTTCGTGACCCACGACGTCGCCGAGGCGATCGTGCTCGCCGACCGGATCGTGCTGCTGGCCCCGGGACCGGGCCGGATAGCGCGAACGTGGGACGTGCCGCGGCCGAGGCCCCGCACGCTCGGTGAGCCCGGGCTGACGGCGCTGCGGGAGGAGATCTACGCCCAGCTCGAAGACACCGGTACGCGGGAGAAGGAGGGACAGCCACGATGACCGTCCAGAACCTGAGGCGGCCCTACCCCGGGCTGCGGGAGCGGCGAGGCCGCGAGCTGGAGCGTGTGCTCGGCGAGACGGCGCCGGCGTCCTCGCCGCACACCGGGGCCCCGCCGGAGACACTGACGGCGCTGACCAGGCGGCTCGGCGTGCTGGCGCCGGAACTGACCGCGCTGTCGCTCGACCTGCACGCCCACCCGGAGCTGGCCTACGCCGAGCACCACGCGGCGTCGGCGATCGCGGACACCGTGCGGGCACACGGCATCGCCGCCGAGACCGGGGCCTACGGCCTGCCTACCGCGGTCCGCGCCGTCGCCGGGCGAGGCGGCCCGCGCGTCGGCGTGGTCGCCGAGTACGACGCGCTGCCCGGCATCGGGCACGCGTGCGGGCACAACATCATCGCGGCGAGCGCCGTTGGCGCCTTTCTCGCCCTGGCGCACGCGCTGCGGGAGGACGGGGGCACCGTCGAGCTGATCGGCGCGCCCGCGGAGGAGGGGGGTGGTGGCAAGCAGCGCATCCTCGACGCGGGCGGGTTCGACGACATCGACTTCGCGCTCATGGTCCACCCAGGCAACCTGGACGTGGCCGGGAGCCGCTCGCTCGGTTTCCGGCAGGTCGCGGTGACCTACCGGGGCCTGGCCGCACACTCCGCCACCGGGCCGCACTGGGGCGTCAACGCGCTCGACGCCGTCGTCACCGCCTACAACGGCATCGCGCAGCTGCGCCAGCACATCCTGTCCTCCGACAAGGTGCACGGGATCATCACCGACGGCGGGCAGGCGCCGAACGTGGTGCCTGAGACGGCGTCCGCGGTGTTCTACGTGCGCTCCCTGGACATCGACACACTCGCCGACCTGCATGGGCGGGCCGACGCGATCCTGCGGGCCGCGGCGCTGGCGACGGGCACGGTGGCCGAGATTCGCTGGGACGGCGCGCCCGCGTACCTGCCGTTGCGCGCCAACGCGACCCTGGAGGCGCGCTACGCCGTGAATCTCGCGTCCCGGCGCAAGGTCCTGCCGGCCGAGGCGCGGCCTGCCGACGAGGTGGCCTCGACCGACATGGGGAACGTCAGCGTGTACGTTCCGGCCATCCATCCGATCATCGCCATCGCCCCGCGTGGCGTCGCCAACCACACCGCGGAGTTCGCGGCATACGCGGCCGCGGACTCCGGCACCGCCGCCGTGCACGACGCCGCGTTCGGAATCGCCGCCACCGCGGCCGACTTCCTCGCCGACGAGCGGCTGCGCGCCGACGCCCGCGCCGAGTTCGACCGCGCGGGCGGCCGCGTGCACCTCGCCGACGCACTCCACCCCGACACACCGGAAGGCACCAGTTCATGACCGAACCACTGCTCGACCACCTCGTCTACGCGGCACCCGACATCGACGAGCTCGTGACGTCCTTCGCCGAGCGCACGGGTGTCAAGCCGGTGCTCGGCGGCAGGCACGTCGGCCGGGGCACACGCAACTACCTCGCGGGTCTCGGCGGCAACGCCTACCTCGAGCTGATCGGGCCCGACGATCCCGAGGCGCCGGAAGGGAAACCGGCGACCTTCGGCATCGACCGGCTCACCGGGCCGAGGCTCGCCGCGTGGGTCGTGCGCCCGCCGGACATCGAGGCCACCGTCGAGCGCGCGAGGGCGGAGGGCTACGACCCCGGCGACATCGGCCCGCTGTCGCGGCGCACCCCGGACGGCACGCTGCTGGAGTGGCGGCTGACGCCCAACCGCGGTGACCGCCTCGACGGGCTCGCGCCCGCGCTCATCGACTGGCTGGACGCGCCGCACCCGACGACGAACGACCTGCCCGTCCTGCCGCTGGTGTCCCTGCGCGGGTTCCACCCCGACCCGGCGGCGCTCCTGGCCGCACTGC
This sequence comes from Prauserella sp. PE36, assembly GCF_003311655.1. NCBI lineage: Bacteria > Bacillati > Actinomycetota > Actinomycetes > Pseudonocardiales > Pseudonocardiaceae > Prauserella > Prauserella sp. PE36. Next base: position 232,830 of record NZ_QEQT01000050.1, on the reverse strand, counting down.
GGGCGCTGGACGTCGAGCTCGACGTCACCGAGGGCGCTCCGGCGCTGGAAGCCGTGCTGGACACGCCGAACGGCCGGATCACCCTCCGCTAGCGCGGAGCCGAGAAGGAAGGGACTCCATGACACAGCAGCGGCAGATCGGCCTGACCCTGCCCCAGCGCGGCGCGTTCTTCGACGTGCTCAGCCTCAGCGAGCTCGTCGAGACCGGGCACTACGCCGACGAGACGGGCCTGTTCGACTCCGTCTGGATCGGCGACAGCCTACTGGCCAAACCGCGGCCCGAGGCCATCGCCCTGTTCGGCTCGCTCGCGGCCGTCACCTCCCGCGTGCGGCTCGCCGTCGGCTGCCTCGCGAGCTTCCCGGTCCGCGACCCGATCCTGTTCGCCGGCCAGTGGGCGACTCTCGACCAGCTCTCCAAGGGCCGGATGCTGCTCGCCGTGTGCACGGGGATCGTCAAGGCCAGGGACGCCTCCGCGAAGGAGGGCGCGCTGTACGGCGTCACCGACCGCTCGCGTGCCGCGCGGCTCGAGGAGAACACCGAGATCATCCGTCGCTTGTGGACGGAGGACAACGTGACGTTCCAGGGCGAGTTCACGTCGTTCGAGGACGTGACCGTGCTGCCGAAGCCGGTGCAGTCGCCGCCGCCGGTCTACATCGCGTCGAACCCTGCCCCGCAACCGCTCGCCAAACGCGCGCTGCGCCGGGTCGCCCGCATCGCGGACGGCTGGATGACCACCCGCAAGAGCCCCGAGCACCTGACCGTGAACCTGCCGGCCATCAAGGAGTTCCTCGCCGAGGAGGGCCGCGATCCGGAGGACTTCGGCGTCTCGGCGTACCACAACCTCAACCTGAACCCGGACCGCGAGGCCGCCTACGACGAGAGCTACCGGTTCCTCGGCGAGTACTACGGTCCAGTGTTCAGCAGGGAGGACACGCGGCACTGGACGGCGACGGGTACCCCGGATAAGGCCGCGGCCGACATCCAGGCGCTCTACGCCGACGGCGCCACGGAGGTGACCCTGCGCATCACGTCGTGGGACTGGCGGCGGCAGCTCAAGGTCCTGGTCGAGGAGGTGATCCCCCGGCTGGACCTACGCCCCTGAGGCCGCCACCCAGTGAAGGCGACTGCAGTGAAGGCCACCTTCACTGCGTTAGACGCAGTGAAGGTGGCCTTCACTGCGGAAGGGGCTACCGGCGGTCGATCGTCAGGTACCTCTCGCGCGGGCGGCGGCTGAGGAGAGTCGCTCGCGCGCCTCCTGCACGCCCTTCACGGCGAGCTTGTCGGCGCGCTCGTTCTCGGGGTGCCCGGCGTGCCCCTTCACCCAGTGCCACTCCACCCGGTGCCTGCTCACCGCGGCTTCGAGGCGCTGCCACAGGTCGGCGTTCTTCACCGGCTCCCTGGTGCTGGTGAGCCAGCCGTTGCCTTTCCAGCGCGTCATCCAGCTCGTGATGCCGTTGCGGACGTAGCTCGAGTCGGTGTAGAGCTTCACCACCGAGGGGCGCGTCAGCGCCTCCAGCGCGCGGATCGGCGCCGTCAGCTCCATCCGGTTGTTGGTGGTGGTCTCCGGTTCGCCGCCGTACAGCTCGCGCTCGTGGCGGCCGTAGCGGAGCACCGCGCCCCAGCCGCCGGGGCCGGGATTGCCACTGCACGCGCCGTCGGTGTAGATCTCCACGATCATCGGCTCGGCGGCGTCCACGCGGCGAGGTTAGCAACCTCAGGGGAAGCCGAGCTCGTAGCCCTGCGCGAGCAGCCACGGCAGCAGCTCGGCCAGCGCGGCCACGGTCTGCTCGCGCTCCCCGCCGCCGTCGTGCAGCAGCACGACCGCGCCCGGTGCGACGCCCTCCTTGACGGTCGTCACGATCCGCTCGGCACCGGGCAGTGTCCAGTCGCGGGAATCGACCGACCACGCGAGTGAGCGCATGCCGTGCCGGGCCGCAACGGCGCTCGTGCGCTCGGACCAGTTCCCTGCGGGTGCGCGGAAGTAGGGGATGGGCACGTCGCGGCCCGCCGCGATCTGCAGATCGGTCCAGCCGCCCACGATCTCGGCAGTGATGCGCTGCTCGCTGCGGGTGCGCAGGTCCCGGTCGTGGCTGACGGTGTGGTCGCACAGCCGCATGCCGCGGGCCAGCACCTCCTGGACGAGCTCGGGATGGCGGCGGGCCTCGGAGCCCAGCATGCAGAACGTGGCCACGGCGTCGTGCTCGGACAGCAGGTCGAGGACCTGTGGCGTGTAGACCGGATCGGGGCCGTCGTCGAACGTGAGCGCGACGACTCGGCCGGGACGCTCGGTGTGCCGGACGACCTCCGCGGTGACCGGTGTCGCACGGGCCGGCGTGGATTTCCCTTGGTTGACCGGTTTCGTGGCCGTGGGCGCGCCCTCGGCCGACGAGCCGCGCAGCGCGGCGACGCCGAACGTGGTGATCGTGACCAGCGTCAGAATCAGCACGGCCCAGCGATAACAGTAGGGAGGCCGCAGCACGCGGTAGCGCATGCCGTAGCACGATAAGGTGAAATTGTTCCCGTACGAGTTAACGAATTGCGCGTGTCGCCCTTTTCTCGATCGCATTCCGTGGCGATTCCGCTGTTGGTTCTAGCGGTGTGCGCCGTTCGCCCGTTTCATTGGAATCGCCATGTTCCCGCCTCGGTACCGCCGAGGGACTCTCCGGCTCCGCCGCGGCGCCCCTGTTCTGCTGCTGATCGGCCTGTCCGGACTCGCACCTGACCGAGGCAGCACCTGCCGGCCGACCTGCTCGAGCCCGCGACGGCGGGGAGAAGGTTGCTCCCGCCGTCGCGCGGTGAGCCGACGGTTCCTAGGAGCGCAGGACCTGATAGCGCAGGTGGGTCGCGTCGCGCCCGTCGAGCCGCCGGACGAGCCGCAGCTCGGTGGGGTCGCCGTCCCGGTCGTCGAACAGTCGCCTGCCCGCGCCGAGCAGAACGGGCACGAGGTGGATCTCCAGCTCGTCGAGCTGGCCTGCCTCCAGCAGCGCCTGCGCCGCCCCCGCTCCGTGCACCAGCACGGCACGGTCGCCCGCGGCGGCCCTGGCGTCGGCGGCACACGCGAGGACATCCGTGTAGAACCGGGCGCTGCCCGGCGGCTCGTCGCCCTCGTCGACGTGGTGGGTCAGCACGTTGATCGGCACGCCGTCGTGGTGGTCGCCCTGCCAGCGGCCCGCCAGCTCGAAGGTGCGCCTGCCCGAGATCACGGCACCGGTCGCCATGGCCTCGCCGTACACCTGCCCGTCCGGTCCGTCGGACATCCGGTGGTCGAGCCAGTTGAACAGGCGCCCGCCGCCCTGTCCGAGCTCCTGCCCGGGCCGGTCGTCCGGTCCGGCGATGAAGCCGTCCAGCGACATGGCCATGTACAACCGGATCTGCGCGGTCTGTCGTGTCATCGGATCGTTCCTTCCTGGCGACTGCTGTCCTGCCTACGCGTCGAACGCCAGGGGCGCGTTTCGACACACTCTCGTCCCGGATGAGGCCAAGCCGGTGAACCGGGGCGCGAGCCCCTTGGCCGGGCGCCAGGTCAGGACGAGACTCGCGGGCGCGACCGAATCCGAGGGAGGACCCACCCGTGCTGTCCGAGTGGCTGGTCAAGGAGATCGACGAGGTTCCCCCGTTCAGCGCGTTCGCCGGGGTCGACGAGCTGCACCGGCGGCTGCGTGCCGTGGCCTCGGCCTATCCGGAGATGACCCGCCTGCGCCGGGTGGGCACGTCGCGGCAGGGTGAGCCGTTGCTGTGCCTGTCCGTCGACGGCGACGCGGACCTGCCGGTCGCGCTCGTGTTCGGGCTGCCGCACCCCAACGAGCCCATCGGCGGACTGACCGCTCTCCACCTGGCCGAGCGGCTGTGCGGCGACGCCGGGCTGCGCGAGCGGCTGGGCCACCGGTGGGAGATCATCGCGTGCATCGACCCCGACGGCCTGCGGCTCAACGAGGGCTGGCTCGCCGGGCCCTTCACCCGGGAGCACTACGCGCGCAACTTCTACCGTCCCGCGGGCGGCGACCAGGTCGAGTGGACCTTCCCCCTCGACTACAAGGACGCCTACTTCGACGCGGCGCTTCCGGAGACCCAGGCGCTCATGCGACTGATCGACCAGCTGCGCCCGGCACTGGTCTGCTCGCTGCACAACAGCGAGCTCGGCGGCGTCTACTACTACCTCAACCGGCCCGAGACGGAGCTGTACCCCGTGCTGCGGGCGATCCCGGAGACGCTGGGGTTGCCGCTGGACCGCGGCGAGCCGGAGGGCCCCCACATGGTCCGCTTCTCCGACGCCATCTTCCGCGGCTCGTCGATCCGGCCCGCCTACGACCGGCTGGTCGAGAATGGTGGCCGGTGGCCTGGCGGCTCGGGTGACAACACGGCGTCCTACGCCGAGCGCTACGGTGCGCTGACGCTCATCAGCGAGCTGCCGCACTGGAAGGACCCGGCGACGGCCGACGAGACACCGTCGGATACGCCGTACGCAGGCGCGCTCGCCACCAAGGCGCGGGACCTCGGCGAACTGCACGCCTTGCTGCGGGAGACGCTTGACGACGTGGAGGGGAGCCTCATGGTCCCCGACTCGCCGTACTGGCGGGCGAGCCGGTTCTTCACGGACTTCCTCTCCGGGGCGGCGGACTCGGCGCGCGGGCGCAGCGAGTCGGCGGAGGCACGGCGGCGCGCGACGGTGGCCGAGGTCGCCTCGCTCGCCGGCGACGTGCACAGCTTCCGCCTGCGTTACGCCGGAATCCTGCTCCGGGCGCTCGACGGCGAGCTGGCTGTCGGCAACGTCCGTGCCGCCGTGCGGGAGGCGAGGGAGCGAGTCGCGGCGCAGTACGACCGCTGGCTCGCCGAGGACGCGGCCGTGGAGCGCTACGAGGTGATCCCGATCCGGCTGCTCGTGGCCACGCAGTACGCCGCCACGATCGCGGCCGCCGAGTACCTCACCGCCCGAGCCGTCATGCCCGCGTCCGGGTGAATCGTCCGGTGCCACAACGAAGAGGGGAGCTGTCTCCCCGGGTCGGGGTCCGAAAAGGACCCGTCGTCCCCGGGGACGGCTGCGCTGCGGACCGTGGGTGCCGGACGGCGGCAGGACGGCAGCCGTGCCGGTCACCGCGGCCGCGGCGGGCACGGCCGCGGCCGCGCCTGACCGGCGATGCCCGGCACCCTGGCTACCTATGAAGACGTCTTCATACAGGTAGCCTGCGCTACACTCCGGCCATGGGACACGGGGTGGAGGGCAGGGCCCGGCCCGCCGCGCGGCTCGACGCCGACGCCGCCACTCACGTCGCGACCACGCTGCAGGCGCTCGCGACGCCGAGCAGGCTGCTGATTCTCACCGAGCTGCGCCAGCGGCCCCTGCCCGTCACCGAGCTTGCCGAGGCGGTCGGGATGGAGCAGTCCGCCGTCTCCCACCAGCTGCGGCTGCTGCGCAACCTCGGCCTGGTCAGCGGCACCCGCTCGGGCCGCAGCATCGTCTACAGCCTCTACGACAACCACGTGGCGCAACTGCTCGACGAGGCCGTTTACCACATCGAGCACCTGCGGCTCGGCCTTGCCGACCGGCCGGGTGCCGCGGACTGACCGTCCTGAGTGGACTAGAGTGCTCAGGCCCGGAAGTGGGTCAGCAGCTCCCGCACCGGCTTGCGGCCCGTGGGGATCGCCGAACGACCCGGCGGCGCCGGTGCGGGACGGCCGAGCGCGATGGCGTGGTCCGCTCGCCAGGGCGCGCACAGGCCGACGAGCCGTGCCGCGGCGTACGCGTTGTCCTCCGGGTAGAGCGAGACGGGGCAGCTGCCCAGCGACCGCGCGTGCGCGGCGAGCAGCAGCGACTGGCAGACCCGGCCGAGGTCGAACTCCGTGTCCTGGCTTCGGTCCGGGCCGGAGAGCAGGAGCAGCACGGTCGGCGCGTGCGCGAGCACCTGTGCGTACTGGCCCAGGCGGGCCAGCCCGGCCCGTACCCCCCGGTCGTTCACCGCGACGAACCGCCAGGGCTGCCGGTTGCGCGCCGATCCCGTCCAGCGTGCGACGTCCACGATCGCCTCGATGTCCTCCGGCGGCACCGCGTGGTCGAGGAAGAAGCGGGTCGCGCGCAGGGACGTGATGAGGCCGGTGTCGGTCATGCCGCCATCGTCGCAGCCGCCCGCGACGGAAATCACGAGCGGCCGGCGATCTTCGTCTGTTACCGTGGACCCGTGCAATACCTGTACTTCCTCTGATCGGTCGAGCACCTGGCCGCCCGTGTCGTCTCCGGGCAGAGCCGGGCATGTCGCATGTTCGCCCGAACTTCCCGGACCGTTCCGCCAGCCGTGCGAGGTCCGGACCAGCTGGAGGAAGTATGTCCAGTCTCATCGTGCTGCCCGCACGGGCGCGTGCCCACCTCAACGCCACCGATGTCACGCTGGCGCGCGGCGGCAGGCCCGTCCTGACCGGAGTGGACGTCACCGTGTCGGCGGGCGACCGCCTCGGCGTCGTCGGCGAGAACGGCCGGGGCAAGACCACGCTTCTGCGGGTCCTCGCGGGAACGCTCGAGCCCGACTCGGGTTCCGTGCACCGTGCCGGCACCCTCGGCGTCGCCGACCAGGAGATGCCTGCGGGCGACCACCGCACCGTCGGCGACCTCATCGACGTGGAGCTGAGCCAGGTCCGCGCCGTGCTGCGGGACTTCGAGGCCGCCACACTCGCGCTCGCCGAGGACCTTCCCGGCGCCGACGAGACCTACGCCGAGGCGCTCGCGGCGGCCGAGGCGATCGACGCGTGGGAGGCCGACCGCCGCGTGGACGTCTCGCTCGCCGCGCTGGGCGCCGTGGCCGACCGGAGCCGACCGCTCGCCGAGCTGTCGGTGGGGCAGCGGTACCGGATCCGCCTCGCGTGCCTGCTCGGCGCCGGGCACGACCTGCTGCTGCTCGACGAGCCGACCAACCACCTCGACGCGAGTGGGCTCGACCACCTGACGGCGAAGCTGCGGGAGCACCCGGGCGGCGTCGTGCTCGTCAGTCACGACCGCGCGCTGCTGTCCGATGTGGTCACCACGGTGCTCGACCTCGACCCCACCTCAGACGGCCGTCCCCGCGTCTACGGTGGCGGGTACGCCGGATACCGCGAGGGACGGCGGGCCGAGCGGGAACGGTGGGAGAACGCCTACCGGGACCAGCAGAACGAGCGGCAGCGGCTCGCCCAGGACCTCTCGGCGGCGCAGAACCGGCTGTCCACGGGCTGGCGTCCGGAGAAGGGCACCGGCAAGCACACCCGCGCGACGAGGGCACCCGCACTGGTGCGGGCGGTGCACCGCAGGCAGGAGGAGCTGGAGGCCCACGTCGTTGACGTGCCGAAGCCGCCGATGCGGTTCCACCTGCCGGAGCTGGCGACCCTGCCGGGCGCCACGCTCCTGCGGGCCGACGAGGTGACCGTGCGCGGTCGGCTCACGGAGCCGAGGTCGGTGCTCCTGCGCTCCGGCGACCGGCTCGTGGTGACCGGACCGAACGGCTCGGGCAAGTCGACGCTGCTCGCGGTGCTCGGAGGAGTGCTCGAACCCGACACCGGCTCGGTGCAGCGCAAGCGCGGAGCCAGGATCGGCCTGCTCGCACAGGAGTCGCCACGCCCGTCGCGGCGGCCCGCGTTCGAGGTCTACGAGGCCGCCGTCGGCAGGCTCGTCAGCGAGGGACGGCTCGCCGAGCCGGAGCGAGTCGGGCTCGGGCAGCTGGGCCTGCTGCCCTCCTGGGCCGCGCACCGGCCGGTGGGCGAGCTGTCGATCGGGCAGCAGCGCAGGCTCGACCTCGCGACACTGCTGGCGGCGCGCCCGCACGTCGTGCTGCTCGACGAGCCGACGAACCACCTGTCCATGGCGCTCGTGGACGAGCTGACCCAGGCACTCGGAGCCACGGGCGCTGCGGTGGTGCTCGCGACGCACGACCGGCAACTGTTGCGCGACACCGCGGGCTGGCCGCGGCTCGCGGTGGGCTGAGGGCGAGGGGTGCCGGGCCGGGGTCCGGCACCCCTCGTACCCGGCTACTCGCCCTGCCAGCGGGCGATGTCGGCGTCGGTGATCTCGACCGGGCCCTCGGCGAGCTGCGTGATGCGGATGTGGTTGCCGAAGGGGTCGCGCAGCGCGCAGTCGATGCCGTAGGGCTGTTTCGTGGGCTCCTCGGTGAACTCGACACCGCGGGCGCGGAGGGTCTCGTAGGTCTGCTGGCAGTCGTCGGTGTTGAGGATCGCGGCCGTGCCCAGCGCGCCCTTGGTGACCAGGTCGCGGACCTGGGCGGCGACCTCCTCGCTCAGCGCGGGCGGCCCCGGCACCTCCAGCAGCAGCTGGCGATCGGGGTCGGACGGCAGCGCGACGGTCAGCCAGCGCATGAAGCCGAGGTCGACGTCCGACGACACCTCGAAGCCGAGCTTGCCGACGTAGAAGTCGAGCGCCTCCTGCTGGTCGAGCACGGGCACGGAGTGAATGCTGATACGCGTGAACATGACCCGAACCGTATGCGGTGGAGGCGCCCGGCGGCTTATCCGAAACGACTCGGTCTGGTCCACGCCTTCACGAAGCACACCGGAACGGCGAGCGGCCGCGCGCTCGCCCGGTACTCGCTGGGGGACGTGCCGGTGATGGCGCGGAACGTCCGGCTGAACGTTCCGAGGCTTTCGAAGCCCACCTTCGCGGCCACGTCGGTGACCGTCGCCGAGTGCGCCCGCAGCAGGGCCATCGCGCGTTCGATCCGCCTGCGTCGCAGGTACTGGTGCGGCGTCTCGCCGAAGGTGCCGCGGAAGGAGCGAGTGAAGTGCGACGGCGACATCAGCGCGATCCGCGCCAGCGCCGGAACGTCGAGCGGGCGGGCGTAGTCGCGGTCGATCGCGTCCTTGGCCCGCAGCAGGCGCAGGTTCTGGTCCTCGAGCGGGCTCAGGGAAGGTGCCACCCGGCCATCGTAGAAGGCCGGGAACACGGCTCGGGCTTCCGCGGTTGCGATCAAGCATGAAGATCGGTGTGTTCCTGCCGAGCCAGGCTCCCGGGGAGATCCGCGCGAGCGCACGGTTCGCCGAGGAGGCGGGGCTCGACTCGCTGTGGGCGACCGACCACCTCGTCGCGAGCGGCCCGATTCTCGACAGCACGGTGGCACTCGCCACCGCCGCCGCCGTGACCGAGCGGATCACGATCGGCTACGGCGTGCTGCTGCTGGCCCTGCGGCGGGTCGCCGTGGCGGCCAAGCAGATCAGCGCCCTGCAACTCGTGTCGGCCGGCCGGCTCGCGGTCGGCGTCGGCACCGGCAACCCAGCGCACGGCGACGCCGGGTGGCGGGCCGCGGGCACGTCGTTCTCCGGAAGGGGCCGTCGCACCGACGAAGCGCTGCGTGTGCTGCCCGCACTGGTCACCGGGCGGCGGGCCGTGCTCGACGACGGCCTCGAGGTGGCGCTGGCGCCCGGCTCGGCGATGCCGCCGGTGCTCGTGGGCGGCAACGGCGAGCGGGCATGGCTCCGCGCCGCCCAGTTCGGTGACGGCTGGATCTCCATCGGCTCCTCTCCCGAGGACGTCGCGGCCGGGCTCCAGGCGCTCGGTGACCTCGCCGCCGGGCACGGCAGGCCCGTGCCGCGCGCGACGGTGGTCGCCCCGGCGCTCGACGGCTCGCCCGCGAAGGCCGCCGAACGGCTGGCCGCCTACGCCGAGGCCGGCGCCGAGCGCGTGATCCTGGCGCCGGGTGGCGAGGGCTGGCGGCCCGGCTACGACTTCGCCGCCGAGGTGCGCGCCGCACTCGGATCCCGTGCCTAGACTGGGCGGATGCCTGCCGAGAACGTCGTGACGCTGCGCCCCGCTACGCCGGAGGACACGGCTGCCGTGGCGCGGATCTGGTACCTCGGCTGGCAGGACGGCCACCTCGGCAACGTCCCCGCCGAGCTGCTCGCCATCCGCACCGAGGAGTCGTTCACGGCCCGCGCGGCGCAGCGCATCGCCGACACCACCGTCGCCACGGTAGGCGGCGCGGTCGCCGGTTTCGTGATGGTGGTGGAGGACGAGGTCGAGCAGGTGTACGTCTCCAGGGAGCACCGGGGCAGCGCCGTCGCGGCGGCGTTGCTCGCCGAGGCCGAACGGCTGGTCGCCGAGGGCGGGCACGAGTGCGCGTGGCTCGCGGTGGTCGGCGGCAACACCAGGGCGCGCCGGTTCTACGAGCGCGGCGGCTGGCGCGACGAGGGACCGTTCGACTACGCCGCCGCGAGCGAGGCGGGGCCCATCCCGGTGCCCGCGCACCGCTATGTCAAGGACGTCACGCCGTCCGGCCGTAGTACTCAGCCAGTGCCGTGAACGCGGCCTCGGGCTCCCACGGCACGTCCCGGTCGGCGCCGGTGAGCACCTTCACCACCCCGTAGCTCGCCCGGTCGAGGTCGGCGCGCGGGTCGTCGCGGTGCGGCAGGTGGTAGGAGGCGAACGGGCACACGAACGCGCTGTCCACGCGCTTCCCGGCCGCCGCCCATGGCGAGCTTGCCGGACCCGACCGTCCACATCGACCAGTTCGAGCGGTGCCTGCGGATGTCGGCCGTACCGGAGCGCGAGCGTCGCCCACCGGTCACAGAGCCTCCGCCGCGGCTCGGTCACCCGTGACGCGGCGGGCGGCGTCACCAGCCATCGGGCGGTGCTGACCAGGAGGGCGCCGACGGGCCGGAGGCGACGGCGAGCCTCGGCGGCGAGGGGCTGCTCCGCAGGTCGCCGGCGGGGGAGCGACCGGGCCCGGTCGCCATGCTGCCCGGCCCCCGGCTCGGGCGAGGAGCCCGCGGTCACATGGCCGTCCACATGGCCGCCGATTCATTGGATGAATCGAGGCGCCCGATTGTCCGGTTTCGGCCAAGTTCTTGCGTTGATCCGGTCTGGGTGAGTCCTTAGTCTCGCTAGAGATCCGATCTCTGGGAGGCTCGTATGAGGACCAGCAGGGCGGCGCTCGCGGGAATTCTGGCCACGGTCATGGTCGCCGTTGCCCCGGGGCCGGTGGGGCCGGTGGCTCGAGCCCAGCCGGCCGAACCGGAGCCCGCGCCGCACGAGGCGCCGGGGTGGTTCAACGACGCCAAGCTCGGCTTTTTCGTTCACTGGGGCCCGTACTCCGTGCCCGCCTATGCGCCCAAGACCGGCGGCGCTCGCGACGGCTCCTTCCGCTACGCCGAGTGGTACTGGTACGAGATGAACCACCCCGGCAGCGCGACGTACGAGCACCACGCCGCGAAGTACGGCACGGACTTCCCGTACGACCGGTTCATCGAGCAGTGGAAGCCGGACCGCTTCGACCCCGAGGAATGGCTGGACCTCTTCGTGGACGGCGGCGCGAAGTACTTCGTCCTCACCTCCAAACACCACGACGGTGTCGCCCTGTGGGACTCGGAGACCACCGGTCGCGACACCGTGGAGCTCGGCCCGCGCCGCGACCTCGTCTCCGAACTGTTCACCGCCGCGGAGAAGTACCCGCTCAAGAAGGGGCTCTACTACTCCCTCGCCGAGTGGTACCACCCGAAGGGCGGCTGGGTGCCGCCGCGCGGCCACAGCCTCGAGGAGGGGCCGGCGAACCCGTACACGGGCGAGCCCGTGCCCTACACCGGCTACACCCCGGTGGACGACGACGTCATGGACCACCAGTACCCGCAGATGATGGAGCTGGTGGAGAAGTTCGACCCCGACATCATGTGGTGCGACATCGGCATCCACGTGCCGAACAACAGCGAGGCGTTCGTCGATCATTACTTCGACCAGGCGGCGAACCGGCCCCAGCCGAAGGACGTCACGGTCAACGACCGCTGCGGCAACGAGCACGCCGACTTCACCACTCCCGAGTACGAGACCCAGGCCGACATCGAACCGGCCAAGTGGGAGGCGACCCGGGGTATCGGCCACTCCTTCGGCTACAACGCCGAGGAGGCGCCCGAGGACTACCTCAGCTCCGAGGACCTGGTGGAGAGCTTCGTCGACATCGTCAGCAAGAACGGCAACCTGCTGCTCAACATCGGCCCGAAGGCCGACGGCTCCATCCCGGAGATCCAGGCCGAGCGTGTCCGCGAGCTGGGCGCGTGGCTGAAGATCAACGGCGAGGCCATCTACGGCAGCACGTACTGGGCGCACGCGGAGGACGAGCACAGCAACGTGCCGGTGCGCTACACCGAGCGGGACGGCAACCTCTACGTCACCGCGTTCGCGTGGCCGGGCGAGGAGCTCACGCTCTCCGGCGATCTGCCACTGGCGGCGTCGAGCCAGGTCACGCTCCTCGGCTCCGACGGCGAGAGCCTGGCGTGGCAGCGGGCGGACGGCCGCGTGCGGATCACGATGCCGGAGCGGGGCGAGTCGGCGACCAAGAGCCGCTACGCCTACACGTTCAAGATCGCCACGCCCGGCCTTGAGGCGCCGCTGCACACCGGGCTGGACCTGCCCGGCCAGCCCGAGCCCGGCGAGCCGATCCCGGCGACGGTGACCATCACCAACCCCGGCAGGCACGTCGCGCCGCCGACCCGCGTGCGGCTCACCGCGCCCGACGGCTGGAGCGTCGAGCCCGCCCGTGCGCACCAGCCGCCGCTGCGGCCGGGGGAGACGAGGACGATGACGTTCACCGTGACCCCGCCGGAGGGCGCGCCGCCCGCGCACTACCGGCTCACCGCGGACGTCACGGCGGGACACGTGACCTACCAGCCCGCCGACTCGATCCTGCTGAGCGACCTGGTACGCGTGGTCAAGCCCGAGAAGCTGACCGCGCTGACCATCGCGGGCGCAGGCGTGCGGCCCTACGTCGACCGCAACTGGGCACTCACCGAGCTGCCGGACGAGCTGACCGGTGCCGTGCTCGTGCCCGGAGCCAACGACGACAAGCGGATCCAGCCGGGACCGATGTCCGTTGTGGACGGACGGGCGCGCGTGGCGGGGGGCGACGTCACCCTGGCCAAGACGGGCCAGGAGTGGACCGACTACGACGTGGAGCTGACGGTGCGGCCCACCACGCGCGGCGCGGGCTGGGTGTTCCGTGCGCCCGACCGGCGCAACGGGTACATGTGGCAGCTGTACCCCGGCACCGGGCTGACCCCTCACCTCCTGCGGGACGGCACGTTCACTCGTCTCGCCGGAACCATCCCGCTCGACGTCGTCGCCGGACGCGACTACCGGGTCAGGATGGAGCTGCGCGGGTCGCTCATCCGCACGTTCGTCGACGGGCAGCTGGTGGACGAGCGGGAGGACGGCACGTTCGCGGCCGGTACCGTGGGCTTCCGGGAGGCGGCCAACGAGACGGCGGAGTTCGACGACGTGCGCGTCACCGATCCCGGCGGGCAGGTGCTCCTGGCCGACGACTTCTCGGCAGGCACCGGGCAGTGGGACAACGACGCCTTCGCCGACTACCTCGTCCTGGACCTGCGCCGCGACGCGACCGTGTACGTGGCCTTCGACGAGCGGGGCGCCCCGGAGCGTGCCGACTGGTGGCCGGACTGGCTGGCCGAGCTGGGCTTTGAGCGCACCGGCCTCACCGTCGGCACCGACGACCCGGGCGGCTCCCGTCTCGTGGTGCACCGGGCCGAGCTGCCCGCGGGCCGGATCGCACTCGGTCCCAACGGGGCGACCTCCGGCAGCTCGTCGAGCTACGTCACCTTCGTGACCGAGCCCTGACGGGCCCCGCCCGCGAGTCGTGCGTTCAGGCGCGCCCGAACGCACGACTCGCGGGCGGGCCCGAGGTCACTCGAAGCAGGGGCTTTCGGCCCACGCGTGCGGCCCCTCGCTCCGGTCACGATGAGGGCACAGTCCCTTCACGGAAAGCCGGGGAGCACATGAACACGATCGTCGCGGGCGTCGACGGGTCCACTTCAGCTCTGCACGCGGTGGCCTGGGCCGCCACCGAGGCGGCACCACGCCGCGAGAAGCTCCGGCTCGTGAGCGCGTACGCGGTACCCGAGCACGGCTACCCGGCGTTCCTGACCTCGGTGGGCGAGTTGCGGGAGGGCCTGCGCGCCCAGGGCGAGGACCGCCTGCGGGAGGCGAGGGAGGCCGCCGAGAAGGCCGCGCCCGGCATCGACGTGGAGACCGTGCTCGTCGAGGCGGACCCGACCGTGACCCTGCTCGGCGAGTCCAGGACCGCCCGCGTCGTGGTCCTCGGCTCACGAGGGCTCGGCGGCTTCAGCGGCCTGCTCGTCGGCTCGACGGCCGTGGCCCTGGCCGCGCACGGGAGCTGCCCGGTCGTGGTGGTGCGCGGCCGCGGCGCCGAGGGCGTGGCGCCGGCCGAGGGACCGGTCGTCGTGGGGCTCGACGGCTCCCCGGCGAGCGTCGCCGCGATCGAGTTCGCCTTCGCCGAGGCCTCGGCGCGCGGCCTGCCGCTGGTGGCGGTGCGCACCTGGAACGACGTGATGCTCGAGGCCACCCTGCGCATGTACCCGCTCTCGGTGAACCCGGACGACATCGACGCCGAGGAGCGCGCGCTGCTGGAGGCGCAGGTCGACGCCGTGCGTGAGGACTACCCGGAGGTTCCTGTGGAGGCGGTGGTCGCGCGCGGTCGCGCGGCGCGCACGCTGCTGGAGCACAGCGAGCGCGCGCAGCTGGTCGTCGTCGGCAGCAGGGGCAGAGGGGGATTCCGGGGGCTGCTGCTCGGTTCCACGAGCCGGGCACTGGTGACGCACGCGTCGTGCCCCGTCGCGGTGGTGCGCCCGCCTGCCACCGGGGAGAACCGATGAGCACGACCGTCCCGGCGAGCCCCACCACACCCGGCGTCGAGGCGGCACTCGCGGCGGCCGTCCGGGCACCCTCGCCGCACAACACCCAGCCCTGGCGGTTCCGGGTCCACGCCGGACGGATCGATGTCTGGCTCGACCCCGGCCGCGTCCTGCCCGTGTGCGATCCCGACGCCAGGGAGGCCCTGCTCGCGTGCGGCGCGGCGATCCTCAACATGCGGCTCAGCATCGCCGACGCCGGGCGGACTCCGCTCGTGGAGCTGTTGCCCGACCGGGAACAGCCGCTGCTGCTCGCCACCATCCGGCCCGGCCGGGTGCGCAGGCCGGGACCCGAGGACACCCGGCTCGCCGCGGCGATCCCGCGCCGCCACACCAACCGCAGGCCGTTCCTCGACCGCCGGGTGCCACTGCACCTGCGGCACGCGCTGCGCCGGGCCGCCGTCGCGGAGGGCGCCCGGCTCGTGCTACTGGACCAGCCGGGGCAGCTGGAGGCCTTCGCGGCGCTGTTGCGGCGTTCCGAACACCTGCAGTTCGAGGACCCGGCGTTCCGCGCCGAGCTCGCCGCGTGGACGCGCGATGGCGCCGCCGTGGACGGCGTGCCGAGGACGGCGGGCGGGCCGAGGGCGCTGGACGGCGGCGTGCTGGCGTTGCGCGACTACGGCGAGCGTGACTCGGCGGTGGAGCGCCGGTTCGAGCGGGACCCGCTCGTCGCGGTGCTGCAGGCACCCGGCGACACCCGCCTGGCGCGGCTGCGCGCGGGGCAGGCGATGCAGCGGGTGCTGCTGACGGCGACGGCCCACGGCCTGAGCGCCTCGTTCCTGGCTCAGCCGGTCGAGGTGCCCGCGGGGCGCGCCGTGCTCAAGGCGATGCTCGGTGAGCACGAGCACCCGCAGGCGGTGCTGCGCCTTGGCTACGGTTTTCCCGGCGCCGCCACACCCCGCAGGCCCGTACACGCGGTCGTCGAGGCACTACCTCAGCGGTAGGAGCCGCGGCGCAGGACGCAACCGGGGGCTGAGGACGCGTTCGCCTTCGCGCTTCTAGGTTTCTCCCGTGCCGGTGAGGTGCACCGGCCGGAGTGGATGGGAGAAACCCTTGGGACGCAAGGCAATGACGAGAGGTATGGCCGTGGCCGCTGTCGCGGCCGCGATCGTCGGCGGCTCGGCACTGCTCGCCGGAGCGGAGCCGGGCACCACGACGCCGGCTTCCGGCGGGGAGCGGGAGCGTGCGCTGGCCGCGTTCGACCGCATCCGCGACCAGCAGGCGGATGCGTGGTACCGCGAGGACAGCGCCGCGTTCGCGGCGACCTTCACCGCCGACGGCGACGTGGTGACCTTCAACGGCGACCACCTGCGCACCCGAGACGGCATCGAGGAGGGCATGCGGTTCTACTTCGAGCACTACATCGACCACACGCGACTGCGCACTGTGGACGAGCACGTCCGGTTCGCCCGGCCGGATCTCGCGATCATCGTGCGCACCGGCTGCCAGCTCGAGCCGAAGGGCACCGAGTGCCGTGAGGACTCGTTGTCCCGCAACACGAACGTCATGGTGAAACGCCACGGCCGTTGGCTGCAGCAGTCCTTCCAGAACACCCGGGTGATGGAGCTTCCGGATCCGAACTGAGGCTGCCGCGACGCGGCCGGCCCTGGCCCTTCCAAAACGGATGCCTGGAGCAGGGCGCGTGGAGGGAGGCACGATGACGTATCACGGCCATCTCACCGGGGAGCGGCGACGTGAGTCCCGCCGTGAGCGAGCCGATCTGCTTCGCCCACTCCCGAGGGGCCGCTGAAGCTCAGTGACGTCGTCACGGTGGAGGCGCACAAGCCCGAGAACCGGCGGCGGTCCGCGGCGCCCGCCGCCGTCGCCGGTCAGCGCCTCGGACGGCGGGTAGCCTGCGCACGACCTCGTGGCGGTGTGTTCTACGTCGCGTACCCGGTGCGGCGCTTCGTGACAGGATCGACCGTTGTCGAGCGACGCGAGGAGAGGCCCAGTGGTGAGTCAGCCCGAGCACGTCGTGGTGATCGGAGCCGGGCTCGGTGGTGTGCGCACGGCCGAGCAGCTGCGAGGCGCCGGGTACGACGGCGAGATCAGCCTGGTCGGCGCGGAACCGCACGCGCCCTATGACCGCCCGCCACTGTCGAAGCAGGTGCTCACGGGAGCCTGGCCCGCCGAGAAGGTCGTGCTGCGCGACGAGGACGCGCTCGCGGAACTCAGGGTGCGGACCCGTTTCGGGGTCGCCGCGGTGGGCGTGCACGACGGCGCGGTGGAACTCGCCGACGGCACGCTGCTGAACGCCGACGCGGTGGTGATCGCCACCGGGGCGCGGGCACGGAAGCTGCCTGGTCAGCCCGACGGCGTGCACACGCTGCGGACCCTCGACGACTCGCTCGCCCTGCAGGCGGCACTCAAGGACGCGCGGTCGCTGCTCGTCGTCGGCGCGGGCTTCATCGGCGCCGAGGTGGCCAGCGGTGCCCGCGACCAGGGCCTGCACGTCACCGTGCTGGAGGCGCTGCCGGTGCCGTGCGAGCGTGCCCTCGGCCCGGAGGTCGGCGTGCTGTGCGGCAGGCTGCTCACCGAGGCCGGGGTCGACCTGCGGTTCGGTGCCCGGCTGGAACGCTTCGTGGACGCCCGCACCGTGGAGCTGGCGGGAGGGGAACGCCTGACGGCCGACGTCGTGCTGGTCGGCGTCGGCGCGGCGCCGATGCTCGACTGGCTGGGCGGCACCGCGGCGGGGCGGGAACTGGACGTCAGCGCCGGTCTGGCCTGCGACGAGCGCGGCCGGGTGGTCGGCGCGCCGGGAGTGTGGGCGGTCGGCGACGTCGCCGCGTGGGCGGACCCCGCTCGCGGCGCGCGGTCGCGCTGCGAGCACTGGACCAACGCCGTCGACCAGGCCGCCGTCGTGGCGAGGGACATCGCAGGCGCCCCGCCGCCGCCGGCGAGCGTGCCGTACGTGTGGTCGGACCAGTTCGGCATGAAGATCCAGGTCATCGGCAGGCCCGAGCTCGCCGACAACGTCGTGGCCCTGCAGGGCGACGGACTCGCGGGCGGGGACGTGCGCGGCACCGTGGCCGGCTACTTCGCGGGCGACCGGCTCGTCGGGGTCGCCGGGTTCGGCGCGGCTCGCCACGTCGCCCGCTACCGGGCGCTCGTGGCCAAGGGCGCCGAGCGGTCCGAGGTGCTGACCCCGGCCTGACCACGCGGGCGGGTCACGAGCGCCCGGGCCCGCCGGCGAGGGGGTCCGCGGCGAGCCGTCGGACTGAGGCGTCACCACCACGGTCGCCGTCCGCTCCCGCGGCTGTGCGGGCACGGGCTCGCCCCGATCGACGTGGTCGCGCGCCCTGCGCCCGTAGGCGATGAGCCCGATGAGCGCCGAACTCGCGAGCCGGAGCGAGCCAGTGCGGGCGGGAAACGGCGCGGGAAAGGTCGCCGGTGAACCCCGGCGCCTCCGGCGTTGCGCCGATTCCGCATCGCGCCGTGGCCGGCGGCCGCGTGGGGCGAATCCGGGCGGCGGGCTCGCGCGGAGCCGCTCAGCAGAGCCCGGCGTCGTGCACGAGCAGCGCCACCTGGGTGCGGTTGCCGAGCCCGAGCTTGGTGAGGATGCGGGTGATGTGCGCCTTGACCGTCGCGACGCTGACGAACAGCTCCCCGGCGATCTCGGCGTTGGACTTGCCCTTGCCGAGTGCCACGGCGACCTCATGCTCGCGGGTGCTGAGCGCGGCGAGTGCCGTGCGGGCGCGGTCGTAGGCCGTGGCGTCGGTGGCGGCGCGGTCCATCAGCCTGCGCGTGATGCCGGGGGAGAGGATCGGGTCACCGGCGGCCACCGTGCGCACGGCTTCGGCGATCTCGGCCGGCGGCGAGTCCTTGAGCAGGAACCCGCTCGCCCCGGCCCGCAGGGCGCGCAGCACGTTCTCGTCGGTGTCGAACGTGGTCAGCACGATCACCTCCGGCGGGTTCCGCCTGGCGCGTACCCGGCGGGTCGCGGCGATCCCGTTCACCCTCGGCATCCGCACGTCCATGAGCACCACGTCGGTGACGCGCGTGTCGAGCGCCGCGGGCACCCGGTCGCCGTCGTCGGCCTCGCCGACCACGGCGATTCCGTCGGCGCCGTCGAGCATCAGCGTCAGTCCCGCGCGCACCAGCGCGTCGTCGTCGACGATGAGCACCCTGACCGGTTCCGTCATGCCGGCCACGGTAGCCAGGCGTGCAGCCGGAACTCGCGGGCCGTCGCCCGGTGGTCGAGCCTGCCCCCGGCCAGCCGCACACGTTCGGTGAGCCCGACCAGCCCGGTCCCGGCGCCGGGGACGGAGGACACCGCGGCCCGGTCGGCGAGCGGGTTGGACACCGTGATCACCAGCCGCGTGCCCGGCGTGCCGTCGAGCGCGATGCTCACCGGCTGGCCGGGCGCGTGCTTGCGCGCGTTGGTCAGTGCCTCCTGCAGCACGCGGTACGCGGTACGCCCGGTGGTGCCGGGCAGCGCGGCGGTATCGGTGAGCCCGTCGCGCACGTCGACCACCGTTCCGGCGGAGCGGGACTCCGCGACCAGCTCCGGCAGGTCCGCCAGCGCCGGCATGGGACGGTCGGTGCCCTCGCTCACGGGGTCGTCGCGCAACAGCGCGATCACGTCCCGCAGCTCGTCCAACGCCTGGTGCACCGTCCTGCGGATCACGCCCGCCGCCTCGGACACGCGTTCGGCCGGCATTCCGGGCCGGTACTCCAGCGCACCCGCGTAGGTGGCCAGCAGCGAAAGGCGGTGGGCGAGCACGTCGTGCATCTCCCTCGCGATACGGGTGCGTTCGGCCGCCCGCGCCTCGGCGACCCGCCTGCCCTGCTCGGCCTCCGCGCGCTGGGCGCGTTCCCGCAGCGACGCGATGAGCGCCCTGCGGGCCTCGGCCAGCGCCCCCCAGCCGAGCAGGGCGGTGTGCGCGACCACCACCAGCGCCAGCCACCACCAGAAGGACAGCCCTCCCAGCGGTCGCCACAGCCAGCGCAGCAGGTGCGCGGCAACGCTCACCGCGGCGACCCCCACCGCCACGGGGAACGGCCGGGTGCGCGCGGTGTGCAGCACGCCCACGCTCGCCGCCGGGGTGCCGGCGGGCGAGCTCAGCGCGAGCGCCGTGATCACCAGCGTCGTGGCCGCGGGCCTGCGCAGCAGCACCGGCACCAGGCAGCAGCCGGCCACCACGACCGCGAGGTCGATCGCGAGCGGCCAGCCGCGTGTGCCCGCCGCGAACTCCCCCCACGTGGTCGCGGCCCCGCCCGCCCCGACCACCACGACGGGCAGCGCGGTGCGGGTCGCGCAGAACAGCTCACCAGGCACGAGGCCGAGCCTACGGTCGGCCCGGCGGTCGGCACACCGACCAAAGTCGAAACCGCACCCGGCCTCCGGAGAGCGCCCGCGCTCCCGGTGGCCGATGCACGCGACGGCCCCGTGCGGCGACGCTGGGCGCCATGACCACGAGCTTCCAGCCCGCCTCGCTGCTGGCCGCACTGCTCGCCCCGCTGCGCGGCACGGTGCTCGAACTGGGCCCCGGCACCGGAGTGAACCTGCCCCACTACGCGCCCGGCGTCACCTGGATCGGCGTGGAGCCCGACCCGCGGAGCCGGGGGCGGCTCGGCAGGGCGATCGCCCGGCTCGGCGGCACCGGCGAGGTACTGGACGGCCGGGCCGAGCGGCTCGACCTGCCCGGCCACAGCGTCGACGCCGTCGTGGCGACGTTCGTGCTCTGCTCCGTGGACGACGTCACGGCGGCACTCACGGAGATCCGCCGGGTGCTGCGCCCTGGCGGACGGTATGTTCTCGCCGAGCACGTCGCCGCTCCCCAGGGCACCTGGGTGCGGCGGGGACAGGACGGCTTGGCGCGGGCCAGCCGCTGGTTCGGCGGGAAATGCCGGCCGAACCGGTGCGCCGAGTCCGCCATCGCGCGGGCCGGTTTCGAGCTCGCCGACGTCCACCGGTTCGTCGTGCCAGGTCCGCTGGGGGCCGGCATTCCGCACCTCGCCGGCGCCGCCGTGCGCCCGGCCGACACAGGGAAAGGACCCACCTCATGAGCGACCCGGCCGCGACCACGGACACCGTCGAGATCCCCGCCGAGGGCGGCTACCGCATCGACCCGGAGAACTCCACGATCACCTTCGTCACCCGCCACCTGTTCGGGCTGGCGCCCGTGCGCGGGAGCTTCGCGCTGGGCGACGGGCACATCGAGGTGGCGGAGCCGGTCACCGAGTCGTCGGCGAGGGCGGCCATCCCGGCAGCGAGCGTCGACACCCGAAACGCCGCCAGGGACACCACGGTCCGTTCCGCGCAGTACCTCAACGCCGAGAACCATCCGCGGATCGGGTTCGTCTCGACCGGCCTGGACCACGGCGACGGCGGCTGGATCCTGCACGGCGAGCTGACGGTGCGGGGCACGACCCGCCCGCTCGACGTGCGGGTGGAGCGGCTGCGGGCCGAGGGCGGCAGGATCCGCCTGCGGGCGAGCGCCGAGGTCGACCGCTACGCGTTCGGCATCACCGCCATGAAGGGCATGACCGGGCGGCGCCTGACGCTGACGCTCGACGTCACGGCCGTCCGTTCACCCGAGTGAGTCCTGCCGGAACTCCGCGGGCGTGCGGCCGGTCTCCCGCTTGAACACCTGCCCGAAGTGCGACGCGCTCGTGAACCCCCACCGGGCCGCGAGCGCGGCTACCGGCACCTCCCGCAGCAGCGGGTCGGCGAGATCGCGCATGCAGCGCTCCACCCGGCGCGCCCTGATCCACGACGCGACCGTGAAGCCCGTGCGGGCGAACAGGTTGTGCAAGCTCCTCGGGGACACGTAGTGCGCGGCGGCGATACCGGCCGGCCCGAGCTCCGGATCGGAGAGGTGCTCGTCCACGTAGGCGCGCACGCGTTCCAGCAACGCCTCCCTCGGGTCGGCGGGCCCCGCTGCGCGCTCGCCCCGCTCGGCCCGCAGCATGACCGCGACGAGGTCCAGCACGGAGCGCACCGCGTGCGGCCCGTTCGGGCCGAGCGTCTCCACGTTGCGGTTGAGGCTCAGCAGCATGTCCCACACCGCCGAGGGCAGGCCCGGTGCGCAGTCGAACGCGGTGGCCGTGATGCCGGCGAGCGGATCGTCGTGCCTGCCGCCGAGGTAGCGCCGGGGAAACCGGATGCACGTCGAGCGGTAGTCGTCGCTGGAGATCAGCGTGGCGGGCTTGGCGGAGTCGTAGATCGCGAACAGGCCCGGCTTCAGCACGGCGACCCGGTCGTCCTGTGCCAGGCGAAGCTCGCCGGAGAGCTGCAGGGTGAGCACGCAGTACGGTGGCTCGCCCTCCGAGATCGTCGTGGCGTCGCGGTGGGCGGCGTGCCTGCCGCATTCCATGTCGACGAAGTTCACGTCCGCGAGCGGGCGGTTGCTGACGACACCGGTGAACGCGCCGGGGCGTTCGCAGTCGAAGCGGAACCGCAGCACGCTGCGCTCAACGGCGTGGGTCCAGGTGCCGAACTCGACCCTCGGACCCCTCGGCCGGGGAACGAGGTCCGCGGTCAGCACCGGGTGCTCTGCCTGGTCTGCCTGGTCTGCGCGTGACGTCATCGTCGTCTCCAGGGGCTCGGCGGGCCCTCGGTCCAACGCCGGAGGCTACCAGGAGTGCGCGGATTCGACACTGCCGTGCGCCTGCGGCTCATGACGCGGAGGCGGCGGCCTCCTAGCGTCGGGCACACCGCTCGATCCCTCACCGTGGAGGTCGTCATGGCGTTCGTCGAAGGTTCACACCACGTGACGCTGTCGGTCGGTGGCGCACAGGAGGACGTGGACTTCCACGTCAAGGTGCTCGGCATGCGGCTCATCAAGCGCACCGTGCTCTTCGACGGGTCCCTGCCGATCTACCACCTCTACTACTCGAACGCGGCCGGCGACCCGTCCAGCGTCGTGACGACGTTTCCGTGGGCACAGGCCGGGTTCTACGGCACACGCGGCACCAACCAGGCGCGCGAGGTGCTGCTGTCCGTGCCCAACGGCTCGCTCGACTACTGGCACCGGCGGCTCACCGAGCACGACATCGAGGTGGAGAACATCGAGCCCTTCGGCGACCGGCGGCTGGCTTTCCGGCATCCCTGCGGAATCGAGTACGTGTTCGTCGGCAACACCGGCGACGAGCGGGTCGGCCATCCGGGCTACGGCGTCCCGCCGGAGCACGCGATCCATGGCATCCACGGCGTCGGCGTCCACGTCGCGACGCCGGACCGGATGGTGGAGTTCGCCGAGGAGTCGTTCTTCGCGCGGGAGGGTCTGGTCGAGGAAGGCGACCGGGTGAGCCTGCGGATCGGCGAGCGGAAGCACGGCAATCACCTGGAGCTGACGGTCAACCGGACCGACGAGCAGGGCACGTGGGGCTACGGCGCCGGTACCTATCACCACTTCGCCTGGAACGTCGCGAATCTGGAGAACCAGGACGCGGTGAAGTTCGAGATCGAGGGCCGGGGCTACACCGACATCTCCGAGCTGAAGGACCGCAAGTACTTCAAGAGCGTCTACGTCCGCACGCCGGGTGGTGCGTTGTTCGAGCTGGCCGTCACCCACCCCGAGGGCGGCTGGACGTGTGACGAGTCGCCGAGGGAGCTGGGCACACGGTTCCAGCTTCCCGAGCGGTTCGAGCACCGCAGGGACGAGATCTTCCGTAGGCTCGAACCGATCTCGATCTAGCCTGGGAGGCCGGGAATGGTCGCACCACACGTGCGGGGCGGGTACGAGATCACGGTGCGCCGGGGCCAGTTCTGGATTCCGGGCGAGCGGTTGGAGACGCTGGGTGGCACAGTCGCGCGGGCCCCGATGTTCGTGCAGTGGGAGGCGCCGCCAGAGGTGACCCGCCCGCGTCCGCTCGTGCTCGTCCACGGCGGTGGCGGCCAGGGCACCGACTGGACGGGTACCCCGGACGGGCGCCCGGGTTGGGCGACCCGGTTCGTGGAGGCCGGTTTCGCCGTGTACGTGGTCGACCGGTGCGGTCACGGCCGCTCGCCGTACCACCCGGACGTCGTCGGACCGATGGGCGCGCCGTTCCCCTACGAGGCGGCACGGGCGCTTTTCCTGCCGGACGAGACGCGCGGCGAGCAGGTGCAGTGGACCTACGACCGTGAGCTCGGCTCGGCGGACCTCGACCAGCTGGTGAGCCCGATGGGTCCGCTGCCGGCCGACCTCGCCGAGTCGCAGCGCATGGACGCGGACCGTCTCGCTCGGCTGCTGGACCTCACCGGCGAGGCCGTGCTGGTAACCCATTCGGCCGGTGGCCCCGTCGGCTGGCTGGCCGCCGACGCCCGGCCAGGGCACGTGACCGCGATCGTCGCGGTGGAGCCGATCGGCCCGGCCTTCGCGGAGTTCCCCGGGCTCGGCTCGCTCGACTGGGGACTCACGGCGGCACCGATCCGCTACGACCCACCGGTGGCGAGCCCCGGAGAGGCCCGCGCGGCGCAGGAACTGCGCATGCCCGCGCTCGCGGGCAAACCGGTGGCCGTGGTCAGTGGCGGCGCGTCGGCGTTCGCCGCCTTCGCGCCGAAGGTGGCCGAGTTCCTCGCCGCCGCGGGCGCGCGGGCCGAGCACCTCCACCTGCCCGCGCACGGCATCAAGGGCAACGGCCACGGGCTGATCTTCGAGGCGAACTCCGACGAGACGGTGCGACCGGTCATCGACTGGATCGACTCACATTGAGCCGGCACTGAGGCGAAGGAAGGCGAATGGGCTCCCAACTGCACGTCAGCGACTCCTACGACGAGATGATGCGCCGCCTGGACGACATCGCGCCGGTGCTGCGCGCGGGCGCCGAGAAGGGCGAGGAACTGGGCCGCCTGACCGACGAGGTCGCCGAGGCACTGCGCGGCAGCGGCGCGCTGAAGGTCGGCATCCCGGCCGAGCTCGGCGGCTACGAGTTCTCGCCGCGGCAGGTGATCGACACGATCGCGCGGATCACGGAGGCGGACGCTTCGGCGGGCTGGTCGTTCATGGCGCTGCAGATGGTCACCGGTACCACGGCCGCCTACCTCGGCGACGAGGCCGCGGCCGACCTGTTCCCCGACGTCGCGGGCGACCGCTACGCGCTCGTCGCCGGGCAGGGCACGCGGCTCGGTAAGGCCGTGCCGGTCGAAGGCGGCTACCGCGTCAGCGGGCACTGGAGCTTCGCGTCGGGCATTTCGATGGCCACCCACATCCACACGGCCGCGCTGTGTGAGCGCACCGGCACGCCGCTCGTGTTCACACTGCCCAAGGAGCAGGCCACGCTGGTGGACAACTGGGACGTGCTGGGGCTGCGCGCGACCAACAGCATCGACTACGTCTGCGAGGACGTGTTCGTGCCGGAGACGCACGTCTACGAGGTCACCACGATGGCCGCGCGCCACGGTGGCGCGATCTACCGGATGGGACTGGCCAACATGTCCGGGGTCTGCCACACCGGGTGGGCGCTCGGCGTCGGCCGGCGGATGCTCGACGAGCTGAAAGCGCTGGTGGACAAGAAGACCGGCACTCCGGGCGCGTCCGTCGACACGGGACAGTTCCACGCCGAGTACGCGCAGGCGGAGGCGAAGCTGCGGGCCGCGGGGGCGTGGGCGATGGAGGTGTGGGAGTGCAACGAGGCCACCCTGGCCGCCGGTGACCTGCTCGACACGGAGCAGGAGACGCTGACCCGGCTGATGCTCAACAACACGACGTGGTCGGTGCACGCGGTGGGGCAGACGGTACACAAGTGGGCGGCGACGGCCGCGCTGCGCCGGGGCGACCTGCAGCGCTACTTCCGCGACCTGCACGCCGGTACCCAGCACGTCACCTCCGGCCCGGTGGTGCTGCAGAACTGCGGCAGATGGCTGGCCGGCCTGGCTCCGAACGCGAAGTGGGCCTTCCTCGACCTCACCGAGTGAGGACCAACGACCCTTCGCCGGCCGGCCTCTCGGCGTCCATGCTGGATGCCGGGGACCACCGCCGGTCCGCGCGGACGCTGGAGGGGAGAACCGATGAAGGTCGAGGAGTTGCTGACGAGGGCCCGCGACACCATCACCGTCGGCCGCGTCTACGGCGAGCCGATCGAGCGCGACGGCGTCACCGTGATCCCGGCCGCCGCCGTGCTGGGCGGCGGCGGGGCCGGGCAGGGCGTCGACGAGAAGGGTGGGCAGGGCGAGGGTGGCGGGTTCGGCGCCGCCGCCCGTCCGGTGGGCGCGTACCTGATCCGGGACCGTGCGGTGACGTGGGTGCCCGCGGTCGACGTCAACCGGCTGCTGATCGTTCTCGGGGTCGTGGTGACCGTCTTCCTGCTCGTCCGAGTGAGGATCGCCAGGGCCCGCGCGAAGGCCAGGACCCGTCCGGAGGTGGCCGGCGAACCGGCGACTGAGTGATCCGATCGGGCAAGGGCCACCGCCTTCGCGCCGTTCACCGGGCCGGCCGGTGCGCACGGCCGTGAACACGACCCGACAGGCCGCGCTCGGGCACCGGAGTGGACTCGCCGGCCGCCGGGGCCCGCGCCTGACCTCTACGAAAGAGGACCCACCCCGAGTGGCGGCGGGGTGGGTCCTCATTTCGTGCCCGGGCTCAGCCGACCGCGGCGGGCAGCTCCAGCGGGGCACCGGTCTTCGCGCGGACCTCGTCCTCGCCGACGCCGGGTGCGAGATCCACCAGCCGCAGGCCGTCCGGCGTCACGTCGATCACGGCGAGGTCGGTGATGATCCGGTTCACCACGCCCGCACCGGTCAGCGGCAGCGTGCAGTCGCCGACGATCTTCGGGCTGCCGTCCTTGGCGACGTGGTCGGTGAGCACCACGATCCGGCGGGCGCCGACCACGAGGTCCATCGCCCCGCCCATGCCCTTCACCAGCGCGCCGGGGATGGTCCAGTTCGCCAGGTCGCCCTTCGCGGTCACCTGCAGCGCGCCGAGGATGGCGATGTCGATGTGCCCGCCGCGGATCATCCCGAACGACGTCGCCGAGTCGAAGTAGCTGGCGCCGGGGACCACGGTCACCGTCTGCTTGCCCGCGTTGATGACGTCGGCGTCCTCCTCGCCCTCGAAGGGGAACGGGCCGAGACCGAGGATGCCGTTCTCGCTCTGCAGGGTCACCTGCACGCCGTCGGGGATGTGGTTGGCGACCAGCGTCGGGATGCCGATCCCGAGGTTGACGTAGTCGCCGTCGTTGAGCTCGGCGGCCGCGATCGCCGCCATCTCGTCACGTGTCCAGGGCATGCGGCTACTCCTAGGCTCCGACGGTCTCGCGGGGGCGGACCGTGCGCTTCTCGATGTCCTTGACCCGCTCGCGCGCCCGCACGAGGTGGTTCACGTAGATGCCGGGCGTCGCGACGAGGCCCGGGTCGATGAACCCGGGGGACACATGCTCGGCCTCCGCGACCGTCACCCGGCCGCACGTGGCGACCAGCGGGTTGAAGTTGCGCGCGGTGGCCCGGTAGGTCAGGTTGCCCGCCTCGTCGGCGGTGTGGGCGTGCACCAGCGCCAGGTCGGCGACGATCGCGCGCTCCTGGACGTAGGTGTGCCCGTCGAACTCCGCGTGCGGCTTGCCCTCGGCGACGGGCGTGCCCACGCCGGACCGGGTGTAGAAGGCGGCGATCCCGGCGCCACCCGCCCGCATGCGCTCGGCGAGCGTGCCCTGTGGGGAGAACTCCACGTCCAGCACCTTGTCCAGGTACTGCTGGGCGAACAGCTTGTTCTCGCCGACGTAGGAGGCGATCACCTTGGTCACCTGGCGGTTCTCCAGCAGCAGGCCGAGCCCCTTGCCGTCGACGCCCATGTTGTTGGACACGATCGTCAGCCCGGTGACCCCGGAGTCCCGCACCACCTCGATGAGGTCGTTCGGGATGCCGCACAGGCCGAACCCGCCGACGGCGATGGTCATCCCGTCGGTCAGCACTCCGGCCAAGGCGGCCTGCGCGTCCGCGCGGAGTTTCGACAACTCGCCCACCTCTCGGTCGTTCATTCTTCGAGCGCCCTGAGTCAACGTGCGCACCAGGGCCTTTCGCAAGGAACAGGCCCAAGCGACCCGGAAACCGATCACCCGGCGGCCGTGGGCGCGATCAGGCGTTCACTGAGTGAACGTATGCTCGGAGGCATGGACCCGACCCCCGCCGCCCACCTCGTCGGCAGGGTGGGCGCCGTGCTGCGCGCGCTGTCGACGGTCAACGAGTCCGGGGCCGGCACCGCGGAGCTCGCTCGGGCGGCCGGTCTGCCGAGGCCGACCGTGCACCGCCTGCTCGGCTCGCTCGCCGACGAGGGCTTCGTCGACCGCGACCAGCGCAGCGGCCGCTGGTTCCTCGGCCCCGAGCTGTACCTGCTCGGGGAGGCGGCAGGCAGGCGCTACGACGTCACCCAGCACGCGCGGGAGAGCGTGCACCGGCTCGCGGCGGCGACGGGGGAGAGCGCGTTCTTCTCCGCGCGCCGGGGCGGAGAGACCGTGTGCCTGCTGCGCGAGGACGGGGACTTCCCGATCCGGTCCTTCGTGCTGTACGAGGGCGCCCGCTTTCCGCTCGGGGTCGTGTCGGCGGGGCTGGTGGTGCTGTCGTTCCTCACCGACGCCGAGATCGACGCCTACCTGGAGAGCACGGATCTGGTGAACCGCTGGGGCGCCGCGCACGCGCCGGACGCGGTGCGCGAACGGATCGCCCGCACCCGCACCGATGGCTACGCCGTGAACCCCGGCCTCGTGGTCGAAGGCAGCTGGGGAATGGCGGCGGCCGTGTTCGACCGGGCGGGGCAACCGTCCTGGGCGCTGACGCTGACCGGCGTGGAGACGAGGTTCCGCCCCGAGCGCAGGCCCGAACTGGGCGCCCTGCTGCTGCGGGAGGCGCACGCGCTCAGCCGTGTCATCGGCAGCGGAGAGCCCGCCCGGCGCTGAAGGCCCGCGGGTGCTCCGGATGCGGTTCGCGTGGCGGTGCCGGTGGCGGAGCTGGTCGACGGCGCAGCTGCGAGCGGCTTCGCCGCTGCTGGAACAGGCTCTAGCCGTGGCGGTGCCTGCCGCGGCGGGGGCGCCAGTGCCTGCCCCGGCGCGGGCTCGGGTCGGCGTGGGCGAGCATGACGTCGCGGTGGCGCGCGGCGAACTCGGGCGCCGTGATGCCCATCAGCACCAGGTACCGGATGTCGCCGAGGGAGAGCTCCGTGTCGCGCAGCCTGCCCTCCTCGCGGAAGCCGAGCGCGCCGTGCAGCGACAGCGATCCGACGTTGCCGCCGTAGATGCTCACCTGGCACCGGCGGAAGCTCCGCTCGAAGAACATGAAGGACAGCAGCACCATGATGGCGTCGCTCGCGTAGCCGCACCGCCGGTGCTGCGCCCCGATGCCGATGCCGTAGCTGAACCGATCGGACTCGGTGTCGTCCTGGCTCAGGCAGAGCGACCCGACGAGCATCCCGCCGCGCAGGGTCTCGATCGCGAAGTGGCTGTCGCCCGACGCGGCGGCACCCGCGCGGTGTGCCGCCCAGTGCCGGTACCCACCCACCTGCGCGGACCGCTCGCGCGCCGAGGCGCGGTCGAAGCCGATCAGCGTGCGATGGTCGGCGGAGTCGATCTCGCGCAGCCGCACCTTGCGCCCGGCCCAGCCCGGCACCGGCACACGACAGGTGGTCAGCGCGGAATGAGGCGGGTGCGTCATCATCGGCGATGACCATACCGCGCTGCCGCGACGGACTCGCAGGGGTACTCGGCCCCTGGCGAAGTCCGTTGCGGTGGCGCGGAAACGGTGCGCGCGCCTCAGATCTTGGACGGGTGCTTGGCCAGCGGCGTGACCTTGATGTCCATGTACGGGAACAGCGGCAGGCCGGAGAGGATGTCGTGTAGCTCGTCGCCGGACTCGACGTCGAAGACGGAGAAGTTGGAGTACTCACCCACGATGCGCCAGATGTGCGGCCACTTCCCGGAGCGCTGCAGCTCCTGGCTGTAGGCCTTCTCTCGGGCCACGATGTCGGCGCGCATCTCCGGGTCCAGGTCGGCCGGCAGGTGCACGTCCATCCGCACGTGGAACAGCATGGGTGAGTACTCCTTCTCTGCGTCGGTGGTGCTCAGGCCTTGACCGGGTCGAGGACGAAGCCGTAGGACACGGTCTCGCCCTTGCCGTCGGCCGCGGGCTTCGGGTCGAGCACCAGTTCCGGCTTCACGGCCGAGGCGATGTCGTCGTCGTTGTGCTCGTCACCGGGGAAGTACAGCTGCGCGGTGAGCAGCTCGTGTCCCGGCGCGGAAACCTTGACGTGCAGGTGCGCGGGCCGCCAGGCGTGCCAGCCCGCCGCGGCGATCAGCTTGCCGCACGCGCCGTCGGTGGGGATCTGGTACGGCGCGGGGCGGACGGTGTTGATCTCGAACTGGCCGTCGGCGTCCACGGAGAAGGTGCCGCGCAGGTTCCACTCCGGGATGCCTGGCGCGAACTGCGAGTACAGGCCCTCGGCGTCGGCGTGCCACAGCTCGACCTTGGCCTGGTCGAGGACGCTGCCGTCGGTGGAGGTGACGCGGCCGGTCCACACCAGCGGCGTGCCCGGCTCGTCGTCGCGCATCGGCACCGAGCCGCGTGAGCCCTGCTCCGGCGCGCCGGGCACGTAGTACGGGCCCTCGATGGTGCCCTTGTTGCCCTCGCGGTGCTCGGTGGCGACCTCCTCGACGACGTGCTCGACCCACACGTCCAGGAACAGCGGCCACTCGCCGTCCTCACCGACGCTGATCAGCCACGCCTTGAGGGCGTTGTACTCGTCGTAGGTGACCTTGTGCCTGCGGATGGTCGAGTGCACTGCCTCGAGCACCTCGCGGGCCAGCAGCGACACGCGCTCCTTGGGGGTGTCAGCGACGTTGGCGTACTTGTCCGACTTGAACCGCTCGGTGGCGCTGGCGCCGGAGTCCGCGGCGGACGGCGCCGGGGCGTGGTGGGTGGCGGTCATGGGGATCCTCCTTGATTCCTCGGGGGTGGGGTTCAGGTGTCCTGGCGGTAGCGGGCGAGCTTGTCCGGGTCGATCTCGACCCCGAGCCCCGCGCCGGGACGGATGGTGAGCTCGCCGTCGTGGATCTCCAGCGGCTCGGTGAGCAGGTCGTCGCTCATGTCGAGGAAGTTCGACAACTCGCCCGCGCGGCGCGAGGTGAGCTGGTACGACGAGCCGAACGCGACCGTGCACATGGAGCCCAGCTGGCCGTCGATCTGGTTGCCCATCACGACCTCAAGGCCGAGGCCCTCGGCGAGGTGGTGCACGCGCTGCGAATGCGTGAAGCCGGTGCGGGCGATCTTGATGCTGATCGCCGTGGCGGAGCCGCCCAGCACCTCCCTGGTCACGTCGGCCGGGGTGACGGCGGACTCGTCGGCGATGAACGGCACGTCGAGCTGGGAGACGAGCCAGCGCCTGCCCAGCACGTCGTCGGCGGGGCAGAGCTCCTCGGCGAAGAGCAGGCCGAGGTCCGACATCTCCTTCATCGCCATGGCCGACTCCGAGGCGGTCCAGCCGCGGTTGCCGTCGACGTACAGCTCGATGTCGTCGCCGAGTCCCTCACGCAGGGCGCGCACCACGGCGGTGTCGAGTCCCACGGGGCGCCGGCCGACCTTCACCTTGAACGTGGTGATGCCGTGCTGCTCGCGCATGCGCTGCGCCTCGGCGACCATCGCGGCCGGCTCGTCGAAGCCGAGCATGTGCGACACGCGCATCCGATCGGTGTAGCCGCCGAGCAGCTCGGTGACCTGCACGTCGAGCGTGCGGCCGAGCGCGTCCCACACGGCCATGTCGATGGCGGCCTTGGCCGCGGGGTTGCCGACGGTGCGGGAGAGCCTGGTCGCCATCGTCTCGCGCTCCAGCAGGCTCAGCCCCACCACCTGCGGCGCGAAGATCTTTTCGATCACCGCGATCACGCCGGCCTGCGTCTCGCCGTAGGTGAACGGGCGGGGCGGGGCCTCGGCCACGCCGACGATGCCGTCGTCGGTGTGCACGCGCACGAGGACGTGCTCGGCCACGTGCACCTCGCCGGAGGCGAACCTGAGCGGCTTGCGGTACGGGATGGCGAAGGGGATCGCCTCCACGCTGGTGATCTTCATCGGCTGACCTCGAAGGGGTGTGGTTCGGTGGAGATGGCGGTTTCGAGCACGTCGAGGACCGACCGCACGAGGGGGGAGTCGTTGTCGGCGCGCCAGGCGAGCGCCAGCTCGACGCTGCCCGCGTCGGTGAGGTCGCGGAACACCACGCCCGCCAGCGGCAGCGCGCGGGCCGAGGCGGGCAGGACCGCGACCCCGAGTCCGCCCGCGACGAGCGCGAGCAGCACGGCCGTGCCCGCGGCCTCGTGCTCGCGCTGTGGCGTGAACCCCGCGGCCTGGCAGCTGCGCTGCACGGCGTCGTTCACCACGGAGTCCTTGCTGGTGTAGACGATGAAGCCCTCGGTGCGCAGGTCGGCCATCGAGACCTCGGGTTCGATCGCGAGCCGGTGGTCGGCGGGCACGGCGAGGATCAGCGGTTCCACCTCGATCGTGCGCAGCTCGATGCCCTCGCCGCTGGCCGGCGGGCGGAGCACACCGATGTCGAGCGAGCCGGTGCGCAATCCGTCGCACTGGTCGGGCGTGAGCAGGTCGGCGTGGACCTCCAGGGCGACCTCGGGCACGTCCCGCTTGACCGCGCGGGCGATGCGGGGCAGCTGCGAGAACGCCGAGGTGCCGGTGAAGCCGACCCGGACGATCCCGAGCCTGCCGTCGGCGATCCGGCGCACGCCCTGCATGCTCTGCTCGACCGTGTCGAGCACCCTGCGGGCCTCCGCGAGGAGGTACTCGCCTGCGGGGGTGAGCCGGACCTGCCGCGTCGTGCGGGTGAACAGGGGCGCGCCCAGCTCCGCCTCCAGTTGCCGGATGGCGTGGGACAGCGCGGGCTGGGCCATGTGCAGGCGTTCCGCGGCCTTGCCGAAGTGGCAGGTGTCGGCCACCGCGGCGAAGTAGCGCAGGTGACGCAGTTCCATCGCCGGACCTCCTCTGGCTCCACGTCGACGTACCGGTGGCCTCGATTGATTCACCGTAGGTACCGATATTGAGTCAAGACAAGGAGCGATTTTCGAGTGATTGATCGATGCTATCGATTAATAGCACCCTAGGTCAGGACTAGGTATTCGCCCGGTGTGACTGCTGCCACCCGCTGTCATGGTCAGGGGAACACGCCACGGCGGCCCCCGGCCGCTGGAGGCCGGTCAAAGCCGATCAAGGCCACCGTGGAGGACTCATGACTGACACGCTCGATCGCCTCTCCGCCGTCCTCGCCGACGCCGTCATCGAGGACCGGGAGGCCGGGATCTACCGGGCGAATCGTCGGATCTTCACCGACGAGGAGATCTTCGAGCTCGAGATGAAGCACATCTTCGAGGGCAACTGGATCTACCTGGCGCACGAGAGCCAGCTCCCCAACCCCGGCGACTACTTCACGACCTATATCGGCAGGCAGCCGGTGGTCATCACCCGTGACAAGGACGGCGAGCTGCACTGCCTGATCAACGCGTGCGCACACCGCGGCGCGATGATCTGCCGCCGCAAGACCGACAACCGGTCGACCCTCACCTGTCCGTTCCACGGCTGGACCTTCCGCAACGACGGCAAGCTGCTCAAGGTCAAGGACCCCGACGGCGCCGGCTACCCCCCGTCGTTCAACGCGAACGGGTCGCACGACCTGACGCGGGTCGCCCGCTTCGACAGCTACCGCGGGTTCCTCTTCGGCAGCCTCAACCCCGACGTCCTGCCGCTAGCCGAGCACCTCGGCGACACAACCAAGATCATCGACATGCTCGTGGACCAGTCGCCGGAAGGTCTCGAGGTGCTGCGCGGCTCCTCCACCTACACCTACGACGGCAACTGGAAGGTGCAGGCCGAGAACGGCGCCGACGGCTACCACGTCACCGCGACGCACTGGAACTACGCGGCCACCACGGCGCGACGCGGCACCGGTGCTTCCAAGAACGACACGAAGACGCTCGACGCGGGCAGCTGGGGCAAGTCCGGTGGCGGCTACTGGTCGTTCCCGCAGGGTCACCTGTGCCTGTGGACGTGGGCGGGCAACCCGCAAGACCGTCCACTGTGGAACAAGATGGACGAGCTGAAGCGCGAGTTCGGCGACGCCAAGGGCGAGTTCATGGTCAAGGGCTCCCGGAACCTGTGCCTGTACCCGAACGTGTACCTGATGGACCAGTTCTCCACGCAGATCCGGCACTTCCGGCCGATCGCGCCGGACAAGACCGAGGTCACCATCTACTGCATCGCGCCGAAGGGCGAGAGCGCCGAAGCCCGCGCGTGGCGGATCCGCCAGTACGAGGACTTCTTCAACGCCTCCGGCATGGCCACCCCGGACGACCTGGAGGAGTTCCGCTCCTGCCAGCTGACGTTCCGTGCTTCGGCCGCGCCGTGGAACGACATGAGCCGCGGCGCCGAGCACTGGCTGACCGGGCCGGACGAGGTCGCGCGGACGCTCGGCATGACCGGCGTCATCTCCGCGGGCCAGAAGAACGAGGACGAGGGCCTCTACCCCGTACAGCACGGCTTCTGGGCGCAGACCATGCGCGAGGCGATCGCCCGCGAACGGGCGCGGTCCGAAGAGGACGACACGCTGCCTGCCGCCACCGCCTGAGGAGTATCCGATGACTGTCACCGCCGACACCGCCACCAGCGCCAGCACGACGAAGACCATCACCCAGAACGACATCGAGCAGTTCCTCTACCGGGAGGCGCGCTACCTCGACGACCGCGAGTTCGAGAAGTGGCTGGACTGCTACGCCGACGACGTCGTGTACTGGATGCCCTCGTGGGGCGACGACGACCTGCTGACCGAGAACCCGCAGACGGACGTCTCGCTGATCTACTACCCGAACAAGGGCGGGCTCGAGGACCGGGTGTTCCGGATCCGCACGGAGCGCTCCAGCGCGACGTCGATCCCGGAGCCGCGCACGAGCCACAACATCAGCAACGTCGAGCTCATCGAGCGGCGGGGCGACCTCGTGGACGTGCGGTTCAACTGGCACACCATGTACTTCCGGTACAAGACGGTGGATCCGTACTACGGGACCTCGTTCTACACCATCGACTTCTCCGGCGAATCGCCGCTCATCCGCCGCAAGACCGTGGTGTTGAAGAACGACTACATCCACCACGTCGTCGACATCTACCACTTCTGACAACTGTCCGGAGCGGCTTGCGTTGCGGTGCGGGTGGCGGAACCAGAACCCGCGGCGGCGCAAGCTGACGGCGCATGTGCAAGCGGCTCCGCCGCTGCGGAATGACCCCGGTCCCAGGGAGGGATCATGACTTACCAGGTCGCACTGTCCTTCGAGGACGGTGTCACCCGCTTCATCACGTGCGCGGAGGACCAGACGGTCGCCGACGCGTCGTACCGCCAGCGGATCAACATCCCGCTGGACTGCCGGGACGGCGCGTGCGGAACCTGCAAGGCGTTCTGCGAGTCGGGCACCTACGACGGCGGGACCTACATCGAGGACGCCCTTTCCGACGACGAGGCGCGGCGCGGCTACGTGCTGCCGTGCAGCATGAAGCCGACGTCGGACCTGGTGCTGCAGATCGCGAGCACGTCGGCGGTCGCCAAGACCGAGGCGGCGACCTACCCCGCGACCCTGACCGCGCTGGACCGGCTCTCGCCGACGACGTTCGCGCTCACCGTGGAGACCCCCGGCCGGGACAAACTGGCCTTCCTGCCCGGCCAGTACGTGAACATCGAGGTGCCCGGCACCGGGGAGACGCGGTCGTACTCGTTCAGCAACGCGCCGGACGACAAGTCGTTGACCTTCCTGGTGAAGCTCACGCCCGGCGGCGCGATGTCGGACTACCTCACCGAGCGGGCGAGCGCGGGCGACGAGCTCACCTTCACCGGCCCCAACGGCAGCTTCTTCCTGCGTGAGGCCGACCGGCCCGTGCTGCTGCTGGCCGGTGGCACCGGCCTGGCGCCGATCCTGTCGATCGTGCGCACGCTCCGGGCCACGGGCTCGGCGCGGCCCGCGCACCTCATCTACGGCGTGAGCACCGACGACGACCTGGTGGAGCTGGACACGCTCGCCGAGCTGGCCGCGCAGGTAGACGGGTTCACCTGGGACTACTGCGTCGCCGACCCGGACAGCTCCGCGCCCAACAAGGGCTATGTGACGAGCCTGATCGGCGACGAGCACCTGCACGGTGGGGACGTGGCGGTGTACCTGTGCGGGCCGCCGCCCATGGTCGAGGCGGTGCGCGCGCACTTCACCGAGCGGGGAGTGGAGCCGACCGGGTTCTACTACGAGAAGTTCGCGCTCTCCAGTGCGTCCGCCCAGGCCGAGCCCGTGGTGGTGGAGACCATGGCCGAGCCGGAACCCGCCGCCGCGCCGGAACCCGTGGTGGAAGCGGTGCCCGAACCCGAGCCGGTGCGCCCGGTGACCGAGGGAGAGGGCAGGGCCTTGGCGGGGCAGCGGATCTTCGAGCCCGTGGCGCTGAGCCCCCTGGGCGCGGGCGCGGTGCGCACGGCCACCGAGGAGGCCGCCGCGGCGAGAACCGTGGCCGGACAGGCGATCTGGCCCGGCGAGGGCACGGGTACCCGCTCCCTGACCTCCGGCGAGGCGTTGCTGCCCGCGGGCAACGCCCGCGCCGTCGCGGGTCAGGAGATGCTGCCCGCGCCCGACGATCTCGCGCCGCTCGTGGCGCCCCAGCCGGAGGGCAGCTACGAGATCGGCGAGGAGCACCCGTCGGTGCACGAGTCGGATGCCGTGTTCGAGGCGAGGCGGGCACTCGAGCTGGGCGCGCTGGAGCTCGTGATCGGCAGGCTCTCGTCGCAGCAGCTCGCGGGCTACCGGCTGCTCGCCGAGGCGACCGTGCCCTATGTGGACGGCGACCGGTTCGTCGACGCCGCCGCGTTCACCGAGACCAACGCTGCCTTCCACGACTACCTGTTCACCCTCACCGGCAACGAGCACCTGCTCCAGGCCTACCGCGCGCTCGGCGTGCAGGGGCACATGGAGGAGACCCTGCGGGACGCGACGTGGTGCCATCCCCGGTGCACGCAGGACCACCTCGACATCGTCACCGCGTTCGAGGCGGGGGACCGCACCACGGCCCGCAGGCTGGTCGTCGAGCACGCCGAGCGTGCGAAGACCACCACGCGCAGGGCCATGGACGACGCGAGGCCGTCGCGTGCGCGCGCGTTCGTGACCCCCGGCCGCTTCGACGGCAAGGTCGTGGTGGTCACCGGCGCGGCACAGGGCATCGGTGAGCGCGTGGCCAGGCGGATCAGCGCGGAGGGCGGCACGGTGGTGCTCGCCGACCGCGCCGGCCTCGTCACCGAGTTGGCCGATGAGCTGACCGGCGAGGCACTGCCGGTGCTCGCCGATCTGGAGACGTGGGAGGGGGCCCAGGAGGTGGCCGAGGCCACGCTCGCGCGCTACGGCCGGATCGACGTGCTCGTCAACAACGTCGGCGGGGCGATCTGGTTCAAGCCCTTCACCGAGTTCACCCCGGCGGAGATCGAGGCGGAGATCCGGCGCTCGCTGATGACGACCCTGTTCTCCTGCCGGGCCGCCCTGCCGTCGATGACGGAGCGGGGCCGCGGCGTGATCGTCAACGTGTCGTCCGCGGCGACGCGCGGCATCCACCGGATCCCGTACTCGGCGGCGAAGGGCGGCATCAACGCCATCACCGCCTCGCTCGCCTTCGAGTGCGCCGACGCGGGAATCCGGGTGGTCGCGACCGCTCCCGGTGGCACCGAGGCGCCGCCGCGCCGGATCTCCCGCGGCGGCTCGGCACTGGAAACCGAGCAGGAGCAGACCTGGTTCCAGGCGCACATCGAGCAGACCGTGAGCACGTCGCTGATGAAGCGCTACGGCACGCTCGACGAGCAGGCCGCCGCGATCGCCTTCCTCGCCTCCGACGAGGCGTCCTACATCACCGGCACCGTCCTGCCGGTGGCGGGCGGCGACCTCGGCTGACACCGGTCCGCCCGCCCTCGCAGTTGTGCGGCCTCGCGCCGCCCGGGCGGCCTCAGCCCGTGGCCGCCCTCCCGCCCCCTCCAACACTCCCGGGGAGTTCCTCATGTCCGAAACCGACGCAATGACGCGCCGGCGTCAGCGCACCGTGTCCTGGGTGGTCGCACTGTCGACCGTCGCGCTCGTCTTCGACGGATACGACCTCGTCGTCTACGGCACCGTGCTGCCCACCCTGCTCGCCGATCCCTCCCAGCTCGGGGCGATCACGCCCGGCCAGGCGGGCGCGCTCGGCAGCTACGCACTCGTCGGTGTCCTCGTGGGGGCACTGGCCGCGGGCGCACTCGGC
Source organism: Prauserella sp. PE36 (assembly GCF_003311655.1). Classification (NCBI taxonomy): domain Bacteria; kingdom Bacillati; phylum Actinomycetota; class Actinomycetes; order Pseudonocardiales; family Pseudonocardiaceae; genus Prauserella; species Prauserella sp. PE36. Next base: position 194,954 of record NZ_QEQT01000050.1, on the reverse strand, counting down.
GACTGGATCGGGCGCCGCAGGATCATGCTGATCAACCTCGCCTGGTTCTCGATCGGGATGGGCGCGACCGCGCTGACCCAGAACGTCGTCACCTTCGGAATCGGCCGATTCCTGACCGGCATCGGGGTCGGCGCGCTGGTGGCCACGGTCGGGGCGCTCGTGGCGGAGTTCGCCCCGCCGGGACGGCGGAACCGGCTCAACGCGATCGTCTACAGTGGAGTGCCCGCCGGCGGCGTGCTTGCCGCGCTCCTCGCGCTCGTCCTGGCCGACGCGGTCGGCTGGCGCGGGCTGTTCTGGGTCGGCGCGCTGCCGATCGTGCTGGTGCTCCCGCTGGCCGTGGTGAAGCTGCCGGAGTCGCCGAAGTGGCTCGCCTCGCGGGGCAGGGTCGAGCAGGCGAAGGCCCTCGCCGAGCGCACCGGCATCGCGCTGTCCGCTGAGCCAGGCCGACCGGCCGGGACCGCCCGCGTCGGTTTCCCCGCGCTGGCCACGAGGTCGCTGGCGCTTCCGACACTGCTGCTGGGCACGATGAGCTTCGCCGGGCTGCTGCTCACCTACGGCCTCAACACCTGGCTGCCGCAGATCATGGCCGACAACGGCTACGACAAGAGTTACTCGCTGACCTTCCTGCTCGTGCTCAATTTCGGCGCCATCGTCGGTGGCCTGCTCGCGTCGCTGTGGGCCGACCGGGCCGGGGCCAAGCGCGTCGTGGCCACCACGTTCGTGCTCGCCGCCTGCACGCTCGCGCTGCTGCCGCTGAGCCTGCCGCTGGGCGCGCTCCTGCTCGCGGTCGCGGTGGCCGGGGTCGGCACGATCGGCACCCAGGTGCTCGTCTACGGCCTGGTGTCCAACTACTACCCGACCAGGGCACGCGCGGCCGGGGTCGCGTGGTGCGCCGGGTTCGGCAGGCTCGGCGGCATCGTCGGGCCGGTGGTCGGCGGCGTGCTCGTCGGTGCGGGGCTCGGGGGCGCCACGGCGTTCTACCTGTTCGCCGCCATAGCGCTCGCCGCGGCGGTCGTCACGGCGCTGGTGCCCCGCTCGCGGCACGCCGAGGACGACCTGCCCGTGACGGCGCCGGCGGCCGGGACGCCGCATCCCGCTTAGGCCGAGCCTGACGCATCCTGGCGCTGCCGCGACCACGTCGCCGGACGAGCCGAGAACGGCCGGTGCGAGGCTCGTCCTCGCCTTGGCAGCCGCCGCGCCGATCCCGCTCGCGCCGGAAGAGTTCCCGCAGGCACGGCCTAGGGTGACCATGTGGTCCGCCCCCGCCCTCCGCTGATCGCCCGCGACGCCGCACTCGGCGAGCTGGAGCGCCTGCTGCACGGCGCCGCCGAGCACGGGTCCGCGTTCGTGCTGGTCAGCGGCAAGGCGGGGGTCGGAAGGACCACGCTCGCCGACGCATTGGCGGCCCGTCACCACGGACCGCTGCTGCGTGCCACGGGCGCGGAGTGGGAACGGGACCGGGCCTACGGCGTCGTGGGCCAGCTCATCGGCGAATCCAGCCGCGGCGGGGCCGTCGAGGTGTCCTCCGCGATCGCCCGGAACGCCGAGTCCGCTGGCGGCACCGTGCTCGCCGTGGTGGACGACGCGCACTGGGCCGACCAGCCGTCGCTGCAGGCGCTGGCCTCCGCGGTCCGTCACCACCGGGACACGCGGCTGCTCGTGCTCGCCACCGCCGTCACCGGCGATCCGGACGTCCCCGCGCCCGCGCTGGAGCTGCTGCACCGGGTCGCGGACCACGCGATCACCGTGGAGCCGTTCACCCCGCCCGAGGTGGGGGAGCTCGCCGCCGCGCGCGGCGTCCTGCTGCACCCGTCGATGGCGGAACGGCTGTGGTGGCACACCGGCGGCGTCGCGCGGCATATCGGGCAGCTGCTGGCTGAGGTGCCGAGGACGACGTGGGCCCGGTTCGACCCGGCGCTGCCCGCTCCGGCCGCCGTGGCGGCCAGTGTCCGCACGGCGCTGGCCGGGTGCTCGCCGGAGGCTCGTGGGCTGGCCGAGGCCGCGGCCGTGCTCGGACCCGGCACCACCGTGCGCGACGCCGCGCTGCTCGCCGGGGTGCCAGGAGACGTGCTGCCCGCGCTGGACGAGGCGGTCGCCGCCCGGCTCGTGGAGTTCGGCGGCCGCGGCCTCACCGAGATCGGCCCGCCGGACCCGATGGTCAGGGCCGCCGTGCTCGCCGCGATGGGACCCGCCGCGGCGGCGCGCGCCCACCGCAGGGCCGCCGACCTCATCGACGACCCGGTGCGCCGGATGCGGCTGCTGGTCGCCGCCTCGCCGATGCCCGACCCGGACGTGGCCGACCGGCTCGACGCGCTCGCCGCCGAGCGGGCGGCCGAGGGCGCGTGGGGCGTGGCGGCCTCGCTGCTCAACGACGCGAGCAGGCTCACCGAGGACCGTCTCAAGCGCGAGAGCAGGCTCACGAGGGCCGTCGACGCCCTGATCGGCGCGGGTGACGCGTTCGCGGCGGCGGCTCTGGTTCCCGAGGTGGAAAGCCTGCGGGAGACGCCGCTGCGCAACGCCGTGCTGGGCTACCTCGCGATCGTGCGGGGCCGCGCCGCGGAGGCCGAGAACCGGCTCGGCCGGGCCTGGGATCTGGTGAACACCGAGCGCGAGCCGGACGTCGCCGCGTCGATCTGCCAGCGCTACGTGCTGCACTCGCTGTCCCGCCTCCGCCCGGAGGAACTGGTGTCGTGGGCGGACCAGGCCGTGGCGCTGGCGGGTGAGGACGCGCCCGCGGGCGTCGAGGCGGCCGCGATCCGGGGGCTCGGCCTCGCCGCCGCGGGCCGGGCGGCCGAAGCGCTCGCCGCTTACGCCGAGCTGGCCGAGCGCGTGCAGCACGGTGCGCAGGCCCAGCGGATCCTGATGGGCCGGGGCTGGCTCAGCCTCATGGTCGACGCGGTCGACGACGCGAGGGCCGACCTGGAGAGCTCGGTGCCCACCACGTTCCTCGGCGGCTCGACGCGGATCTCGCTGTGGGCAAGGGCCTGGCTCGCGCGGGCGCAGTTCCTCACGGGGGACTGGGACGACGCGGTGCGCACGGTACGGGAGGCGACGCCGTTGCTCGACCGGGCCGGAATCGTGCTGGCGGGTCCGTTGCTGTACTGGACGGCCGTCGCCGTGCACGCGCTGCGCGGCGACTGGGACGACGCCGAGCTGGCGCTGCGCCGAGCCGACGCGGGGCCGCAGGACTACGAGATTATGCGCGTGCCGTCGTACCTGGCCCGCGCGCACGTGGCCGAGGCGCGGGCGGACTCCGCCGGGGTGCTGCGGGCGCTGCGCCCGCTCACGCAGCCGTGGGCGGGCGGCGGTGTCGACCAGCCGGGCCAGTGGCCGTGGGCCGACATGTACGCGCACGCACTCGTGCTGGAGGGCAGGTACGCAGAGGCGGACACGTTCCTGACCCGGCAGGAGGCCCTCGCCGCCGGCCGTGGCCCCGGTTCGGCTCGGGCGCGGCTCGGCGCGGCGCGCGGCAGGCTCCTGGGCAGTCAGGGTGAGCTGGACCAGGCGCGCGAGGCGTTCGAAGCGGCGCTGGAGCTGCTGGAGGACCTGCCGCTGCGCTACGACAGCGCGCGCGTGAACTTCGCCTACGGCCAGATCCTGCGCCGAGCGGGCAAACGCAGGGACGCCGACACCGTGCTCACCACCGCGCGAGAGACGTTCGCGGCGCTCGGCGCGACGACCTACGTCGCGCGCTGCGACCGCGAGCTGAAGGCGGGTGGCGTGCACGTGCCGAGGACGGAACGTGGGCTCGGCGAGCTCACGCCGCAGGAGGAGGCGGTGTCGCAGCTCGTTGCGAGTGGACTGTCCAACCGGGAGGTCGCGGCCGAGCTTTTCCTGTCCACCAAGACGGTCCAGTACCACCTGACGCGGATCTACGCGAAGCTCGGCATCCGCTCGCGGGCCGAGCTGGCCGCGCGCCGGGGCTCATGAGCGCTCGGCGGCGTAGTCGGCCCGTTCGAGCAGCAATGAGATGGCGACCCCGGCGACGAGGCCCCAGAACGCGGCGCTGAGGTTCAGCGGCGAGACGCCGGAGACGGTCACCAGGAAGGCGACGAGTGCGCCGAGGGTGCACCGCGAGCGGAACGCGGTGACGAACGCGGTCTGCAGCGCGCGGAGCATGGCAAGCCCGCCCAGCACCGCGATGAACGACTCGGGCGTTGCGAGCATGAGGCGGACGAACGCGGGCGCGAACAGGCCCACCAGCATGGCGAGCAGGCCGCACACGATGGCCGCGGTGTACTGGCGCCCGCGTTCGCCGGATGCCACGAGCAGTGCGTTGGTGGGTCCGGTGAGGCAGGTCGACACGGCTCCGAACAACGCGGCGGGCAGCGACCAGAGTCCACACAGGACAGTGGAGACGTTCGTCGGTGGCTCGTGCCCGGCCTGGCGCAACACGGCCACGCCCTGACCGTTCTGCACGACGAGGACGGTGACGGCGAGCGGGACCACCAGCTCGAGGATCGCCTGCCACGAGAACTGCGGCGCCTGCAGGAGAGGCGAGGCGAACCAGGTGGTGCTCTCTGTGTCGGGCGTGAACCGGCCGGACACGGCGACGGCGACCGCCCCGACCACGAGGGCGCCGAGGATGGGCGGGATCCGGCGGCCGAGCGCGGGAAACGCCGACAGCAGCAGGAAGACCGCCACCATCGGCACCGCGATGCCGGGGTCCAGTCCGAGCGAGTGGACGAGGTCGAGGCCGAAGCGGAGGAAGACGCCCGCGACCATCGCCATGACCACCGGCATCGGAAGGGCCGCCATGACAGTGCGCACCAAGCCCGTGAGCCCGAGCACGAGGATCAGCAGCGCCGTGGCGACGAAAGCTCCGACGACCTGCGGCCACGGCAGGTGGTCGAGGGAGCCTCCGACCACGACGGCGCCGGGGATGGTCCAGAAGAACGCCAGCGGCTGCCGGTAGAGCCAGGACGCCAGCACGGTGAGCAGGCCGTTGAGCAGGAAGACGCCGAAGATCCACGAGGCGAGCTGCGCGGGGGAGAGGCCGCCCTGTGCGCCGACCGCGAGGATCACCGCGACGGGTCCGGTCGCGGAGAACACGATGCCGATGAGGCCGTTGGTGGCCGTCTCGGTGGTCGTGTCGCGCAGTACGTCGCGTGGTCCGGTGAGCGGTCGGGCCGGCCGTTCGAACCGGTGCGCGAACCGCGACGGTGCGCCACCGTCGTCGTTGAGGGTGGTCAACGAACCTCCTCCGTCGATGTGCCGTACGCATGCTGAACATTCAGTCGACATGCGTACAGACCGTTGTGGCATGTCCCACCCGGGGTCCTTGGAGGATCCCGTCATGACCACGGGACCGCTGGCCCATCCGACCACGGTGCGGGCCTTCGACGGTGTGCGGCTGCGGGCCTTCGAGGAGCACGACGTGGAGATGGCCCCCGACCCCGGACCGACCCTCACGTGTCCACGATCGGCACGCCTGTCCGCAGGCGCGGACCGCGCGAGCGGGAAGGGATGCTGCGCAGCCATCAGGAGATCGGCGGCAGGCGCGTGGACACGCTCCTCCACGCCACGATCCGCCCCGAATGAGCCGTATAACGACCTATACGGCTCGGCTCTCGTGCGCCGATCAGCTTTCGCCCTCCCCTACGCGAACGGCAAAAAGCACTCGGAGGAGGCTCAGGCTCAGGCGGGCCGCCTGCGGGCCCGGAGTACCGTGTCACGGGCGTGCCGGGTGCCCTCCGGGGCCGGGTCGACGCGGGCCCGCGTCTCGTCGACCTCGATGGTCCACTCGTCGCCGAGGAGCGCGGCGATGTCGGATGGCAGGAAGAAGTCGCGCGGGTCGTGGCCGCCCTCCTCGGGTGCCGGCCAGTCCGCCGTGTCGTGACCGGTGACGAGCAGGATGCCGCCCGGTGCGACCGCCGCCAGCAGGCCCCGCAGCGCGGCGTCGCCGTCGCGCCGCAGCAGCGGAAAGTACTGCGCCGAGACCAGGTCGAAGCATTGCGCGGGCGGGTGCGTCACGGCCAGGTCCGTGCGCGTCCACGCGATGCGGTCGGCCACACCGGCGTCGGCCGCGGCCTTGGCGGCACGCCGCAGCGCCACGGTCGAGATGTCGAGTGCGGTGACCCGCCAGCCGCGCCGGGCCAGCCAGATCGCGTCGCCGCCCTCGCCGCAGCCCACGTCGAGTGCCTGCCCCGGCGGCAGGCCGGAGACCTCGGTGACGAGCACGCCGTTGGGTCTGCCGCTGAAGAGCTGGTCGCGGCTGGAGTACCGCTCGTCCCAGAACTGTGCGTCCATCGTGTCCTTCCGGTCAGAGTCCGTGGCGCCGCTCGCCCATGACGAGCTCGCAGATCAGGTTCTCCGTGGCGGGTGTGAACGGATCGGGCTGATTCATGTGTGTCCACCTCCGTAGCCACTGTGCCCCTTCACCTGCCAACCCGACAAAACCCCTTGCCAAAACAGCAAAGTCGCCTGTCAGCCCCGTCGCCCCCGTCGGCCCCCAAGGCCACCTTTGTTGCGTTCAACGCGACAAAGGTGGCCTTGGGGGCGGGTAGAGGGTGGCGAGTTCGGCGCCGATGCGGGCCAGCTCGGTGCGCACCGACGGGGGCTCCACCACCTCCACGAGGGCTCCCCAGCCAGCGAGGTGGCGGGCGATGTCCAGCGCCGTCGGCGCGGCGAGCCGGACTCGCGCGCGGCCGCCGTCCGGCTCGCCGTCGGTGTGGCAGTGCCGTCCGAACTGGTCGCGCAGGATCGGCACGAACCGCTGGTCGATGAGCACGGTCGCCCAGGTGCGCGAGCGCCGCTGCTCCACCTCGCCGACCACCCGCTCCCACGCCGCCGCCAGTGCGAAGTCGTCGGGACGCTCGGCCGGTTCGTCGGTCGGCTCGGCCACGGCGATCCGGTCGACGCGGAAGGTCCGCTGCCCGCGCTCGGTTCCCGCGATCAGGTACCAGACGTCGTCCTTGTCCACCAGGCCCCAGGGGTCGACCAGCCGCTCGGTGCGCTCGCGGGCGCTGTTGGTGTAGGTCAGCCGTACCCTGCGCCTGCGCACCACGGCTGTCTGCAGCAGGCCGACGACCTCGGGCCGGTCGCGGTCCCGCTCGCCCCACCGCGTCGAGTCGATCATGATCGCGCCCGCGGCGGCCTCGGCGTCGGCGCGCAGTGTGGTCGGCAGCGCGCGCACGAGCTTGCGCAGCGCGGCCTTGGCCTCGTCCGAGACTGCGGCCGCGGGTCCGACCAGCAGGAAGAGTGCCTGCGCCTCGGCTGACGACAGCCCGCTCAGGTCGGTGCGGGCACCCCCGATGAGGGACCAGCCGCCGCCCCGGCCCGGCTGGGGATACACCGGGATGCCCGCGCTGGACAGTGCCTCCAGATCGCGGCGGGCTGTCGCGACCGACACCTCCAGCTCAGCGGCCAGCTCGGCCGCGGTCACCCGGCCCTTGGCCTGCATGAGGAGCAGGGCGGCGACGAGGCGGTCTGCGCGCATGGTGTCCAGTTTCCCCGAGAAAGTGCTCAGTTGGTGAGCACTTCAGGCGCGAGCATGGGAATTGTCAGCGAGCACCGACGAAAGGACCGGACCGATGTTGCGAGGACTCACCACCGTCACCTACTTCGCGGACGACCTCGCCGCCGCGCGGCGCTGGTACACCGAACTGCTCGGCGTCGAGCCGTACTTCGAGAAATCCGACGGCGACGACGTGGCCTACCTGGAGTACCGCATCGGCGACTACCTGGCCGAGCTGGGCCTGCTCGACCGGAGGTATGTGCAGGACAAGCCAGGGGGCGCGGGTGCGGGGCTGGTCTACTGGGCCGTCGACGACGTGCACGCCGCGTTCGACCGCCTGCTGGCCCTCGGCGCCACCGAGCACGAGCGACCGATCGAGCGCGGACCGGGGTTCGTCACGGCGTCGGTGACCGACCCGTTCGGCAACGTCCTCGGCGTCATGTACAACGAGCACTACCTCGATGTCCTCGCGGCACGGACGGGGGCGTGACGTGAACACCGTGCACCCCGAGACCGTCGCGGACTGGCGGGAGTGGCTGGCCGGAAACCACCTGTCGCGGAAGGAGATCTGGCTCGTCATCCCGCGCAAGGGCAGTGGGATACCGGGCGTGCGCTACGCCGAGGCGATCGAGCAGGCGCTGTGCTTCGGCTGGATCGACAGCCAGGCAAGGAAACGGGACTCCCGGAGCACACTGCTGCGGTTCACCCCGCGCGACCCGCACAGCACGTGGAGCCGGGTCAACCGGGAGCGGGCCACGCGGATGATCGAGCGGGGCCTGATGGCCGAGCCCGGCGCCGTGATGATCGAGTCGGCCAAGGCGAAGGGCACGTGGCAGGTCGTGCCCGACGAGGCGAGCGCCGGGGTGCCGGACGACCTGCGGGAGGCGCTGGAAGCCGACGAGGCCGCGCGCCGGAACTTCCGCGCTTTCCCACCGTCGTCCCGGCGGCTGATCCTGGAATGGATCGCACGCGCGAAGAAGCCGGAGACCCGGCGGCGGCGGATCGAGCGGACGGTGGCCCTCGCCGCGGTCAACGTCAGGGCCAACCATCCAGGCGTCCGGATGAGTGACCGGAAAACCGTGTGACACCACCGAATCTTCCTCGCTAGCCTCGGGCCCGTGATCCACGAGCACCCGCTGGCGTACCTGCTGGGCATCGAGGGACTCGGTCTGCTGCGCGCGTTCTCAGGGGAGTACGACCAGGCATTCGTGGCCTCCCGCATCGCCGAGGTGCGCGAGCTGCTCGCCGACGAGCGGCTCGCGAACGCCGCCGTGGACGTCGAGCGGGTCGGCACGGTCGAGGGCTACCGCGCGTGGGCACCGGCCTACGACGCGCCCGGCAACGCCGCGTTCGACCTCGACGAGCCCGTGGTCATCGAGATCCTCGACCGGCTGCCGGCCGGCGTCGCACTGGACGCGGCGTGCGGCACCGGCCGGTACGCGCGCCTGCTGGCCGAGCGTGGGCACCGGGTGCTCGGCGTGGACAGCTCGCCGGACATGCTCGCGCGGGCGCGCACGCGGGTGCCGGACGGCGACTTCCGGCTCGGCGACCTGCGCGAGCTCCCGGTGCGCGACGACCACGTGGATCTGGTGGTGTGCGCGCTCGCGCTGACCCACGCCCCCGAGCTGGGGCCTGTGCTGGCCGAGTTCGCGAGGGTGCTGCGGCCCGGCGGGCACCTCGTCATCGCCGACATCCACCCCGAGGCGGTGCTACGCGGATCCGTCCCGGCTGTGCGCGGTCCCGGCGGCGAGCCGAGGCGCCTGGTCACCCACCGGCACCTGGTGGGCGACTACCTGCGCGCCGCGCTGCCCCTCGGGCTGATCGTCCGCCGCTGCGAGGAGCCACGGCCGCCGGCCAGGGAGCCGGATGCGGGACCCGCCAACGGTTCCGTGTCACTGGAGCCGTGGGACCTGTGGCCGTGGTCGCTCGCCGGCCTGGTGCCCGAGGCCGCGTGGGCCGCCAACGCCGGAGTGCCCGCGCTGCTCGTCTGGCACTTCCAGCTGGAGGGTCCTCGCAGTACTCCGGAGTGACGCGCGACTCGCGGTGGGCGACCGGATTGTCGGTGGGGTGCGCGAGAATGCCCGGCATGGGTGTGCCGAGCGCGGAGTTCTTGCGGATCGTCGACGGCCTTGCCGAGGTCGAGCGGGCGAAGGCGAGGGACTACACGTCGTTCAGCGTGCGCGGCAAGCGGTTCGGGTACTACTGGCCGCGGACGCAGACCGTCGGCCTGAAGCAGACGCTGTCCGAACAGGCGGCGCTCGTCGCCGAACGGCCCGACGTGTTCGAGGTGCAGTTCACGGCGGGCGGGTTCGGCTGGGTCGTCGTGTACCTCCGGGGCATCGACGCCGACGAACTCGGCGAGCTCGTGTACGAGGCCTGGCGCCTCTCGGCACCCGAGGAGCTCGCCGCCGAGCACCCGATGCCGTAGCCCGAAGGAGGCCTGCGTGCCGAAGGAGCCGTACGTCGTCGCACACGTCGCCGTCGCACTCGACGGGGCCACCACCGGCTTCGCGCCGGACGCCGCGCGGTACTACGAGCTCGCGGCGACCTGGAACGAGGACGTCACGCTCACCGGCGCCGACACGATCCTCGCCCAGGAACCCGCGCTGGCCTCCGCGCCCCGGCCGGGTCCCGCCGACGGTGGACCGCTGCTCGCCGTCGTCGACGGCCGGGGCCGCGTCACGGAGTGGGAGGCGCTGCGCGAGGCCGGGCACTGGTCGGACGTGCTGGCGCTGCACGCACGGGACACCCCGCCCCGGCGCGCCGGGCGCACCGTGCCCGAACTCGTCACCGGACGCGAGCGGGTGGATCTGTCGGCCGTGCTCCGTGCGCTCGGTGAGCGGCACGGCGCCAGGGTCGTCCGGGTCGACAGCGGAGGCGCGCTCCTCGGCGCGCTGCTGGAGGCGAGCCTGCTCGACGAGGTGAGCCTGCTCGTGCACCCGTGCCTGCCCTCGGGCACGGGCAACCGGCACTGGCGCGGCAGCGCCACCACCCCTGCGCGGTTCGACCTCGTCGGGAGCCGCACGCTCGCCGACGGCCTCGTGTGGTCGCGCTACCGCCCGGCCGCTGGCCGCTGACAGCGGCTACTTCCAGTCCTCGTCCTTGTTCTTCTTCCAGTCGCCGATCACGGGCGGCGCGATCGCCTGCTCACCGGCGAAGAGGCCCGCCTCGGCCTCGACGTAGCCGGCAACGCGGTGCTCCTTGTCCTCCTCCTGCTGACGGCCGGCGCCGCCGGCGGGCATCCCGGCCATGCCCGCGGGCATGCCACGCGCACCCGCCGCACCGGCCGCACCGGCCGCACCGGCGACACCCGCGGCGCCCGCCGCGGCTCCGCCAGGAACACCGCCCTTGGCCGCACCCGAGGCCTGGCCAGGGGCCGCGCCGCTGCCGGCACCGCCTGCCCCGGCGCCACCCGCGGGGCCGCCGCCCGCTCCCGCGGCGAGCCCGCCGACACCACCCGCGCCGCCACCGGTCCCGAGCTTCGGCGCCGACCCCGCGGGACCACCGGGCCCCCCGCCGTCGAGGCCGCCCAGCCTGCTGGAGATGCTGTCGCCGTTCACGCCGCCCGCCCAGCCGAGGGCAGGCGTCTTCCCGAGCCCGGGGCCCTTCGAGTTCGGCGGCACGTACGACGTCGGTGTCGTCCTGCCGGGCAGGTTCGGCACGACCCCCGGCCCGCCCACACCGCCGGGGCCGGACCCGATGCCGCCCGGACCGACGCCACCGACGTTGCCGCCCGTGGGCAGGTCCGGTGTCTTGAGCGGCGGTGGGGTGGGCACGGTCGGGGTGCTGGACCTGTGCGTGGTGTCGTCGAAGTTCGCTCCGCCGGCAACGTTGCCGCCGGTCGCGCTCAGCGGCAGCGGCTGGCCGCCGGTCCCGGGCGTGTCCGAAAGCGGCGGCACGTCGACGCCGTTGCCTGCCGCCGCCGGGCCGGCACCGGGCAGGCCGTCGCCAACGCCGTCGCCGCCGCCAACGCCGAGTCGAGCGCCGGAGCCGCCCGCACCTTCCGCACCGCCAGGGCCCTCGAGACCGCCCGGGCCGCCCGGTGCGGCGGGGCCACCAGGACCACCGAGGCTCTCGGCTGGCTCGCCCGCCGTGGCCCGGCGGGCGGACGCGAGCTGCGTCTCGCGCGCCGTGGCGCCGGGTGCTCCGGCTCCGCCACCGGCGGGGGAGTCCAGCCGCGCGACCGTCCTCGCGGACGCGGTCGCGAGCTTCGGCGGTGGCGTGAACAGCGGCATGTCGATCGCCGTGCCGACCGTGTCGTCGAACTGGGTCATGATCCGCGCGGCCTGCGCGTGCGCCGCCTGCTGCGCCTGCATGGTCTGGATCGCCTGCGACGCGGCCCGCGCGTACTGCACCGGATCGGTGATCTGCATCAGCTGGGCGTTCGCCTCCTGCGCCGAGAACGGCACCGGCGGGTTGGCGGCCAGCTGCTTCTGCGACTCGTTGAGCGTCTGCGAGTGGATCTGCTGCTGGCGGCCGGTGAGCACGGCGCCCTGCGCCGTGACACCGAGCCACTTCGCCACCTCGGTCAGGTGCTCGCGCGCCGCGTCGCCGCCCTCACCGGTCCAGTTCCCCATGCTGTCGTCGATGGCGTCGGCGACGGCCCGCTGGTGGAGGGTGAGCTCGTTGCCGAGCCGCACCCACTCCTCGGAGGTCTCGGCGATCGCGGCGGAGTCGGCGTTGCTGTTGAGCACCTCCACCATCTGCTCGTGCGACGCGTTGAACCACACGGTCGTGGGGCGTTCGCCCGCGGGACGCAGCTCGAGGCCCTCGTCCAGCCCCTGCCGCGCGGCGGAGATCGCGTCGAGGTAACGGCTCTGGATCTCCTGGTCCTTCTCCTTCTCGGCGAGCGCGCTCGCGAGTGGGTCGTCCTCCACCTGCGCGGTCACCTCGGCGCGGATGTCGTCACCGGAGCGCGCCGTGTCGTCGATCGGGCCGACGTAGAACATCGACGACGGGTCGAGGGTGACATCGTAGAACGGGCTGGTCGGGTCGTAGTCCTCGCTGCTCGGATCCGACGCCGCTGCGGTCTTGTCGGCGGAACTGGACACGGAACTGGCACCTCATTCCGGTCTCGCCCGGGTCGGGCGGAAGCTGATGATCAGGACAGGTCGGCCTGGAAGCCGTCGAGGGCGGCCCGCGTGCCCGACTCCGTCTCGGCGTAGCGGCGCTTGGCCGTGCGAATGGCCTCGACATACTGGGGCAGCTCCTCGCGGGCACGCTGCAGCTGGGTGAGCAGGCCCCGGTCGTCGGACGCCGTCCGCACGGTGTGCTGCGCCACCCACTGCGCCGTGGCCGAGGTGCTGAGCGGGGGAGCAGTGCCGAGTTTCTCCAGTGCCGCCCACCGCTCGTTGAGGGCGTCGATCATGTCCTCGAGCGCGCTGATCATGCGGTCGCCGGTGGTCTCGTCCACCGCGAAGCCGCCCCGATCGGCGAGCTGCTTGAGTTCCACGCCGCTGAGCGCCCGCCTCGCCGCCATCGTCCGGGCGACGGCCTGCTGCCTGCTCAGCTCCTGCACGCTGTCATCGCTCATGCTTGCTCCGGGTCAGTAGGCGCGGGAGACCGCGTCTCGGATGGCGCGAACCACATCGTGGTAGCCCGCGGGTTCGTAGCGGGCGACGAACTCACCGCCGTCGTCGGTGGTGTGGACCAGATACCTGCCGGCCCCGGCGTCGAGCCAGCTGATCGAATGAGGTGGCGTCGCGTCGTGGCCGATGACGGTGATCTGCCCGCCGCCGTGGCGTTCGCCAGCCAGCACGCGGCGCAGCCGACGCTCGTCGCTCTCGCCGCCGCGGTTCCGCTCCGGCGGCGGCTCGACCATGCTGATGATGCTGATGTTGCCGAACGCGTCGGTCTCTTCCTCGTCGTGCTCGCGTTCGGCCGCCCTGCGCGCCGCGAGCGCGGACTTGTGCTCGATCATGCTGCTGCGGACCGTCGCGGGCGCGCCGGGCGCGGCCTGCGCGGAGGGCAGGACGCCCGCGAGCACGTCGACGAGCTCGTCGTCGGAGAACAGGGAGAAGAACAGCTCGTCGTCGCCGCGCTGGGTGATGCCCAGTGCCTGGGCGCCGTCGGTGAACGCGAGGACGGTGATGTGCTCACCGAGGCCGTCGATGCCGGTGATCGCGACGGAAAGCCGGTGGTCGCCGAACAAGCCGAACGCGGTCCGGACATGTGTGTGCAGGGCGTTGCCGACGATGAGCCTGCGTTTGGCGAGCTCCCCGGTGACGAGCTTGGCGAGCTTGATCAGCCGCGCCGGGTCGGTGGTGGTGTTGCGGACGCGCAGCGGGAAGCGGCGTACGTCGACGCCCAGCGCCTGTCCGACGATGCTCGCCTCCACGCTGCCCAGCACGAATTCGAACCGTTCCGACACGTCGCTGGAGGCCGCCTTTCCGGTGATGTCGCCTCAACCCAGTCCCGGTGCGGACTTTAGCAAATGATCAACGGAGCGGGAGCCGCGTAGCTCTGATCGCGCTGATTTTGCTCAGATGAGCGGGTTTTCGTCCTGCTGGGCAGTTGTCTGGACCGCACCTGGTTCACGCTCGATGGTCCTATGTGGACCAATGTCCGGCTGCGCGTTCACCCGTCGTCTCCACGCCCGTGATCCGCCGTTCACGAACCGGCGGGTCCACGCGGGACGCCGTGCTCAGAGACTCGTGGGGAGCAGGCTGGGGTGCGGCGGGGTCGGCCACTCCATCATCAGCAGGGTGGCGTCGTCATGGAGGATGCCCTGCTGGTGCTCCAGCATGGCATGACTGATCCGGCGGAGGGTTTCGGGCGCGGGCAGGCCGGCCGCGCAGTGGCGTTCGACGAGCCCGGTGAGCCGCTCCACCCCGAACTCCTCGCCGTGCTCGTCACGGGCCTGCGTGATGCCGTCGGTGTAGAGGAGGAGCCGGTCGCCCGGTTCGAGCCGTTCCCTGCCGGGAACCACGGGTTTCGCGCTCAGGTGTTGCAGCCCGAGTGGCATCCGCCTGCCGTCCGGCAGCTCCTTGAGCGCCTTGCCCCCGCGCAGCAGGATCGGCGGCGGGTGGCCGGCGTTGAGGTACGACAGGACGCCCGTGTCGAGCCGCAGCTCCGCCAGCACTGCCGTGGTGAACCGGGAACCGGCCGCGTTCGCGCGCAGGATCTCGTCGGCCTCGTGTGCGATGTCCCGCAACGACCGGCCTGCCCTGCGGGCCCGTCGGGTGGCGGCCAGGGCCATCGAGCACACGAGCCCTGCCTGCAGGTCGTGACCGGTCGCGTCGAACACGGCGACGTGCCCGACGGTGCCCTGCGTGGTGTAGTCGTAGCCGTCGCCGCCCGCCTGGTCGTAGTACTCCACCACGGCGCTGACCGTCAGGTCGCGGCACGCGAACGTCCGGGGCGGCAGCAGCTGCCACAGCAGCTCCGCCGTGACCGCGAGCGGCTTCGGCCGGGTCAGCCGGTGCAGCGTGTCGCTCTGCGGGAACTTGGTGACGCACAGGTGGCCGATGAGCCCGGCCAGCGTCCAGCACCGCGCGACGAGGTCCCGGTCGGCCGCGTCGGCGCCCTCGGGCAGCACGAAGGAGATCACACCGATCCGCGCGGTGCCGTCGAGCACCGGCACCCACAGCGCCGGCCTTCCGGTGGTGCGGTCGGTGGTCGTGAGCGGCTCGACCAGGCGGAACGCGCGCCCGGCGAGCGTGCTGTCGATGTCCAGCGGCTCGGCGAGGTCGGTGCGGAGCGGGTGGAGCCGCCGCTGGGGGAGGTCGGCGAGGTAGAGCTCGACGTCCATGCCCACCCGCGAGCCCGCCCGCGCGACGATCCAGGCGAGATCGTCGCCACCCGCGACGTGGCCCAGCTCGACGACGTCGCACAACGCGGCGTACCAGTCCGGCGCTTCCACCAGCTCACCGTAGGCGCCGGGAGCGGCGGGCGGAACCACCGCGACGCTCAGCCCACCGCGACGCTCAGCCCACGGCGGCGTCGGCACGCCGGTCCCGGAGCCGGCGCAGCGCCACCGCGGTCCCGGCGAGCACCACCGTCGCGCCCGCGCCGCCGAACACCCACGGCTGCCAGCGGACGGGGAGCTGCCCGGTGACCGTGACGATCTCGCCCTCGCCGGGCACGGCAGTCAGGTCGCGCGGCGCGAGGATCCAGTCCCCGGTGCCGAACAGGTCGTTGTTGTCGCGGAAGTCCTCCAGCCCGCTGTAGGTGCCACCCTTCGAGTCGATCACCAGCGTCGCGCCGTCGGCCTTGCGCGCGACGTACAGCGTGACCAGCTCCAGCGAGCCGTCCTCGTACCTGGCCACGACCGACCGCCCGAACAGCTCTCCGTCCTGCCCGGCGAAGTCGTGCCACGCCTGCTTCACGCGCGCGTTCGGCCTGCACTCCTCGCTCTCCGCGCACGGGAAGGCCGACAACAACCGGGTCTGCAGCTGCTCGGGGGTGTAGTGCGCCGCGAAGTTGGCCAGCCGGTCCTCGCCCGAGGTGTCGGTGGGGAACCGGTCGTTCTTCACCTCGCCCGACCTGGCGTACTCCAGGAACACGTTCGGCGGCGGGCCGGGCTCGGCCGCTCCGCACGCGGGCAGCACCAGGGCGATCGCCGCCACGGCGACCGCGAGAAATCCGGGTCCGGTGCGCATCGCGAGGCTCCTTCCAGCTCGGGTGAGCCGTCACGGTAACGGCGCCGCCGCACTCGTCCGGTGGAGCTGTCCGCAAGCTGTCAGAAGCGCAGGCCGTCAGGACGCTCAGTCGGCTTCGCGCGCCAGCCACGCCGCGATCTGGGCGCGGGAGGTGAAGCCGAGCTTGCTGAGGATGTTCTCGACGTGGGTCTCGGCGGTGCGCTGCGAGATCACCAGAGTGCTGGCGATGGCCTTGTTCGACAGGCCCTGCGCGACCAGCTCGGCCACCTCGTTCTCCCGCTTGGTGAGTGAGGTCGGCGCCGGTCTGGTGGCGTCCGGTGCCGGCGCGTCCGGCTCCTCCTCGAGCGCGAAGTCGATCCCCTCGCCCGCGCCGAGGTGCGCGCCCTTCTCCCGCGCTCGCGTGGCCCGCCGTTCTCCGAGCGTCCGCGTCAGCTCCTCCACGCAAGCCTGATGGGGGGCGGCCGCCCACGGCAGCCTGCTCGCCCGGGTGCCCAGCGCGTCGAGGCGGGCCTCGGCGACGCCCAGCAGCACGGCGCCGCGCTGCGGGTCGCGCTCGGCGGTCGCCCACGCGATCCCCTCGATGCACAGTGCCGCGCCGAGCTGGTCGGCGAGGTCTCGCTTGAGCCGCAGGGCGTCGCGCAGCGTCGTGATCGCCCGCTCGGCGTCGCCGCGCTGCCAGTACATGACGCCGGCGTGCCAGAGGCTGTAGGACCGGAACCAGTAGTCCCCGATCTGCTCGCAGCGGCGCAGGCACTCGGCGTGGCGGCGCAGCGCGGACTCGGTGTCGCCCGCGGAGCCGTGTGCCAGCTGCAACGAGATCAGCGCGCTGATCTCCTGGTTCACCGCGTTGGCTGACTGGAAGACCGCCAGCGCGCGCTCGTTGTCCGCGATCGCCGTGGCGGTGTCGCCGGTGAGGACCGAGGTCATCGCGTTGAGGTTGTCGAACTGGGCGCGCATCACGTCGTCCAGTTCCCCCGCCGTCTTGCGGCCCCGCTCGATGAGCGGCGCCGCGTAGCCGACATCCGCCTGCACCACGCCCAGCCAGGCCGCGGCGTAGAGCGCCCGCGCGCAGGTCTCGGCGGAGTAGTCGCCGCGGGCAAGGAGCAGATCGAACCAGTGCCTGCCCTCATCGAGCGCGCCGGAGCGCAGCCAGTGCTCCCGCAGCCCGCCCGCGATGCGCAGCCCTTCCTCCTCCTCGCCGGGCTCGTCGACACAGAAGCCCAGCGCCGCCTGGAAGTTCAGGTGGTCGCGGCGCAGCCGGTCCATCCACTCCCGCTGCGCTGAGCCGATCCACTCCGCTCCCGAACGGTCCGCCAGCGCGGCGTAGAAGTCGCGGTGGCGGACCCTCGCCGCGTGCTCCTGACCCGCCTCCCGCAGCCGTTCGAGCCCGTACTGGGCGATCACCTCGAGCATGCGGTATCGCATCCGGCCGTCCGCCTCCTCGGAGACCACAATGGACTTGTCTACCAAGGACAGCAGGATTTCCAGCAGTGCCATGGGTTCGGCGCCACCGCAGATGGCCTCGGCCGCGTCCAGCTCGAACCCGCCGGAGAACACCGAGACACACGCCCACAGGTCCTGCTCGGCGGGTGTGCAGAGGTCGTAGCTCCAGTCCACGCAGCCGCGCAGGGTGCGCTGCCGGTCCGGTGCGGTGCGGCTGCCCGAGTTGAGCAGCTGGAAGCGGTCGGCGAGCCGCTCGGCGAGCTCGGCCGGCGAGAGGCCGCGCAGCCGGACCGCGGCGAGCTCCAGTGCAAGTGGGATGCCGTCGAGGTGACGGCACACGGTGACGACCGCGTCGCGGTTGTCCTCGGTGAGCTGGAAGCCGGGCACCACGGACCGGGCCCGGTCGACGAAGAGGGCGACGGATTCGTACGCGGTGGGGTCTCCGCTCGTGCCGGGTTCGTCAGGAGGAACGGGTAGCGGGGCGACGGGCAGCACGTTCTCGCCCATGATGCCGAGCGGCTCGCGGCTGGTCACCAGCACGTGCAGTTCGGGGCAGGCGCGCAGCAACTCGTCGATGAGTCCCGCGCAGGCGCCGACGAGGTGCTCGCAGTTGTCGAAGATCAGCAGCGTGCTGCGCGAGGCGAGATGCTCGACGAGGGAGTCCTCGACCCGGGTGGAGGGCTGCGTCTGCAGGCCCAGCGTCTTGGCCACGGTCGCGGCGAGCAGCGCGGAGCTGCTGACCGACGAAACGCTGACGAACCACACCCCGTCGCGGAACGCCCGGCGGACGTCGGCCGCGGCGCGCTGGCTGAGGCGGGTCTTGCCGACACCGCCGGGTCCGGTGAGCGTGACGAGGCGGCTGCCGGAGAGCAGGCGTTTGACGTCGGCGCGTTCCTGCCGCCTGCCGACGAACGTGGTGAGATCCGCGGGCAGGTTGCCCACGGAACCGCGCAGCATCATCGGCGCAGTCACGCACCGAAGTCTAGTCGGACCGGGGAGCCGGAACGCGATTGGAGGAGCGCGGCGGGGCGGAGGGCTGCGGGGAGAACGCCCTCGGCCCCGCCGCGCCTTGGCGCGCGGTACGGGTGGTACCTGCTCCGTAACGCGTCGCCAGGCTGGAGAGGCCCGCCGCCTCAGGCCGCGTGCGGGGTCACGCGGCCGTCGGTACGCGTCGCGGCCCGCCGGGCCCACGTCGGGGCGCCGCACCGGGGACGCCAGGTGCCGACGTGGACCCACTGACGGCCCCAGTGGTAGGACATGAGCACCGTGGGGCGCCGGCAGTGGGGGCAGGGCTGCGGATGCGAGTCGATGGGCATGGGTCTCTCCGTACCGGGAATCGGTCGTGCTTCCAGGTTGGCGGTTTCCTGGCACAGACACATCGGGAGGGCTACGTACGCGACTACGGAGATTTCGTGACGGCCCCCAAGGCCACCTTTGTTGCGCTCAACGCAACAAAGGTGGCCTTGGGGGCTTTCGGTGCCCCTGCCGGTCGCGCCGGGAGACCTGGGCCACTCGCAGGGCGAGCCCGTCGAGGTGGCGGGTCAGCCCGAGTGCCAGCACCCCGTCGAGGTCCTCCGCCACCTCGCCCCTCGTCTCGGCGAGCCGGGGGAAGCGTCCGGTGCCGAGCACGGCGTTCACCTCGCCGGACAGCGCGAGCCACCACTGCTGGTTGGTGAGCCCGCTCGCCCGTTCGGCCTCGCGCTCCGCGGAGGCCGACAGCGCGAGCCCGCGGACGAGCGCGGGCAGGGCCATCGCCTCACGCAGGCGCTCGTCCGGGTCGAGTCCGAGCCCGTCGAGCGCGGCGAGCGTCCACTCGGTGTGCGCCATCGCCTCCGGGATGAGCAGCGGCCGGGTCATCGAGACGAGCCCCGGCAGCCACGGATGGCGCCGATAGGCGTCCCACTGCAGCCGGCAGATCAGCTCCAGTTTCGCCCGCCAGCGCGCCGGGCCGGGCACCGGCGGCTGGTTCCGGGCGAAGACCTCCCTCGCCATCAGCAGCACCAGCTCGTCCTTGCCGGCCACGTGGCGGTACAGCGACATCACCCCGGCACCGAGGTCGGTGGCGACGCGGCGCATCGACACCGCGCCGAGTCCCTCCTGGTCGGCGATCGCGATACCGGCCTCGGTGACCCGCTGCCTGGTCAGCACCCCCTCGGCGGTTCGGCGGACGGGCGGCGCCGACGGAGCGCGCACGACGGTGCCGACGCCGGTGCGGGCCTCGGCGAGCCCTTCCCGGCGAAGCGTCGCGAGCACCTTGGTCGCGGTCGCCATCGCGACACCCCACTCGCGGACGATCTGCCGCGCCGACGGGACGCGATCGCCGGGGCCCAGCTCGCCGTCGGCGATGCGGTCCCGGATCTCGGCGACGATGCGCAGGTAGGGAGGTACGGCGTTCATGGGCCAACTGTACTAGTGCACTAGGTAGGGATGTCCCCCATATTCGCCTCAATATCACCTAATCGGCTCCGACGATGGGTACGTTGTACGCATGGCGATCGATGAGAGGGCGAGCGTCGGGGTGCTCGTCGCGGCGTTCCAGGACGACCCCGTGTCGCGCTGGCTGTTCCCCGAGGACGAGTCCCGGCCGCGGGCGGCCGAGCGGCTGTTCGCGCCACTGGTGTCGCGGTCGGCGGCCGAGGGCGAGCTGGCCGTGGCCGGTGGTGGCGCGGCGGTGGCCGTATGGCTCTCGCTGGCGGCCGGCGAGTCGGTCATGGGTGGCTCCGACGGCGAGGTGCCGCCGGAGCTGCTGCCGCACGTGCGGCGTCTGGTGACGTTCGCGGACCTGGCGGGGCGGCGGCACCCGCACGACCGGGCCCACCTCTACCTGCCGTTCCTCGGCGTCGAGCCGGGACGGCAGGGGAGCGGGCTCGCCCGAACGCTGCTCGCAGAGCGGCTGGCGAAGGCCGACGAGCAGGGCCTGCCCGCCTACCTGGAGGCCAGCTCGGCCCGCAGCCGTCCGCTGTACGAGCGGCACGGCTTCCACACGATCGGCGACCCGATCACCCTGCCCGACGGCCCACCGATCTGGCCGATGTGGCGGGAACCGGCTCAACGACAAGGAGAGATGCGATGACCACGCACAGCGAGATACTCGTGGGTGGCCGCGCTGGGGACTTCATGACGGTCCGCGGCCTGCGGCTCACCGGCAGCCAGACCGAAATCGGCAGGGGCCTCGCCGACGCGGCCCGCGAAACCTATGGCTGGCGGCCGCTCGCGGCCGACCCCCGGCGGGCGCGGGCCCGGCGCGAGTGGTTCGCGACGCACTGGCCGCAGCACGCCGCCCGCCTGCGCGGGGCGGCCTCGGCGGCAGGCGTGGACCCGGATGCCGCGGTGTTCCTCGACTCGTTCACTGGCGTCCCCGAGGGCTCGGCCTGCTCGGTGACCTTCTGCCCGCCCTCGCTCACCGAGGAGGGCAGGGGGCTCGTCGGCCGCAACTACGACTTCTTCGTCACGAGCCAGGCGGCGCTGTTCGCGATGCTCTCCGGGGAGACGATCGAGGACACCGGCCCGCCGATGGCCTCGCGGCCCTATGTGATCACGAGTGTTCCCGACGACGGTCCCGCCACCACGGTGCTCACGATGAACGAGCTGGACGGCTGCATGGAGGGCGTCAACGAGCACGGCCTCACCGTGGCGCTGCTGATCGCCGACGCCGAGGCTGCCGGCGCTCCGGTGGACGCGGGCCCGCAGGTCGGGCTCGGCAGCACGCAGCTGCCCCGGTTCGTGCTCGACACGTGCGCGACGGCGGAGCAGGCCCGGATGGCCCTGCTCGGGGCGAAGCAGTACGACCTCGGCGCGCCGCTGCACTACCTCGTCGCCGACGCCTCGGGGGACGCGTTCGTCTGGGAGCGCGGACCGGGCGGCGACGAGCACATCGTCGACGCCGGTTCCGCGGCGCTGTGCGTCACCAACCACTACCTGCACCGTCACCCGGATCCGGCGAACCTGCCCGAGGACAACGCGGAGACGATGGAGACCTACCAGCGGTACCGCTCGCTGCACCGGTGGAACGAGAAGGGTGAGCTGTCCGGTCCGGCGCTACGGGCCGCGCTCGACGACGTGCGATACGAGGCGGGCAACGCGGGCGCCCACCCGGTGCGGACGCTGTGGCGCTCGGTGCTGGACACGGGCGAGCGGACCATGTCGACGCGCTTCTACCTGGGCGACAACCCCGACGGCTCGGCCCGCTACAGCGACGAGCTGGTGTTCGCTGCGAGGTGACGGGCGCGGGCCGGTCAGGACCACAGTGGACCTGCTGATCCTGCGCGTGCGCGGGGTGCCCGGCCCGCTCGCGGAGCGGCAGCCGCAGCGCGCTGACGCTGTCCGAAGGGGACCCGTCGATCCAGCTCCTCCGGCGCGATCACGATCGTGCTGTGGAGCGTCGTGGTGCCGGGGACACTCGCTCCCGCGGCGACGGCGTGGTTCAGGCGCCCGGAACGGACGTATCCGCAGAGCCCGGTCCGGTGAGCAGGCCGTGCTGCAGCGCGCGCAGCACGGCCCGCGTCCGGTCCCGCACGCCGAGCTTCATGAGCAGGCTCGACACGTGGTTCTTCACCGTGCCCTCGGCAAGGTGCAGTGCCGCGGCGATCTCCCGGTTGGCGTAGCCGCCCGCCAGCAGCCGCAGGATCTCCAGCTCCCGGGTGGTCAGCGGCTGCGGCGGAGGGAGGTCGTCGATCTCCTCCTGCGGCGGCAGGTTGCCCGCGGCGCGCAGGAGGCGGTCGGTGAGCGCAGGCTGGACCAGCGTGCCGCCCTCGGCCAGCGTGCGGATCGCGCCGATGAGCTGTTCGAGGGTCACGTCCTTGAGCAGGTAGCCGTGCGCGCCCGCGCGCAGCGCGCTGAGCACCAGCTCGTCGTCATCGAACGTCGTCAGCACGAGCGCGGGCAGCGAACTGCCGCGGGCACGTAGCTCGCGCAGCGTGGAAATGCCGTCCCTGCCGGGCATCCGCAGATCCAGCAGCACCACGTCGGGCGGGGACTCCTCGATCACCGCGAGCGCTTCGTCGCCGTCGCCCGCCTCGCCGACGACGGTCACCTCGGGGGAAAGCTCCAGCAGGCTGCGGATGCCGTGCCGGACGATCGTCTGGTCATCGACCACGCACACGCGGATCACGGCGCCGGCACCGTCGCGTCGACGCGGAAACCGGGTCTGCTCTCGAAGCTCACGCGTCCACCGAGCTGCTCGACGCGCTCGCGCACGCCGGTGAGCCCGTTGCCGATCCGCAGCAGCTCCGCGCCGCGCCCGTCGTCCTCGGCGCGCAGCGTGATCTCGCCGGACTCGGCGCGGTCCACACGTAGCCACAGGTTCTCGGCCTCCGAGTGCCGGATCGCGTTGGTGACCACCTCCTGCACGCAGCGAATGAGCGTCACGGCGCACTCCTCGTCGGGCTCGATGTCGTCGGCGACGCTCAGGTGAACGCGTGGCCGCGGCAGGTCCGCGACGATCTCGGCGAGCGCCTCGCGTAGCCGGGGCGGGCGCGACCGCAGCTCGCCGACGGCCGTGCGGACGTCGCCCAGCAGTTCCCTGGCGAGTCCTCGAGCCCGCAGGACGTGCTCGGCCGCGGCGTCGCCCCGGTGGTGGGAGGCGACCTCCAGCTCCAGCACGAGCGCGGTGAGCTGGTGGCCCAGCAGATCGTGCAGCTCGCGGGCGATGCGCAGCCGCTCCCTCGACCGGCTCGACTCCGCGAGCAGCGCGGTCGCCGCCCGCAGCTCCGTGTTGGCCACCGCCAGCCGTTCGCGGGCGGTCCGCTCGCGCCGTTCGCTCCACACCGCCCACACCGAGCACGTCTGCAG
Organism: Prauserella sp. PE36; assembly: GCF_003311655.1. Lineage (NCBI taxonomy): Bacteria > Bacillati > Actinomycetota > Actinomycetes > Pseudonocardiales > Pseudonocardiaceae > Prauserella > Prauserella sp. PE36. Next base: position 171,665 of record NZ_QEQT01000050.1, on the reverse strand, counting down.
CGCGGCGTAGACCAGCGAGGTCAGCGCGACATCGGGGAACGGGCCGCCCGCGACCACGACGGCGAGTGCCACCACGCCGGTGTTGGCCGCGAGGAACGCGGCGGTGAGCCGCCGGGACGCCAGCGTCGCCGCGCACGCGGTGACGAACACGAGCAGGATCGGCGTGAACCCGGCGCGTGCGGCGAGCAGAACGGTGCCGGCCGCGCACAGCGCGAGCGGCACGAGCACGATGACCGGCCGCCTGGCGAAGCCCGCGAAGATCAGCCCCAGCAGGGCCAGGTAGCCGAGGTAGCAGGCCCACCACGCCCAGGCCGGGCCCGTGGTCGCGGTGGCGTCGCCGAACAGGTCGATCACCACGGGAACCGCGACGAGCAGGGACACGGCGACCAGGCTCGCCGCCGTCCAGATCTCGAGCCGTGACTCGCTCATCGCCCCAGGCTACGCAGCGCGCCCGGCGGTGACCCGTGCCGGAAGTCATGGTCGCCGATCATGACCTCTGGCACCTGCACTGGGCGGGCCGCCCTGCCTACCTTCTGCGGCACGACGGCAGAGCGGAGGAGACATGGCCGTGATCGAGATCGACGGCGTGCGAAAACGGTACGGCGCCACGGTGGCCGCCGACGACGTCAGCCTCACCGTGGAGCGCGGGGAGATCTTCGGGCTGCTGGGCCCGAACGGCGCGGGCAAGACCACACTGGTCGAGTGCGTCTCGGGGCTGCGCAAGCCCGACGCGGGCAGGATCCGGGTGCTCGGGCTCGACCCTCGGCGCGACCGGGCCCGGCTCCGGCAGGTGCTGGGCGTGCAGCTGCAGCAGGGGTACTTGCCGGAGGCACTGCGGGTCGGTGAGGCGGTGACCCTCTACCGATCCTTCTACCGCGACGGAGCCGACCCCCGGCGGCTCGTGGCCGACCTCGGGCTCGGGGAGCAGTGGGACAGCCCGTTCGGGAAGCTCTCCGGCGGGCAGGCGCAGCGGCTCTCGATCGCGCTCGCACTCGTGGGCAGGCCCAGGATCGCCGTGCTCGACGAGCTGAGCACCGGCCTCGATCCGCATGGCCGCAGGAACATCTGGGAGATCGTCGAGCGCATCCGCGACACGGGTGTGACGGTTGTGCTCGTCAGTCACCTCCTCGAGGAGGTGCACCGGTTGTGCGACCGGGTCGCCGTGCTCGATCGCGGCCGGGTCGTGGCCCTCGACACCCCGGACGCGCTCGTGGCCAGTGAGGGCGGAGGGCAGCGGATCCGGCTGCGGGTGAGCGAGCCGCTCGACCTGGCCGTGCTGGAGGCACTGCCCGGCGTCACCGGAGTGCGGGAGGACGACGGCGAGCTCGTGGTGAGCGGAACGCGCGAGGCGCTTCCCGTCGTCACCGCGGAGCTGGTCCGCAGGTCGGTGACGATCACCGCGCTGCGGCTGGAGGAAGCCACCCTCGACGACGCCTATCTCGCGATCACCGGCCGCGCGACCGAGGAGAACCCCCATGACTGAGCCGATCATCGCCGCGCGTCCCGGCCCCGCCGCGTGGGCGAGGCTGACGCTCACCGAGGCGAAACTCGTCGCCAGGGACACCGCGGGTCTCGTGGTGCCGTTCGGCCTGCCGATGCTGATCATGGTGATGAACGGGCTCGGCGCCGACCGCACGCCCGTTCCCGCGTTCGGCGGGCTGCCCGCGCTCGACGCCTACATCGTGCCGATGACGATCGCGATGGTGGTGGCGCTCATCGGCATCGTGAACATGCCGTCGTTCCTGGCGGCCTACCGCACCACCGGGGTGCTGCGCAGGCTCTCGGTGACGCCGGCGCATCCGGTGCTCGTGCTTGTCGCGCAGGCGGTGGTGAGCCTGGTGCAGACGGTGCTCGGGGTGGCGCTGGCGCTCGCGCTCGCGCGGTTGTCGTTCGACCTCACCGTCCCGCGCTCGCTCGCCGGCGCGATCGGCGTGTTCCTGCTGACGGTCGCCGCGATGTACGCCGTCGGCATGCTCGTCGCGGCGATCGCCCCGACGGTCAACGCCGCCGTCGCGATCGGACTGGCGCTGTTCTTCGGGTTCCTCGCGATGGGCGGAGGCTTCGGCGGCCGGGAGCACCTTCCCGGCTGGCTCGCCGACGCGGGCGCGTACCTGCCCTTCGGCGCGGCGCTTGACCTGCTGGGCGACTGCTGGGCCGGACTGACGCCCGAGCCGGGACAGCTCCTCGCGCTCGCGGTGACCACGGTGCTCTCCGGGGCCGCTGCCGCCTGGTTGTTCCGCTGGGACTGAGTGACTCAGGCCGGGGCGCCGGTCCGCTGGAAGGCGGCGCGGTAGGCGTTCGGGTTGGTGCCGACGATCCGTTTGAAGCGGTCGCGGAACGCGGTGGGGGAGCCGAAACCGACCTGCGTGGCGACGCGGTCGACGGGATGGGTGGTGGCCTCCAGCAGGTGCTGGGCCTGCCGGATGCGCGCCCGCAGCAGCCACTGCAGCGGGGTGGTCCCGATCTGCTCACGGAAGCGGCGGTTGAGTGTGCGGGTGCTCATCCCCGCCTCCGCGGCGATGTCGTCGAGCGTGAGGTGCCGCGCCGCATTGTCCTCGAGCCAGGCCAGCAGCGGCTCGAGTGTCGCGCCGCGGGGCACCGGCGGCTGGTCGTGGACGATGAACTGCGCCTGCCCGCCCTCGCGTTCGAGCGGCATCACCGAGAGCCTGGCGGCGTCGGCGGCCACGGCGGAGCCGTAGTCCCTGCGGATCAGGTGCAGGCACAGGTCGAGTCCCGCCGCCGCTCCGGCCGACGTGAGGAACTGTCCATTGTCGACGTACAGCACGTCGGGGTCGACCGCGATCTCGGGGTACCACCGAGCGAGCGTGCTCGCGGCGGCCCAGTGCGTGGTGGCCCGGTGCCCGTCGAGCAGGGCCGTGGCGGCGAGGATGAACGCGCCCGTGCAGATCGAGGCGATCCGCGTGCCGAGGGCGGCGGAACGCCGCAACGCGTCCAGCACCGGTTCCGGCACCGGGCGCGCCGGGTCGGCGCAGCCGGGCAGGATGATCGTGTCCGCATCGGTGAGCGCGTCGAGTCCCCACGGCGCCCGCAGGGCGAACGTGCCCGCGTCGACCTCCGGCGTGACGCCGCAGACCCGCACCCGGTACGCCTGCCGACCGTCGGGCAGCCGGGTGCGGGTGAACACCTCGATCGGCGTGGACAGGTCGAAGGGAACCACCGTGTCCAGCGCGAGGACAGCCACCGTGTGCATGGCGAAACGGTAACCGACCGCCTGATTCCGGCCAACGCTGTGACCGGCTGGGATTAGCGCCACGGCGCAGGTTGGGTGTTGGCGAGAATCCGTTGGAACGTGGCCATCGAGCCGCTTCTCGTGATCAACCGGCGCCGTTACGGTCGGCCGCGTGACCAAGTTCCTCCTCGCGGTCCACGTGCTGGCCGCGATCATCGCGATCGGCCCGGTGACGGTGGCCGCGAGCATGTTCCCCGCCGTCGCGCGGCGCGCGGCGTCCGGCAGTCCCCGTGAGCTGACGGTGCTGCGCACGCTGCACCGCATCTGCCGCGTCTACGCCATGGTCGGGATCGTCGTCCCGGTGTTCGGTCTCGCCACGGCGAGCAGTCTCGGGGTGCTGGGCGACGCGTGGCTGATCGTGTCCATGGCGCTCACGGCGTGCGCGGCGGCGGTGCTCGTGCTGTTGGTGCTGCCCCGCCAGGAAGGGTTGCTCGGCGGGCTCTCGAAGGAACCCGCCGAGCACGACGCCCGGACGCCCGCGCGGCTCGCGATGTACACCGGCATGTTCAACCTGCTGTGGGCCGCGGTGACGGTGCTGATGATCGTGCGACCCGGTTCCACGACGGGAGCGTGACGGTGGGTTCCCGGCGGATGCTGCGCATCGCCGCGGCCGCGGAGGCGGGCTCGCTCGCCGTGTTGCTGCTCAACCTCCTCACCGCGCACTGGGAACCGGTGTCCTCCGTGACCGGCCCCGTGCACGGCTGCGCCTACCTGTTCGTGGTCGTCCTCGCGTTCCGGGGCGACCGGCGGGCCGCCACGCGCATCGCGTCGCTGGTGCCCGGAATCGGCGGCCTGCTCGTGCTCAGGACGGTGGGGCCGCGGGCTCGAAGGCCAGCGGAACCGACCTCGTGCCCCATTCCGCCCAGCGAGCCATGAGGATCTCGCCCGCCACGTGGAAGTCCGTGGTGCGCGTCAGCAACTCCTCCAGGGTGACCCGCAGCATCATCCGCGCCAGCGGGGCGCCAGGGCAGGCGTGGATTCCCGCCCCGAACGGGATCGCCTCGCGGAGGTTGGGCCGGTCGAGCGCGAAGTTCTCGCCGTCCTCGAACACGCTCTCGTCGCGGTTCGCGGAGGTGTAGACCAGTGCGATCGGCTCGTCCTTGCGGATGAGCCGCCCTCCGATCACCACGTCGCGCCTCGCCGTGCGGGACATGCCGCGGTACGGCGTGTAGAGCCGCAGGTACTCGTCGACGGCGGCGGGGATCCGCTCCGGGGCGCTCCGCAGGAGGCGTTGCAGGTCCTTGTGCTCTGCGAGGTGCGCGAGCATCGTGCCGATGAAGACGCTCGGCGCGACCATGCCGGTGACGAGCAGCTGGCGGACGCAGCCGAGCACCATGTCGTCCGGCAGTGGCTCGCCGCCGGGGCGGGCCGCGAGCAGCGCCGTGGTGAGGTCGTCGCCGGGGTCGAGCGCGGCGTCGCGCCGGTGGTCGATCACCTCGGCGGCGATGTCGTAGAGCAGCCTGCTGCTGCGCTTCACCTCCTCGTCGTCGACCACCTGGATGGCCCGCACGTACTCCGCGCTGATCTGCTCGATCCGTTCGGCCAGGTGCAGTGGCAGGTGGAAGAAGTCGGCGAAGACGTGTGCGGGGAAGACGCGGGCGTAATCGGCCGAGATGTCGGACTCACCCCGGGCGACGAGCTCGCCGAGCAGGCGCCCGGCGTGGCCGCGCACGGCGGGTTCCAGCGCGGTCATCCTGCCCCTGGTGAAGAACCGGTTGATGACGCGGCGGTAGTCGGTGTGCTCGGGCGGGTCGAGGTGCAGGGGCGGGCGGCGCCCGGTGAAGGCGAACTTCGGTACCACGTTCTGCACGCTGGTGGTGAACGTGTCGCTGTCGGAGAGAACGGCGGTGACGTCGGCGTGCCGGAACAGGGCCCAGAAGCCGCCGTAGGTCTGGCTGCGGGCCACCGGGCAGCGCCCGCGCAGTTCGCGGTAGGTCTCGTGCGCGCTCGTGAAGGTCTCCTCGGCGAGCGGGTCGAAGTCGTGCTCGTCCGGCTGGGCCGGCCTCGGTGCGGTCATGCGCTCACTTCCCTGGTCGTCTGGTGTGGTTCCGGCGCGGGGGCGGTGGTGCGGAGCAGCAGGCGCCTGCCGACCGCGCACGCGGTGACGGCGGCGGCGACCAGGAGGGTCACGTACGCGGCCACCACCCACGAGGCTCCGCCCGCGGCCTCGACGAGGAGTCCGGCGACGAGCGGGGTGGTGCCGCCGAGGATCGCGTCGCTCGTCTTGAAGCTGAAGCCGGCGCCGGTGACGCGGTCGGCGGGCGGGAAGAGCAGGACGTAGATCGGCACCGACGAGATGACCATGCCGTTGACCGCGATCTGGCCGAGCGCGAGCGCGCCGATCACCACGGCGCTGCTGCCGCTGTCGAGCGCGGCGAAGAGCACCCACGCCACCACGGCGAGCGCGACGGCGCTGCACTGGTACAGGCGCGCGAGGCCGATGCGGTCGATGCGGGACAGCAGCACGAGGGCGGCGGCGACGGCGATGACCTGTGCCGTGGTCATGAAGCCGAGCATCGTGGAGCGGTCGAGCCCGGCGTGGTTCACCGCGTACGACAGCGTGTAGGTGTTGAGCAGGTAGATGCCGGTGACCGCGGCGCCGGCGAGGAAGAACACGAGCGCCATGGGCCTGCCGTTGTGGGTCAGCACGCGCCACAGGTCGTGTTTCGGTCGGATGCGGGTGGCGACCTCGGTGCGGAACACCGGCGACTCGTCCACGCCGAGGCGGATCCACAGGCCCACGGCCACGAGCACGGCGCTCACCAGGAACGGGACGCGCCAGCCCCACGAGAGGAACGCCGCTTCCGACAGGCCTGCCGAGAGCGGCAGCACTGTGAGCACACCGAGGATCGAGCCGATCGGGCCGCCGATGCCCACCATGCCGCCCCAGAAACCACGTCGGTGAGCGGGTGCGTGCTCGACGGCGAGAGTCGCGGCGCCGCCCCACTCGCCTCCGACGGCGAGCCCCTGTGCGAGGCGCAGCACGGTCAGCAGGACCGGTGCCGCGACGCCGATCGTCGCGTAGGTCGGCAGCAGGCCGATGCCGATGGTCGCGAACCCCATCAGCACGAGTGCGGAGACCACGACGGTGCGCCGGCCGAACCGGTCGCCGACGCGCCCGAAAAGCAAGCCTCCCAACGGTTTAGCGAGGAAGCCGACGGCGAACGTGGTGAACGCGGCGAGCGTGCCCGCGGTGGGGCTGAGCGAGGGGAAGAACAGCTCGTTGATCACGAGCGCCGACATCGTGCCGTAGATGCCGAACTCGTAGTTGGCCAGGCAGGCGCCCATCGGGCCGGCGAGCAGGGCTCGCACGCCGGGGGAACGCCGTGCGGGGTGAGCGGGCGAGGCGGGAGTGGACACGACTGCCTCCACTTTGAGACATCGGGTGACCGGCTGTGCGGGCCGGACGGATGAGCGAAAGGCTACACACTCGTGTCCGCAAGGACAAGAACGAGTTGCCTATTGCTGGTCGAGGTCTCTGCCGATCGGGCCGGCCCAGCTCGAAGCCCCCTCGGCGGGCCAGTCGGCCTGGTCGGCGGGCTCCCCTCGCGCGATGTCGTCGCTGGTGCGGTAGGCGGCGAGGTCGGCGAGCGCGGGGGCGTGCGGCGCGAGCAACTGCCGAAAGCGCTGCTCGGCGATCGGGCCCAGCGTGTCGTAGATGTCGATGAAGCACTGCCGGGCCTCGCGCCGGGGCCAGTCGTCCGGCAGCAGCTCGCCGGGCAGGTCCGGGTCGAGGTCGGGAAACGCGCGCCACTCGGTCATGAGCAGCGTGCGCCCGATGAGTGCCTCGGCAGGGCCCACGGCGCCCGCGGCGACGCGGGCGCGTAGTCCGGAATGCCGGTCGAGGAAGGTCAGGTATGACGTGCGGAGGCTATCCAGGTTCCACGCGCGCAGCGGGTGTCCGGGCTCCGGCGTGGTGGGGGCCAACTCGGCGCGGGAGACGGTCGCGGCCTCGACCGCCAGCTCGGTGAGCACGTCGAGCGCCGCCGCGCCGGTGTCCCATGGGCAGACCCAGACGCCGTCGTAGAGCGGCGCGAACCCGAGCCAGCGCAGGCGGCTGCGCAGCGTGCGGCGATTCTCGCGCTGGTCCTCGGGGATCGAGAACATCGCGAACGTCCACCTGCCGTCCCACTCGCGCTTCTCCGCGCCGAACTCCAGCAGGCGCCTCAGGTGGTTGACGATCAGCTCGTGGGTACGGGCGGGCACGCCGTAGGCGGTGGTGCGACCCGACCTCGACGCCACGATGAGCCCGCGGGCCGCCGCCCGCCGGATGGCGGCGCGCGCGGCGGTCTCGGTGAGCCCGAACTCGCACAGCAGCCCGGCAAGCGCCGAGGACGGCAGGTGCTCTGGGCGCCAGAACCAGTAGTCGCCGAGCAACGTGCCCAGCAGTCGCTGCGAATGCTGTGGCCCGGCGTCCGCGCTCATGCGCCGAGTCTAGGCTGGCCGCCGCCTGCTCCCCGATAGGCAACACGATCATTGACGGTCGACACGCAAGTAGTTCATCCTGTTGCGGGCGCTCGACGACGGAGCTCCATCCGGGCTCGGCGCGGCGCCAGGAGAGAGAGGCATTGTGCCGTGAAGCTGTCGCTCCGCTTTCCGCTCGTCACCGCATTCGCCACGGTTCTCGTGGTCACCGCCGCGAGTGCGCTGTCCTCGCCGCCGGAGCCGCGGTCGCCGTCGGCCGCGCCGAGGGTTGCGGCGATCGACACGTTCCACGCCGTCGTGCGGGAGCCCGCTCGGCACGCGCGCGACCTCGCCGCCGAGTACACCGTGTACCGGCCCGCCGATCTCCGTGCCGTGCGGGGGAAGCTGCCGGTCGTCGTGTTCGGCAACGGTGCGTGCAGGCACACCAGCAACCACGTGCTCATCGGAACCCACATGCTGCTGGCCGCGCACGGGTTCCTGGTGGTGTCGGTCGGCGGCTTCGGCAACCCCACCTACGACGAGAAGGGCACGCCCGTGCCCGAGGTGCTGCTGGACGGCATCACCTGGGCCGAACGGGAGAACCGGCGCGCGGACAGCGCGCTGCGGCATCGCATCGACACGAAGCGCGTCGCGGTCGCGGGCAACTCGTGCGGTGGGCTGGAGGCCCTCGTCGCGGGCGCCGATCCCCGCGTGACGTCCGTGCTCTCGCTCAACAGCGGCTTCTTCGCCGACGGCCGCTACGGCTACGGCAGGGCGGAGCTGGCGAAGCTGCACACCCCGGTGCTGTTCCTCGACGGCGGGCCAACCGACCAGGCGCACGAGAACACCATCGCCAACTACGACCTGGTGACGGTGCCCGCGGTGCGGGCGAGCAACCCGTCGGCGGGCCACAGTGGATTCTGGTACGGCGTGCGGAACGGCGACACCGACGCGACCATCCGCGAGGAGGCCGTCACCACACTCGTGCAGTGGCTCGACTTCACGCTCAACGGCGACCGGGCCGCGCGCGCCTACTTCCTCGGTGACGCCTGCGGGCTGTGCGGCGTGCCGGGGTGGTCGGTGTCGGCGAAGAACTTCCGGGCGGGGGAGTAGCCCATGCGCGCAACGGTGCTCCGCCGCCTGGCGGCCGTGTTCGCCCTCCTGCTCGCCGCGGCGGGTCTGCCCTCGGTCGCGGCCGCCGAACCCGCTCACATGTGCCTCTCGGGCACATCCGTGCGGCACCAGTGCGCCGAGGGCGCCCTCGCCGACGGCACGCCCTACCGGTTCGTGCGGCCCGCCCAGTGGAACGGCATCGTGCTGGTGGACCTCGACTTCGCGAGCAGGGCGCCCGACGACGCCCTCGCGCGGCGCCTCATCGAACTGGGCTACGCGGTCGGCGGCACCAGCCGCACCGTCACCGGCTGGGACATCGCCGCCGCGATCGACAACCAGGCCGCCGCGCTGGACCGGTTCGAGGCGGCGTTCGGCGACGCGCGCTGGGCGATCGCCTCGGGACGGTCCATGGGCGGCATGGTGTCGGCCGGTGTCGCCCAGGTGCACCCGGACCGCTTCGCCGCCGCGGTGCCGTTCTGCGGTGGTCTCGGCGGAGCCGTCGGGCAGTGGAACCAGAAGCTCGACACCGTGTTCACGCTCAAGACACTCCTGTTCAGTGACACCTCGCTCCCGGTGACCGGCATCGCCGCCGACGTCGCCCGTGCGCAGCGGGCGTGGCTCGCGGCGGTGGGAGCCGCGCAGCGAACACCCGGGGGCAGGGCCCGCATCGCGCTCGCGGCCGCCATCGGCCAGCTGCCCGCGTGGGGCCTCACCGCCGAGGGGGAGCCGACGCCGCAACCGGACGCGCGCGACCCGGAGGCCCTCCAGGAGGGCATGTACCTCGCGCTGTCCGGTGGCGCGTTGCCGTACCTGGGCCAGGCGATGAGCAGCAGGCGCGCCATCGAGCAGCTCACGGGCGGCAACCCGTCCTGGAACACCGGGGTGGACTACGCCCGCCAGCTCGCGCTCGCCGAGCCTGCGCACCGGCGCGCCGTCCGCGAGCTCTACGCGCGCGCCGGACTGGACCTGGCCGCCGACCTGCGCGTGCTCGCCGGCGCTCCCCGGATCCGGCCCGACCGCCATGCGGTGTCCACTTTGGAGCAAGGCATTGTCTTCGACGGCGACCTGCGGATCCCGGTGCTGACCGTCAACCCGGTCGGCGACCAGATCTCGACGATGGCGCAGCAACAGTCCTACGGCGCCGTGGTGCGTGAGGAGGGCAACGCCGCGCTGCTGCGGCAGACCTATCTGGGCACGGCCGGGCACTGCACGTTCACCACGGCCGAGCAGGAGGCCGCGATCGTCGCCATGGCCCACCGGCTGCGCACGGGCCACTGGGGCCCGACGAACGCCGAGGCGATGAACCGGCTCGCCGGGTCGGACCGCTATCTCGGGTACCGGCCTCCGGTCTTCAACCGTCCCTACTACGGCGAGGAGAACAGGTGAGAGCGTTCTGGCAAGCCACGCTCGCGACGTTGTTGCTGGTCGGCACGGCGGCGCCGGCCGCCGTGGCGGAGCCGGAGCCGCGGGTGTCGCGGCCCGGTGAGTACTCGGGCTACGCGGAGGTGCTCTACGACGAATGGGTGCGCACGTCGCAATACGTGCCGATGCGCGACGGCACGCGGCTGGCCGTCGACCTCTACCGGCCCGCCGTCGACGGACGTGCGGTGGACACACCGCACCCGGTGGTGTGGGAGCACCAGCTGAGCCGTGCCTCGCGGGCCGAGGACGGCTCGGTGAGCCTGCGCGGGGTGACCAGCGGCATGGCGGAGCTGACCCGGTACGGCTACGTCGTGGCGTACGTCGACCGGCGGGGCAACGGCGCGTCCTTCGGCACGATGACCGGCTACCACTCGCGCACCGAGGCGGCCGACGCATACGACGTGATGGAGTGGCTGGCGACGCAGCCCTGGAGCGACGGGCAGCTCGGCGTGTTCGGCTGCTCCAACACCGGCGAGGCCGCGATGCACGCCGCGACGGCCGGATCTCCGCACCTGAAGGCCGTCTTCGCGGGCAACTACTCCTTCCACAAGTACGACGGCTTCGAGCGCGGCGGCATCCGCGCCAACTGGGGCGTCGGTCCGAACCGGACACTCGAGGAGGACCTGCGCAACCTCCCGGTCGACGCCGACCCGGACGGCGAGCTGCTGTACCAGGCCGCGTTGCAGCACCGGGACAACACCGTGCTGCGTGACATGTGGCGGCAGGCCCCGTTCCGCGACAGCTACGTGGACTCGGTCGGCGCGCGGCCGTGGCTCGACTACAGCGTCGCCACCCACTCACAGGAGATCGAACGCTCCGGCGTGCCGATCTACAGCTACGACGGCTGGGACGACGACTTCCGCAAGGAGATCCTCGTGAGCGCGGCGTCGCTGTCGAACCCGCACAAGGTGCTCATCGGTCCGTGGCCGCACTGTGGCCACGACGGGTTCGACCTGGTGGCGGAGCGGCACCGGTTCTTCGACTACTGGCTCAAGGGCATCGACAACGGGATCATGGCGGAGCCGCCGGTGCACTACTACACCGTTTCCGGTGAGTCGGGCCGGTGGCGCTCCGCGGAGTCGTGGCCGCCGAAGCAGCGCGCGGTGCGGTACTACCTCGCGGACGGTCCGACCGGCACGGTCGGGTCGGTGAACGACGGCGGCCTCACCACGCGGCCTCCCCGAGGCGGCACCGACGAATACCGCGTCGACTACTCGGTGAGCTGTCCGGAGCCGGTCGGGCTGAACCAGACCTGCCCGCAGGACGAGAAGGGCCTCACCTACACGAGCGCACCGCTGGCGGGCGACATCGAGCTGACCGGCCACCCGGTGGTGTCGTTGCGGCTTTCGTCGACCGCGGCGGACGGCAACGTGTTCGCCTATCTCGAGTCCGTCGCCCCTGACGGCAGCGTGCGCATCCTCACCGACGGCAGGCTCCGGCTGTCCCTGCGGGAGACCGCGGAGGCGCCCTACGACGTGCTGGGCACGCCGTGGCACCGCGCGTTCGAGCGCGACGCCGAGCCGATGCGGCCGGGCAGGGCGGAACGGGTGTCCTTCGACCTGCTGCCGGTGTCCACGGTGGTCCCGGCGGGACACCGCCTGCGGGTGACCGTCACCGGCGCCGACGTGCGCGAGAGCAACCGCCGGGAACAGAGCCCCGCCCCCGTCTACACCGTGCACCGGCGGCCGGGCGCATTCTCGTCGATCACCCTCCCGATCGCGCGCTGACAACCGTCCCCCAAGGCCACCTTTGTTGCGTTCAACGCAACAAAGGTGGCCTTGGGGGCGGTTACGTGACCCCTCTCAGCGCGTGCCGAGCGGGGTCTCCCTGAGAAGGAGTACCGCGGCGAGGGCCGCCACCGCGAGAGGGATCGCGAGCAGGAACACCGAGCCGAGGCCGCTCGTGTACGAGAGGCGGACCGCCTCGGCTAGGGCGGGCGGCAGCTCGGCGATCCGCTCGGGGGTGCCGAGCAGGCTCCGCACCTCGTCGCCGGCGAGCCCGGAGCCCGCTAGCGCGGAGGGCAGGTCGGTGTGCAGCCGGGTGGTGATCACAGCGCCGAACGCGGCGACACCGACCGCGCCGCCGAGGGTGCGGGTGAACGTCGCGGCCGAGCTGGCCACGCCGAGGTCGCCCGGTCCCACCGCGTTCTGCGCGATCAGCACGAGCACCTGCTGTGTCATGCCGGTGCCGGCGCCCAGCACCGCCATGCCGGCCGCGAGCCACCACGGCGCGGTGTCGGGCGCGAGCGGGGCCAGCATGACCATCCCAGTGGTGAGCAGCGCGCAGCCCGCGACGGGGAAGGCCTTCCACCGGCCGGTCCTGGCGATGAGATAGCCGGACAGGGTCGAGGCGACGATCATCGTGCCGACCTGCGGCAGCATCAGCAGGCCGGCGGTCGTGGCGTCGTGCCCCCGCACCACCTGCAGGTACTGCGGCAGGTAGATGATTCCGCCGAACATCACCGCGCCGAGCAGGAAGCCGGTGGCGCAGGCCACCGTGAAGGTGCGGGTGCGAAAGAGCCTCGGCGGCAGGATCGGGTCGGGCGCGCGCCGCTCGTGCAGCACCGCGAGCACGGTGAGCACCACGATGCCGAGTCCGAACGCGACGGTCGGCCACGACGGCCACGGCCACGCGCGCCCGCCCGCGGACAGCAGCACGACGAGCCCGGTGGCCGCCGCGGCGAACAGTGCGCCGCCGAGCACGTCCACGGTCCCGCGGTGCTCGGCGGGCCTGCGGTGCGGGGCGAGGCGGACCAGCAGGGCGGCGAGCAGGGCCACGGGCACCACGCCGAGGAAGCACCAGCGCCAGCCGAGCCCGGGCAGGCCGACCAGCAGCCCGCCGATCAGTGGACCCGCCACCGACGCGACGCCGAACGACACCCCGAACCACCCGGTGTAGCGGCCCCGTTCCCGCGCGGGAACCAGGCCGGCGATCAGGGTGTTGGTGAGCGCGAGCATCCCGCCCGCCGCCGCGCCCTGGACCGCGCGGCCCGCGATGAGCGTGCCCATGTCCGGGGCGCAGCCCGCGAGCACCGACCCGGCCACGAACACGCCGAGCGCGGCCAACAGCAGGGGCCTCGGGCCGTTCCGGTCGGCCGCCTTGCCCCACAACGGGGTCGAGACCGTCATCGTGAGCAACGCCGCGCTCGCCACCCACGGCACCTGGTCCTGGCCGCCGAGCTCGCCCGCGATGGTCGGCAGCGCGATCCCGACGATGGTGTTGGTGAGCGAACCGACGAACAACGCCACGAGCGCGCCGGACAGCACCGCCGGCATCGAGGGCGGTTCAGCCACGCGCGAGCACCCGGTGGTCGAGCCACTCACCGACCGTGTGCGTGATCGACGCCGCGTCGGCGCCCCTGGCGTCCACGTTGTCCGCGCGCAGCTCCAGCACCGGGATCCCGGCCGCTTCGAGCGCACGCGTGGTGAAGTACCCGCCGCGCGCGTCCTCGGACACGAGATGCACGACGCCGTCGACGCCGTGGTGGCGCGCCTCCTTCACGTACCACTCCGCCGACCACGGCGGCGTGTACAGCTGGTCGGAGAACGCGGCGAACCGCGCGGCGAGCGCGCGCAGCGGATCGTCGCCGTACCGCAGGTAGCCGTCCGCGGCGATCGCGAGGTACATCGACCACACGAACACGGCACCGTGGGACTCCTGGAACCGCCGGTAGAAGTCGAGGTCGAACCACAGACCCCGGCCGATCCACATGAGCCGGGCCCGCTCTTCGGGGCACACGGCGGCGCCGGTCCGGACGCGCTCCGCGACCTCGTCGTGGAACGCCTTCGCCGCGTCGCGCGCCCAGGTGGTGCCGCGATGCCACTGCGGGATCATCACGCTCGGAATGCTGTCCGTGACCGCCAGCGGGCACGGCCGTGCCCGAGCGATGAGGTCACGCGTTCGCCGGTTCCACTCCTGCTGCTCGTTGACCAGCGCCATGACCTCGCGAAAACGCGTCTCGGAGAACACCAGGCCCGTGGTCTGCTCCAGGAACCGGATCAGCCCTTCCAGCTCGCCGGTCAGCAGGTCGAGCCGGTCGCCGCCGACGGCCTCCTCCCAGCGTCTCGGCATCAGCTCCCACCACCGCACCGGGACGTCGTTCTCCGCCGCGCTCTCGAGCGGGTAGAACGTGATCCCCGGCTGCTCGCCCCAGACGTCGAAGATCTTGCGCGAGGCGTCGCCGGTGGTCTCCGCGAGCACGATCGACGGCCGGGGGAGCCCACCCCACGGCGCCGAGGCGGGGTCCTGGTCGAACAGCGACCCTAGGGAGACGGAGCTGTACTGCTCGACGTAGTCCGGGTAACCGCGCTCGCGCAGGTGCTCCAGATAGTCCTGGGTCCGCCGTTTCGCGGTGACGATCGAGGCCCACCACTGGTTCACGACATAGGGGATCCCCATCGCGCGGAAGATCTCCTGCGGCGCGTCGGCGTTCACGAGCGCGAGCGGAGCACCCTCGGCGGCGCTCGCCCGCAGATCGGCGAACCAGCCGCGCTGGTAGGCGGTGGCCGCTGTCGCCGAGGCCAGCCGCGCGCTCATCGGACGGCCCCCACTGGTCCGCGCAGGCCGGCGACCGCCGCGAGCGCCTCCTCGGTCAACCCGCCGTAGGGCTGGCGGACCAGCTGCACCGACGGCAGCCCGCACAAGGCCCGCTGCGCGGGGAAGTCCCACGGCGGCGCGTCGTCGTGCACGCGAGCGTAGGAGATCAGCGCCTCAGCCCCTCGGGTGCGGGCGGCCTCAGCGGTGTGCTCGGCACGCTGCCGGATCGACGCGCGCGGCGCCGAGGGCCCGTTGTGCTGGTACCGCTCGGCGAGCGCGAGCATCGTCGGCGCCTCCACGTCGCGGCGGGAGAGCAGGTCACCCCAGTCGTGGTCCTCGCCGACGATCACGAGCCCCGCCTCCTCCAGCGCCGCGTACACGCCGGGCTCGTCGTGGCCGCTGCCGGTGAGGAAAACGCGCAGACCGTCCACCTCGGACAGTTTCCCGGCGAGCAGTTGCTCGACCAGCGCGCACGCGTCCCGCACGAGCAGCCGCGTCGTGGCGGCCACCACGGACAACGCGTCTGTCCCGGTGAGCGGTGCGGGCCTGCGCCCGCGGAGGGCGCCGATCCGGCGGAGCAGCCCGCGCAGCCGGTTGTGCTCCTCGATCGCCTCGGCGAGGTCGTCGCCGGTGATCGGCCGGCCGGCCCATGTCTCCAGCGTCGCCCGCAGCTCGGTCAGCTTCGCGTGCACGTAGCGGGTGGTGGTGCGGTGCGGCAGATGCAGCACGTCCACGAGCTGCACGGGCGGCAGCGGCGCCGCCGGGTCGATCCGCTTCAGTTCCCTGACCGCGTAGAACAGTCGCGACGACGCCTCGCAGTCGCGGCCGACCACCAGGCCGTCGAGGCAGCCGTAGGCGCCGTCCAGCAGCCGGGTGAGCACCGAGCGCGCGACCGGGTCGAGCCCCGTGCCGAGGTAGCGGTCACCCGCCGTGCTCGGCTCACCCGGCGAGCCGGTCAGCCGCACCGGATGCGCCCCGGCGGCCGTCAGCAGCTCGACGGGCACGTCGGCGCCGACGTAGCCGATCACGGGGCGGCTCCCGCCGGGTCCGGTGGGCGTGGCGAGCCGCGCGAGGGCAGCGGACATGGTGCTCCTTTCCAGAAGGTGTGCGCGGCGGTGTCAGATCACGGCGTCGGCGGCGAGGTCGGCGAGCTCGTCCTCGGTGTAGCCCAGCCGTTGGCGGTACACGGCGTCGTTGTGTTCGCCGAGGGCGGGAGCGGGCCGGTCGAAGCCCGCCCTCGCCGAGGAGAAGCGGATGGGCACTCCGGTCGCCGCGAGGTCGGCGACGTCGCCGTAGCGCGGGTGCGTCACCGGGACGACCTCCTCGCGCTTGCGCACGAGCGGGTCGCGCACGGCGTCCCTCGGCTCCCGGACCTCCGCCGCCGGCACACCCTCGGCGGTGAACGCGTCGATCACCTCGGTGAGGGGGCGCGCCCGGCACCATTGCCGGATGAGCTCGTGCAGTTCGTCGGCGTGGCGCACCCGCTGGTCCCGGTTGCGGAAGCGAGAGTCGCCGATCAGGTCGGGCCTGCCGATCGCGCGCAGGACGCCGTGGGCGAACCCGTCGGTCGGCGCGCAGAGCGCAAGGTGCCCGTCGGCGGCCGGCAGGATCCCGAACGGCGCGAGCCTCGGCACCATCGAGCCGGTGCGCTGCGGCAGGCCGACCGCGTCGAACGCGTCGAACGGCTCGCACGCCACGAGCGAGGTCAGCGCCCCCAGCATCGAGACGTCGACGTGCTGGCCCTCGCCGGTGTGCTCGGCCTGTAGCAGCGCGGAGACGGTGCCGATGACCGCGAACAGCGGCGCGAGCATGTCGCCGACGGGAAGCCCGAAGCGGACCGGTCCCTCGTCGGGCTCGCCCGCGGTCAGCATCACGCCGGAGAGGGCCTGGATGATCGAGTCCATCGCCTTGCCCGAACCCGGTCCGCCCTGCGCGCCGAAGCCGCTGATCGAGGTGTAGACGATCTTGGGGTTGAGCTCGCGCACGGACGCGTAGTCGATGCCGAGCCGCTGGGTGACGCCGGGGCTGTAGTTCTCCACCACCACGTCGGCGTCGCGCACGAGATCGGCGAAGACGGCGAGCGCGCGCGGGTTCTTGAGATTGAGCGTGACGCTCTGCTTGTTGCGGCCGCGCACGAGCATCGAGACGGACATGTCGTCGGCGTCCTCGCGGGCGAGGGAGAGACCGTCGCGGCCGACGTAGGGCGCGTTGTTACGCGCCGAGTCTCCGCCGGTGGCCGGGTTCTCGACCTTGATCACGGTGGCGCCGAGGCCGGCGAGCAGCAGGGTCGCGTAGGGGCCGGCGAGGGCGGTGGTGAGGTCGATGACGGTGCGCCCGGCCAGTGGCTGGTCGGTCATGGTGTCCTACCTTTCGGTGCTCTCGGGCTCGATGACGACGCGGTCGCCGCGGTGGGAGAACCGGCCGTTCAGCCCCGCCGCGCGGGTGATCTGCTCGATGTAGGCGGTGACGCGCTCTCCGTCGGGGGTGCCGGCGCAGGGCACCGGGCGCCCCCGGTCGTCGATCCAGCACGGCACGAAACCGGCCTCGGTGAGGCCGTTCGCGTCGAACCGGCACCACGCGATCGCGGTGTTGCGGCTCTCGGGGTGGAACGGGTAGTACGGCATGTCCGGGTCGGGGGCGAAGCCGTACAGTTCCCTGCGGCGCTTCGCCCACGCCTCGAGCTCGGCGCTGGAGGCGCTGCCCACCCCGGGGGTGAGCGCGTGGGTGACCGTGACGAAGTTGCCGAGCCCGTGGAAGATCGGCTTGCCGCGGTGGGTCTCGATGCCGCGCATGATGTGCGCGTGGTGGGAGAACACCGCGTCGGCCCCCGCGTCGATCGCCGCGCGGGCGACCGGCCGCTCGTACATCGCGACGGCGGCGGGCGTGTGCCCGACGCCCTTGTGCAGCGACACGAGCACGACGTCGGCCTGCGCCCGGAGTGCCCGGACGTCGGACTCCATCGCCTCCAGGCTGTCCGGGTCGGCGAAGGTGTAGATCTTCGGCGGACCGCCGGGGCTGGCGTGGTCGAGCTCGTAATGCGTGAGCACGTGCACGTAGGCGCAGCCGGGTTTGCGGGACGTCGCCCACGACTCGCGCGGGCCGACGCAGTTGTAGGACAGCACTCCCACGCGCAGCCCGCCGCGCTCGACGACAGCGGGGGTGCGTGCCTCGGCGAGGTTCGCGCCCGCGCCGGTGGGCACGAGCCCGGCGGCGCGGGCGTGGGCGACCGTGTCGGCGATGCCGACGTCGCCCGCGTCGTGGATGTGGTTGCCCGCGAGGGTGACGACGTCGAAGCCCGCGTCGGCCAGCGCGGGCAGCGCGGCCGGGTCGGCGGGCGGCGCCGGGACGTCGGTGCTCTGCGAGACGGTGGTGGTCGAGTGCGGAACCTCGACGTGCCCGATCGTCACGTCCGCGGCCCGCAGCAGTGCGGCGGCGGGCTCCAGGAACGATGCCGGGCCGGGCTCGTCGAGAATGAGGTCGCCGACGGAGGCGATCGTGATCACGAGACACTCTCCACAGTGGACGTCGTAGGCCGCGCGTTGTGGTGCCGGGCGAGGAAGGACCGCAGGCGCGCGCTTCGGGGAGCGGTGAACAGCTCCGAGGGCGGTCCGGACTCCACCACGCGGCCCGCCTCCATGAACACACAGCGGTCGGCGACCTCGCTGGCGAAGGCCATCTCGTGGGTGACCACGACCATCGTCATGCCGTCGGCGGCGAGGCCGCGCATGACGCGGAGGACGTCCTCGACCAGTTCGGGGTCGAGCGCGCTGGTGGGCTCGTCGAACAGCGTGATCCTCGGTTTGGTCGCCACCGCGCGGGCGATCGCGACCCGCTGCTGCTGCCCGCCAGAGAGCTGACGCGGGTAGTGGTGGGCGCGGTCGGCCAGGCCCACCCGCTCCAGCAGCTCCATCGCCTCGGATTCCGCCTCGCTCCGCGCCCGGCGGTGGACGCGCACGGGCGCTTCGGTGATGTTGCGCAGCACCGTGAAGTGGGGGATGAGGTTGAACTGCTGGAACACCATGCTCATCCGGCTGCGCTGGGCGGCGACCCGGCGCTCGCCCAGCGCCCGCAGGCCACCCCGGTGCCGCTCGTGGCCGAGGAGCTCGCCGTCGAGATAGATCGCGCCCGCGTCGATGGCCTCGAGCTGGTGCACGCAGCGGATCAGCGTCGACTTGCCGGAGCCCGAGGGCCCGATCACCACGACGACCTCCCCTTCCCGCACGTCGAGGCTCACGTCGTCGAGTGCGGCGTGGTCCCCGAACGTCTTGCGCACGCCCTGCACCCGCAGGGCCGGTTGACCGGTCATGCTGCTGCTCCGTCCGATGTGGATACCGTGGGGCGACGCGCGCTCGTGGCCGCCGTGTGGCCGCGGGAGAAGTGCCGTTCCAGCCAGCGCTGGCCGATGGTGAGCACGGTGACCACCACCAGGTACCAGAGGCACGCGACGATGAGCAGCGGCACGATCTGGTAGGTCCGGTTGTAGATGACCTGGACCGAGTGCAGCAGGTCCGCCATCGCGATCACCGACACGAGCGCGGTTCCCTTGAGCACGCTGATGAACTGGCTGCCGCTCGGCGGGATGATCACGCGCATCGCCTGCGGGAGAACGACCCTGGCGAACGTCTGGGCCGGGGTGAGGCCCATGGCCTTCGCGGCGTCGCGCTGACCGGAATCGACGCCGAGCAGCCCCGCCCTGATGATCTCGGCCATGTACGCGGACTCGACGAGCGACAGTCCGATGACGGCCGCGGTGAGCGGCGTGATCACGGTGTTGGCGTCCCATGACGCGAACTCCGGTCCGAACGGGATGCCGATCGAGATGCGGGGCAGCAGGTAGGCGAGGTTGAACCAGAAGATCAGCTGCACCAGCGGTGGAATGCCCCGGAACACTCCGACGTAGACGGTGGCCGCCCAGCGCAGCGGCGCGAAGTCGCTCAGCTGCGCTGCCGCGAGCAGCCCGCCGACCACCGAGCCGATGGCCATGGCCACCACCGCGAGCAGCACGGTGGTGGCCAGCCCCGACAGCACGGTCGGCTCGAACAGGTACCGCGCGACGACGTCCCACTCGAAGCGGTCGTTGTTCACGAGGAACCAGGCGAGCTGCGCGGCGACGGCGGCGAGCGCGAGGCCGGCCGCCCAGCGCCACGGCCGCGCGCGCCGCCGGGCGGTGGCGACGTCGTCGAACGCCTCGGAGGGAGGCGCGGACAGGGTTGTCATGATGGGGGTCGCTCCTGCTTCGTGACGGTCGGGCTCAGCGCTGTGCGCTGGCGACGTTGAGCAGCGGCTTCTCGACCATGACCTCGGTCAGGCCCCACTGCTCCATGATCCGGCGGTACTCACCGGAGTCGAACAGCTCCTGGAACGCCTCGTGCAGCACCGGCCCGAGCCCGCTGTCCTTCGGAACGAACAGCGCGAGGTTGTCGGCCGTGGCGCCCTGCGCCTCGGTCTGCGTGACGTAGGTGTAGGTGTCCTGCTGCGCCCTGGTGACGTCGATCGCGGCGGCCTGCGTCATGCCGGCCGCGTCGGCGCGGCCCGACCGCGCCGCGAGCATGGTCGCGTTGGTGTCGTCGAGCCCGATCGTCTGCGCGGGCTGCCTGCCGCTGTCCGCGCAGAACTCCGACAGCTTGGCCAGCTGCTCTTCCACCACGCTCGCCTTGACCACCGCGACTCGCTTGCCGCACAGGTCTTCGGCGTCGTCGATGCCCGCGTTCGAGTCGGTCGGCACGACGTACGACGTTCTCGTGGTCATCCAGGTGATCGTGTCGAACTGCCGCTCGCGTTCGGCGGTGGCCTTGACGGGGCCGTTGAAGGCGTCGTACCGGCCGCTCAGCATGCCCTGCAGCGCCGCGGGGAGGTTGTTGACGATGCTCGTTTCCGGGCGCACGCCGAGCACCTCGCCCAATGCGTCCTGGAAGTCCTTGTCGATGCCCGTGATCGAGCCGTCGGCACCCACGGTGCGGTAGGGCGGGTGCGAGTCGCCGGCGAACCGCAGCACGCCGGAGTCCTTGACGGACTGGGGGAGCGCGTCGTGCAACGCGGGCACCGAGGACTGGGCCTGCTCGGGGCCGTCGTCCTGGGCGGCGGCGCCACAGCCCGCGGTGGTGAGCGCGGCGGCGATGGCTATCCCGAGTAGGCGGTGACGGCGGGTGAGGTGGCGCATGGCGGTCTTCTCCCTGCGTTGGGCCTAGAGCCAGGCGTGGATCCGGTGGGACGCCCCCGGGCCGAGGAGAGTGCCGGGAGCGTGGTTGTCGTTGATGGCGACGAGCGTCGCACGAGCTGTCGCCTATTTCAAGTCTCGTGCGACACTTGATGTGGATCTGCCATGCGACAACACGAAGGCCGACCGGAGCCGTAGTCTTGGACAGACCGTGATCGGCGAATGACGCAGCAGGAATGTCGAGGGATGTCAGGAATGACCACGGACCCGTCGAGGGCCGAGCTGCCCCGCCCGCAGAACGGCGCGGAACCGCAGCTGCTGCTGACGTCGCTGCTGGGCGACTTCTGGTACTGGCGCGACGAGCACATTCCGGCGACCGCGCTGGTGAGGCTGCTCGCCGACTTCGACGTGACATCGGACGGCGCACGGGCAGCCATGCGCAGGCTGGCGGCGCGTGGGCTGCTCGCGGTGTCGCGCAGCGGCCGGACCACGGCCTACGGCATCCCCGCCCGCACCTCCGAGGTGATCATCGAGCGGACCCACCGGATGCTGACCTTCGGCGCCTCGGCGCCGGACTGGGACGGCCGGTGGACCGTGGTGGCCTTCTCCGTGCCGGAGCAGGATCGAGGCGTGCGGACCACCCTGCGGTCGCGGCTGCGGGTGCTGCACTTCGCCGCTCTCTACGACGGCGTGTGGGTGTCGCCGCACGACCGGACGCGGGAGGTGCTGGAGATGCTCGATGAGCTGGGGGTGCGGACGGCGACCGTGCTGCGCTCGGAGGAGGTGCCCGGGGTTCCGGAGCAGGGCAGTCCGCGCTCGGCTTTCGACCTGGCACCGCTGGCCAAGGAGTACCGCGCGTTCGCCGAGCGGTACGAGCCGCTGCTGGAGAGCCTCGACGCCGGGCTGATCGGCCCCGCACAGGCGCTGCGGGCACGCACCGAGCTGCGCGTCGACTGGCGGCAGTTCCCGGAGACCGACCCTGACCTGCCTGCGGAGCTGTTGCCCGAGGGCTGGGACCGGCCAAGGGCCCAGCGGGTCTTCGTGCAGATCTACGACCGGCTCGGCCCGCTCGCCGAGATCCGGTTCCGGCAGATCCTCGGGTCCGTGGCCCCCGAGCTCGTCGACTTCGCGTCCCACCACGACTCGGCGACGGTGGCCAGGCTGTTCGCCTCACTCGGCGATCGCAGGGCGCACGGCGACACGCCGTTCGAGCAGGCGGCGCAGGCGAGGCGGCTCGCCGAGGCCGCGCGCAGGCGGGGCTAGTGCCCCCCGCCCGCGCCGTCGACCTGCCACGTGAGCGTCACCGTGGTGCCCGCATCGGCGCAGCGGATCTCGGCGCGGTCGCTCAGCGCGTGGATCAGCGGCAGGCCCCTGCCGTGGCGGATGCCGGGCTCGGCCGGGGGTGTCCGCCAGCGGCCGCGATCACTGACGATGACCGCGACGCCGTCGGCCTGGCGGCTCGCGTGCAGCTCCAGCACACCGATGGTGCCGGCGGGATAGGCGTGGGTGACCACATTGGCCATCGCCTCGTACGCCGCGATCGCGATCGCGTCCCGCGTCTGTTCCGGCAGGCCGAGGCCGCGGGACCACTCGGCCAGCTCACCGCGTAGCTCGGTCGCGTGCCGGGCGTGCGCGGCGCACCGGAGGTGCAGCCTGGCAGGCACGTCCGTGGCGTATCGAGCCGGACACATAGCGATACCTCTTGTCAGCTCCCTGCGCCGGATCTCTCCGGCCTTCCCCGATGGGACTACCCGCAGGGGAGTGACCAATTCACCCGCTGTGTGTGTGTTTCTAGCGGCCCGCGGCGAGCGCCTCGTCGAGGCTCGGGTGAATGGGCAGCTGCTCGTCGAGCCCCACGACCTGCAGCGACCGGGCCGTGGCGCGGCCGGTGGCGACGACCCGCACGGTGGTGTTCTCGCCGGCGGCCTGCTGCGCGGACACGAGTGCGGCCATGCCGGCGGAGGCCAGGAACGTGACCCCGGTGAGGTCGATGACCAGCACCGGCGGCGTACCGCGCAGCGCCGTGGTGACCATCTCGTCCAGCTTCGGGGTGGTGAGCATGTCGAGTTCGCCGGTCACCACGAGCGCGACCGCGTCCCCGTGCTGCTCGGCCTGCACGGTGACACCGCCCGCGTTGCCGGACGGCGGGTGCGGACTGCTCGGGTTCGGATCGGGTGCTGGCATGGGGTCCATCCTTCCCCAGCCGTCGCGGGAACGAAACAGCACCCGCAGCGCGGCGTTACGAGCCCCACTGCAGTGAAGGCCACCATCACTGCGTGGAATCAGACACAGCGGCGCGCAGCGCCTCCGTTTGGGTGGTGGTGGGAGACGGGTGGGCGCAGCGATGGTGGCCTTCACTGCGGTCCCGCGGCGCTCTCCGGGCCGCCTACCCGGGTGACTGTTGCCACCGCGTGCCGTGGGCTCAGCGAGTCAGCAGCTCGCGCAGCGCCTTGATCACCTCCGCGGGGCCCTGCTCGGCCATGAAATGCCCCGACGTGACCGTGCGGTGGTCGAGGTCGTCCGCCCACGCCCGCCACACCGCCGCCGCGTCGTAGCCGAGCGCCGCGCCCCAGTCCTGCTGCAGCACGGTGACGGGCATCCGCAGGCGGTTGCCCGCCTCGCGGTCGGCCGTGTCGTGCTCGACGTCGATGGTCGCCGAGGCCCGGTAGTCGGCCACGATCGAGGGAACCGCGGCGCCGGAGGCCCGCAGGTAGGCGGCGCGCACGTCGGCGGGTAGCGCGTCGCCAGGCCCGGACCACGCGTCGAGGAAGTGGCCGAAGAACGCGTCCGGCGCGGCGCCGATCAGCGTCTCGGGCAGTCCGGGCGGCTGGGCCATGAGGTAGAGGTGGAACGCGACGGCCGCGTTCGCGCCGTGCAGGACGTCCCACATGTCCGGCGTGGGCAGCACGTCCAGCGACGCGAGGTGCGTGATCGTGTCCGGGTGGTCCAGCCCGGCGCGGATGGCGACCAGCGCGCCGCGGTCGTGCCCCGCGAGTGCGAACCGGTCGTGACCGAAGGCGCGGGCCAGCGCGACGACGTCGGCGGCCATGGTGCGCTTGGAGTAGGTCCGTGGGTCGGCGCCTTCGGGCTTGTCGCTGTCGCCGTAGCCGCGCAGGTCCGGGCAGAGCACGGTGTGGTCGGCCGCGAGGTCCGCGGCCACGTGCCGCCACATCAGGTGCGTCTGGGGAAAGCCGTGGAGGAGCACGACGGGGCTGCCCGAGCCCGCGACCGCGACGTTGAGCGCGACGCCGTCTGCGACGGGAACTCGCTGGTAGTCGAATCCGGTGAGTTGCATGCCCCCAGCATCGGCCGCGCCGATCAGCAACGGATCAGCGAACGCCGAGCGCTTAGAATCGGGCCCCGATGGGCTCGTCGGTGCGGTTCGGGGTGCTCGGTCCGCTCGTGGCCGAGGACGCGCGCGGCCCTGTCGACCTCAAGGGGCCCCGGCATCGGGCCGTGCTCGCGAGGCTGCTGATCGCCAGGGGCCGGGTGGTGCCGGTGAGCCGGCTCGTCGACGACCTCTGGGTCAGCCCGCCTGACGGCGCGGTGGGCGCGATCCAGACCTTCGTCGGCGCGTTGCGCAAGGCGCTGGAACCGGATCGGGCCCCGAGGAGGCCCGCGCGCCTGCTGGTCACCGTCCCGCCCGGATACGCCCTGCGCGCGGAGGCCGATGCGGTGGACGCCTGGCGGTTCGAGGCCGGCGTCGCAGCGTCCGGCGAGGCACTGGCCCGAGGTGCCGCGCGTACCGCGTTGACCACTGTGGACGAGGCGCTGGCGTGGTGGCGCGGGCCGGCCTACGCCGGGTTCGCCGACGAGCCGTGGGCGCGGGGCGAGGTGACGAGACTCGGCGAGCTGCGGCTGCTCGCGGTCGAACGGAGGGCGCAGGCACTGCTGGACCTTGGCCGGGGAGCCGAAGCGGTGCCCGAGCTGGAGGTCCACGTCGACGCTCGGCCCTGGCGCGAGGAGGGGTGGCGGTTGCTCGCGCTGGCCCGGTACCGCGCCGGACGCCAGGGCGACGCGCTGGAGACCCTGCGCCGCGCCCGTGCGGTGCTGGCCGGGGAGCTGGGCGTGGACCCCGGGCCGGCGCTGCGCCGCCTGGAGTCCGACATTCTCACCCAGGCGCCCCAGCTGGACCCGGCACCTCCGGTGCGGACGCAGGCCCTGGTCGGCCGCGCCGCCGAGCTGGCCCGGCTCGCCGCCGCGGCGGACGCCGCCGTCGCGCGGGGACGGCTGGGGCTCGCCCTCGTGTCCGGCGAGGCGGGCGCGGGCAAGACCGCGCTCGCCGAGGCGCTGAGCGCGCGGCTCGCGGCACGGGGCTGGGGCACCGCGTGGGGCGCGAGCCTGGAGCAGGACGGTGCACCGGCCGCGTGGCCGTGGACCCGGATCCTCACCGAGCTGGCGGGAGCGGGGCCCGCTCCCGCCGAGCCCGAACCCGGTACCGACCCGGCGGCCGCGCGGTTCCAGCGGCACCGCCTCGTCGCGGAGTTTCTCGGCGCCCACGCTCGGCGCGCGCCGCTGCTGCTCGTGCTCGACGACGTCCACTGGGCCGGTGAGGAGACCCTGGAGCTGCTCGCGGCGCTCGTCGCCGATCCCGTTCCGGCGCCGGTGCTCGTCGTGGCGACCTATCGCACCACGGAGTCCTCGCCGCCGCTGACCGCGCTGCTCGGCCGCCTCGCCCGTGCGGAGCCCACGCGCGTGTACCTGGGTGGGCTGCCAGCCGGGGAGCTGCGCGGCCTGGTCCGCGCCACCACGGGCCGGGACATCGACGCCGTCACCGCCGGTGTGCTGCACGAGCGCACGGGCGGCAACCCGTTCTTCGTCAGGGAACTCGCGCGCCTGCTCGACAGTGAGGGCGGGCTGTCCGGGGTGCCTGCCGGGGTGCGCGACGTGGTCCGGTACCGCCTGGACACGCTGCCCGAGCGCGTGCGGACGGTGCTGAGGGAGGCCGCGGTGGTGGGCACGGACGTCACACTGGAGCTGCTGTCCGGCGACGACGTGCTCGACGCCGCAGAGAGGGCCGCGGGGGCGGGGTTTCTCGTCGAGCACGAGCCGGGGCGATTCCGGTTCGCCCACGCGCTGGTGCGCGACACCCTTTATGCGGACCTGTCCGGGTCGCGCCGGGCCCGCCTGCACGCGGCGATCGCCGGGCGGCTCGAACGGCTCCATCCCGGCGATGTCGCCGCACTGGCCCACCACCACGTCCTCGCCGGTGCCGCCGTCAGCGCGGAGCGCGCCGTCCGGTACACGCGCGCGGCGGCCGAACAGGCCGAGCGGCGCTTCGCCCCGCACGAGGCGGCCCGGCTGTGGCGGGCCGCGCTCGCCGCCGACGACCGCGCGGGCGATGGCGACGTCCGGCGACGCCTCGATCTGATCATGGGACTGGTGCGTGCGCAGGCCGTCACCGGCGGGCTCAGCGAGGCCCGCGTGCACCGGGCCGAGGCGCTCACGCTCGCCGAGCGGCTCGGCGACCCCGTGCTCACCGCGCGCGTGCTGGGTGCCTTCGACGTGCCGGCGATCTGGACGGAGCCCGACGACCCCGCCCTCGCGCGGCGCATCGCCGAGGTCGCCGAGCGTACGCTCGCGGCGTTGCCCCCGGAGGAGGCCGCGCTGCGCGGTCGCCTGCTCGCGACGCTCGCGCTGGAGCTGCGCAACGCCGGCGGCGACCGCGCGCGGGAGGCGGCCGAGCGGGCCGAGTCCATCGCCCGAGGGCTGGCCGACCCCGCACTGCTGGCGTTCGCGCTCAACGCCCGGTTCATGCAGTCCTTCGACCGCGCCGGGCTGGCGCCCGAGCGGGTGCGGATCGGCGCCGAGCTGGTGGAGCTGGCGACCGCGAACGCGCTGCCGACCTTCGAGGTGCTCGGCCACCTCGTGCTCGTGCAGGCCCACTCGGCGCTCGCCGACTTCGGCGCCGCCGACCGGCACGCCGAGGCGGCCGCGCGGCTCGGCGACGACCACGCCATCCCGCTCGTCGGCGTGTTCACGCAGTGGTACGAGGCGTTGCGGACCGCGGTGACGGGCGCGCCCGGCGCCGCGGACGCCGCCTACCGCGTGGCCGCCACGCGGCTGACCGGCACGGGAATGTCCGGAGTGGACAACGGGATTCTGCCGCTCGCGCTGCTCTGCCACCGCCTGCAGCGCGGCGGCTCACCCGATCCCGGCGGGGACACGGACTTCGGCGGCTACACGCCGTGGTGCCTGCCGCTCGTGCTGCTCGCCGAGGGCCGCAGCGCCGAGGCACGGGAGTCGGTGATCCCCGACTCGCCGAGGGACCTGCTCTTCGAAGCGCGGACGTGCCTGCACGCACTGGCCGCGATCCCGCTCGGCGATCACGAGGCCATGGCCCGCCTCTACGCCGAGCTGGAGCCTGCCGCGGGGGAGCTGGCAGGCGCGGGCAGCGGGCTGGTGACGCTCGGCCCGGTCGCGCACCACCTCGGCGACCTCGCCGCCGCGCTCGGCCGCACCGCCGTGGCCGGGAAGCACTACCGGCAGGCGCTCGAGGTCGCCGAGCGGGCCGGCGCGCCGCACTGGGCCGAGGCCGCCCGGAGGCGCTTGAGCTGATCATCGCGTGCTCGAGCCCGGACGGTCGCTGATGCCACGCGACCTCGGGATCCGCCGCGACCCGAGCGACCACGCCCTCGCCCGCTCACCGCGCGAGTGCACCGCACCCCGGCCGCCGCTCGTGGCACTCGGCGAGCTGCGGGACGGGTGCGCGGCGCGGGACACGGCCTGCGCCGACGTGTCCGGGCCGCGTCCGCGGAGCTCGTCTGGCCACAGAGGACCAGCTGGTCACCTCACCGGCCTGAGCGCAGGACCTCGCGGAGCGCGTCCAGCACGGCGGGGTCCTCTATCGTCGATGGCACCGGAACCTGCTTGCCCTCGACGATGCCCCGCATGCTCGCCCGCAGGATCTTGCCCGACCGCGTCTTCGGCAGCGCGTCGACGATGGACACCTGCCGGAACGCGGCCACGGCCCCGATGTCGGCACGCACCGCGGCCACCAGCTCCTCGCGCAGCGCTTCCTCCCGCACCTCGGCGCCGGCCTTGAGCACCACGAACCCGCGTGGCAGCTGCCCCTTCAGCTCGTCGGGCACCCCGATCACCGCGCATTCGGCGACCGCGGGGTGCGCCGCCAGCACGGCCTCCATCGCACCGGTCGACAGCCGGTGCCCGGCCACGTTGATCACGTCGTCGGTGCGGCCCATGACGAACAGGTAGCCGTCCTCGTCGAGGTAGCCGCCGTCGCCCGTCAGGTAGTAGCCGTCGTAGCGCGACAGGTACGACGCGACGAACCGGTCGTCGTCACCCCACAGCGTCGGCAGCGTGCCCGGCGGCAACGGCAGCCGCAGGCAGATCGCGCCCTCCGAGCCCGAGGGCAGCTCCTCGCCGTCCTGGTCCAGGATGCGCACGTCGTAGCCCGGCATCGGCACCGACGGCGAACCAGGCTTGATCGGCAGCGGGGACAGCCCACGCGGGTTCGCGGCCACCGCCCACCCGGTCTCGGTCTGCCACCAGTGGTCCACCACCGGCACGCCGAGCGACTCCCCGGCCCAGTGGTGGGTCTCCGGATCGAGCCGTTCCCCGGCGAGGAAGAGCGTGCGCAGGCTCGACAGGTCGTACTTCGCCACCTCGCGGGCCTCGGGATCCACCCGCTTGATCGCTCGCATCGCGGTGGGCGCGGTGAACAGCGCCTTCACGCCGTACTGCTCGATCACCCGCCAGAACGCGCCCGCGTCGGGCGTGCCGACGGGCTTGCCCTCGTACAGCACCGTGGTGGCGCCTGCCAGCAGCGGCCCGTAGACGATGTAGGAGTGGCCGACCACCCAGCCCACGTCCGACGCGGTCCACCACACGTCGCCGGGGCCGATGTCGTAGATGTTGGCCATGCTCCAGGCCAGCGCGACCGCGTGCCCGCCGTTGTCCCGCACCACGCCCTTCGGCTTGCCCGTGGTGCCGGAGGTGTAGAGCACGTACAGCGGATCGGTCGCGGCCACCGGCACGCACTCGGCCGGCTGTGCCGAGGCCAGCAGATCGTTCCAGTCGTGGTCGTGCTCGCCGAGTTCGGCACGCAGCCGCTCGCGCTGGAACACCACCACCGACGGCCTCGGCCCGCCCGCGGCCGCGATCGCCTCGTCCACGATGGGCTTGTAGGGGATCACGCGCGTCGGCTCCACGCCGCACGAGCCGCACACCACCACTTTCGGCGCCACGTCGGCGATCCGCACCGCCAGCTCCTTCGGCGCGAACCCGCCGAAGACCACCGAGTGCACGGCACCGAGGCGCGCGCAGGCGAGCATCGCGATCACCGCCTGCGGCACCATCGGCAGGTAGATCACCACGCGGTCGCCCTTGCCGACGCCGAGCCCGCGCAGCGCACCGGCGAAGCGCGCGACCTCGTTCAGCAGCTCGGCGTAGGTGTAGTGCGCGGTCTCGCCGGTGACGGGGGAGTCGTGGACGAGCGCGAGCCGGTCGCCGTTTCCTGCCGCCACGTGCCGGTCGAGCGCGTTGTGACAGGTGTTGAGCTCCCCGTCGGGGAACCACCGGCAGAACGGAGGGCGGCTGTCGTCGAGCGCCCTGCCGGGTCGCCGAGACCACACGACCGCCCCGGCCGCCGACAGCCAGAACCCCTCCGGATCCCTCAGGCTCTCCGCGTAGACGTCGGCGTAGCCGCCCATGTCCGTTCTCTCCGTTCGCCTCAGTGGTCCAGTTCGGTCAGTTCTTCGTCGGTGAGCAGCCGGGACCGGATCAGGAACCGCACACCCTCGGGGGCCTCCAGGGAGAACCCGCTGCCCCGGCCCGCTACGACGTCGATGGTCAGGTGGGTGTGCTTCCAGTACTCGAACTGCGCCGCCGACATCCACACCGGCACCGGCGAGGGCACCCCGGCGACGTCGAGGTCGCCGAGGTGCACGTCGGAACCGCCGGTGCGGAACTCGCCCGCCGGGTAGCACATCGGCGCGCTACCGTCGCAACAGCCGCCGGACTGGTGGAACATCAGCGGCCCGTGGTCGGCGGCGAGGCGCCGCAGCAACGCCGCGGCGTCCTCGGTGAGAGCCACCCGGTTCACGGCCATGATCAGAAGAAGCCCTGCGCGTTGGGGGAGTAGGACACGAGCAGGTTCTTCGTCTGCTGGTAGTGGTCCAGCATCATCTTGTGGTTCTCGCGACCGATGCCGGACTGCTTGTAGCCGCCGAACGCGGCGTGCGCCGGGTAGGCGTGGTAGCAGTTCGTCCACACGCGACCGGCCTGGATGTCGCGGCCCGCGCGGTAGGCGGTGCTGCCGTCGCGCGACCAGACACCGGCGCCGAGCCCGTACAGGGTGTCGTTGGCGATCTTGATGGCGTCGTCGTAGTCGTCGAACTTCGCCACCGACACCACCGGGCCGAAGATCTCCTCCTGGAAGATCCGCATCTTGTTGTCGCCCTCGAACACGGTCGGCTGGATGTAGTATCCGCCGGACAGCTCGCCGCCGAGGTCGGCCTTCTCCCCACCGGTGAGGACCTTCGCGCCCTCCTGCCTGCCGATGTCGATGTAGGAGAGGATCTTCTCGAACTGGTCGTTGGAGGCCTGCGCGCCGATCATGGTGTCGGTGTCGAGCGGGTGGCCCTGCTTGATCTTGCCGACGCGGGTGACGGCGTCGCCGACGAACCGGTCGTAGATCGAGGACTGCACCAGTGCGCGCGACGGGCACGTGCACACCTCGCCCTGGTTCAGCGCGAACATCGCGAAGCCCTCCTGCGCCTTGTCGTAGAAGGCGTCCTGGGCGGAGGCGACGTCGGCGAAGAAGATGTTCGGGCTCTTGCCGCCGAGCTCCAGCGTCACCGGGATGATGTTCTCGCTGGCGTACTGCATGATCAGCCTGCCGGTGGTGGTCTCACCGGTGAACGCGACCTTGCGGATATCCTTGTGCTGGGCGAGTGGTTTGCCCGCCTCCACGCCGAAGCCGTTGACGACGTTGACCACGCCGGGCGGCAGCAGGTCGGCGATCAGCCCGATCAGCACGTGGATCGACGCGGGGGTCTGCTCTGCGGGCTTGAGCACCACGCAGTTGCCCGCGGCCAGTGCGGGCGCGAGCTTCCACGTCGCCATGAGGATCGGGAAGTTCCACGGGATGATCTGGCCGACCACGCCCAGCGGCTCGTGCAGGTGGTAGGCGACGGTGTCGGCGTCGATCTGCGAGATCGCGCCCTCCTGCGCCCTGATGGCGCCGGCGAAGTAGCGGAAGTGGTCGATCGCCAGCGGGATGTCGGCCGCCAGCGTCTCGCGCACCGGCTTGCCGTTCTCCCACGATTCGGCGACCGCGAGCTTCTCGAGGTTCTGCTCCATCCGGTCGGCGATCTTGTTCAGCACCGCCGCGCGCTCGGCGGGCGCGGTGCGGCCCCACGCCGCGGCGGCTCCGTTCGCGGCGGCGACGGCACGGTCGACGTCCTCGGCGGTGCCCCTGGCGATCTCCGTGAACGTCTTGCCGGTGACCGGGGTGGGGTTCTCGAAGTAGGCGCCCTTGGCCGGCGCCACGTACTCCCCGCCGATGAAGTGGTCGTAGCGCGGTTCGAAGGCGACGACACTGCCGGCTTCGCCCGGCGCCGCGTACTTCGTCATGTGGCAACCCTCCTGTTGGTGATCGGCGCGTGCTTCCTCGGCGCACCGGCAGCCAACGTAGGTAACGCGACGTTGCAGTGTCGTTGCACGAGGTCGTCGCCGCAGGTGGGCCGTAGGTGGGAGTTGCCTTGCAGAACGAGGGGACGCCCGGCATGCTGCCTGCTGGACCGGAGCGTTCGTTTCGCCTATGTTCCGGCCGAGCAGCCCTCGTCGACGTTGCCGTGGAGTGCCGATGAAAGCCGAGACCGTGAACACCGCGGGCCCCGCGACAACCCTGAGCCTGTCAGCGGATCCGCCGGCGCAGTTCGCGTTGCTGCAGGAGGTCAGAGAGGCCACGCTCAGTGGCAGCCGTCCGCCCGCATCACCTCGTTCGGTGATTTCCGAGTCCTGGCAACGGTCACTCGCAGCGCACATCGACCCGGAGGACTACCGACCTCCGGTCGTCTACCAGCCCGACGAACTGGCCGACGTGCGCTCCGCGCACCCGCTGCAGGCCGTGTTGCCACCGCTTCGGGAACTGCTGGTCAGCATCGCGGACGAGTCCCAGCACGTCATGATCGTCACCGACGCCGAGGGCACCATCCTGTGGCGCGAGGGACCCGCCGGGTTGTGCGCGCAGGCGGACCCGGTCGGGTTGTGTGAGGGCACCCGCTGGGCCGAGGAGTCGATCGGCACCAACGCGATGGGCACGGCGCTCGCGCTGGACGCCCCCGTGCAGATCTACTCCGCCGAGCACCTCGTGCGGACCTACCACACGTGGACGTGCGCGGCGGCGCCGATCCACGACCCCGACACCGGCGCCGTGCTCGGCGCGATCGACATCAGCGGCCTGCTCGACGCGCTGCACCCGGCCACGGTCTCGCTGGTCAACGCCACCGCCCAGCTCGCGGAGAACCACCTGCGGCGACGGATGGAGCTGCTGGACGAGCAGCTGCTGACCAGGAACATGCCGCACCTGGCGCGGCTGCGCGGCGAGCCCGGCGCGCTGCTCACCCCGACCGGGCGCGTGATCGCCGCCGAGCGGCTCGGGCACTGGCCCAAGCGCGTCGCGGTGGGCCACGGCAGCGACCGGATCCTGCTCGACGACGGCAGGGAGGCGAGGCTGGAGCCGCTGCCGGAGGGCTACCTCCTGCGCGTGAAGCCGCCCTCGACCACCCGCAGGCCCACCCTGACGCTGACGTTCCTCGGCGACAACCCCGTCGCTGTGATCAACGGCAGGGAGCTGCCGCTCACGCTGCGGCGGGCGGAGATCCTCGCGCTGCTCGCCCTGCACCCGGCGGGGCTCACCGCCGAGCAGCTCGCGCTGCAGCTCTACGGCGACGACGGCAACCCGACCACCGTGCGCGCCGAGATCCACCGCCTGCGCACGCAGCTCGGGGCGCAGGCCATGCGCGCCAAGCCCTACCAGCTGTGCGCCGACGTCGACGCCGACTTCCTGACCGTGCGCACCGCGCTGCGCGAGGGCGATGTCGCGGCCGCCGCGGCGGCGTGCCCCGCGCCGTTGCTCGCCCGCTCCGACGCGCCCGCGATCCGCGCGGAGCGCGACCAGCTGGTGGCGGCGCTGCGGTCGGCCGTGCTGGACCACCGCGACCTCGACGCACTGTGGGCGTTCGGGCAGAGCGAGACCGGGCAGTACGACGCCGAGGTCTTCGACCGGCTCGCGCGCGAGCTGCCCTCGGGCGATCCCCGCGCCTCGGTGGCGCTGGCCAGGCTGGAGTGGCTGCTCGCCGAGGACTGAGCGTCCGGACTCAGCTCAGCGGCGGGGGCGCGCTGCGGTAGGCGGGGGGAGTGGCCGACAGTCCGATCGGGTTGCGCGTGAGGCGCGCGGCGGTGCCGTCGTCGCGCGGGATGCTGACGATCGGGTCCAAGCCTAGGTCCGCGGCGAGCCGGAACGCGCCGGCGAGGTCGTTGACCACCCCTGCGGGCACCCGCGCCGCGCTGAGCTCCTTGGCCCAGTCGGCGGCTGGCCGCTCCGCGAGCAGGCGCACCAGCTCGGCGCGCAGCGTCTCGCGGTTCTCCACGCGCGCGGTGTTGGTGGCGTAGCGCGAGTCCTCGGCCAGCCCGGCCGCGCCGAGCCGCTCGCACAGCACCCCGAACTGCCGGTCGTTGCCGACCGCGAGTACCAGGTCCCCCTCACCGCACGGCAGCACCTCGTAGGGGGCGACGCTCGGGTGCGCG
This sequence comes from Prauserella sp. PE36, assembly GCF_003311655.1. NCBI lineage: Bacteria > Bacillati > Actinomycetota > Actinomycetes > Pseudonocardiales > Pseudonocardiaceae > Prauserella > Prauserella sp. PE36. The sequence continues at coordinate 138,009 of NZ_QEQT01000050.1, read as the reverse complement.
TTGCCCATCCGCGCCGGAACCACCCCGCCCGCCGTGTAACCGGTGCCCTGGTTGACGAGTGCGGCCAGCAGCGACGACAGCAGGTTGATCTCCACGCGCTGGCCCTCACTGGTGGCGTCGCGATGGCGCACGGCGGCGAGCATCCCGACGGTGGCGAACAGGCCGGCGAACACGTCGACCACGGCCACCCCGACCTTCTGCGGCTCGCCGTCCGGGCTGCCCGTGATGCTCATCAGCCCGCCCAGCGCCTGGATGAGCAGGTCGTAGCCGGGCAGCTCGGCGCCCCGGTCGCGGCCGAAGCCCGTGATCGAGCAGTAGACGAGCCCGGGGTTGTCCGCGCGCAGGTCGTCGTAGCCGAGCCCCAGCCGCTCCATGAGGCCGGGCCGGAAGTTCTCCACCACGACGTCGGCCTCGCGGGCGAGCGCGCGGGCCCGCTCCAGATCGGCCTCGTCGGTGAGGTCGAGGGTGATGCTCTCCTTGTTGCGGTTGACCGACTGGAAGTAGGTGGCCTGGCCGCTCTCGTCGAAGGGCGGACCCCAGCCGCGCGTGTCGTCGCCGGTGCCCGGACGTTCGATCTTGGTCACGGTGGCGCCGAGGTCGGCGAGCAGCATCGTGGCGAACGGCCCGGCCAGCACGCGGGAGAAGTCGACGACGCGCAGGTCGCCCAGTGACGAGCTCATGGGTACGAATCCCCTCGTTTAGATTTTCGAAAATCTAAGCTATGGTCTCGCCAGGACCACGTCAAGGAGAATCAGCACGATGCCCAGTCACAGCAGCGCCGCCGCACTCGACCCGCGCGACTTCCTCGCGATCGACCACCTGCTCTCGGACGAGGAGCGCGACATCCGCGATGTCGTGCGGTCCTTCGTCCGCGACAACGTCGTCCCGAACGTGGGCGAGTGGTTCGAGGAGGGCCGGATTCCCCGTGAACTGCCGCGTGAGCTGGGCAAGCTCGGCGTGCTCGGCATGCACCTCGACGGCTACGGCTGCGCAGGGGCCAGCGCGACCGCCTACGGCCTCGCGTGCCTGGAACTGGAGGCGGGCGACAGTGGCGTGCGCAGCCTCGTGTCGGTGCAGGGCTCGCTCGCGATGTACGCGATCCACCGCTGGGGCTCCGAGGAGCAGAAGCAGGAGTGGCTGCCGCGCATGGCGGCGGGGGAGGCCGTGGGCTGCTTCGGCCTGACCGAGCCCGACTCCGGCTCCGACCCCGGTTCGATGCGCACCTACGCCCGCCGCGACGGCGACGACTGGATCCTGCGCGGCCAGAAGATGTGGATCACCAACGGCTCCCTCGCCGATGTCGCCGTGGTGTGGGCCAGCACCGACGAGGGCGTGCGCGGTTTCGTGGTCCCGAAGGGCACCAAGGGTTTCACGACGCAGGACATCCACAGCAAGATGTCGCTGCGCGCGTCGGTGACCTCCGAGCTGATCCTCGACGAGGTGCGCCTGCCCTCCTCGGCGATGCTGCCGGGCGCGACGTCGCTGCGCGGACCGCTGTCGTGCCTCAACGAGGCGCGTTACGGCATCGTGTGGGGCGCCGCCGGCGCCGCGCGCGCGTGCTACGAGGCCGCGCTCGACTACAGCACCACGCGCGTGCAGTTCGGCAAGCCCATCGCCTCGTTCCAGCTGCAGCAGCAGAAGCTCGCGAACATGGCACTGGAGGTGAACCGCGCGACGCTGCTGGCACTGCACCTCGGCCGGATGAAGGACGAGGGCAGGCTGCGCCCCGAGCACGTCAGCATGGGCAAGCTGGGCAACGTCAACGCCGCGCTCGACGTGGCGCGCACGGCGCGGCAGGTGCTCGGCGCCAACGGGATCACGCTGGAGTACCCGGTGATCCGGCACATGAACAACCTGGAGTCGGTGGTGACCTACGAGGGCACCGCGGACGTGCACTCGCTCGTCATCGGCGGTGCCGTCACCGGGATCCAGGCGTTCCGCTGACGAGACACGGATAGGGTCGAGCGGTGAGCACGCGTCAGTCCGGCCCCGGCACCACGGCACAGCACGCGCTGGAGGGCCTGCGCCGGGCCATCATCGCCGGCGACCTCCGGCCGGGCCAGCGGGTCCGGCAGGAGGAGATCGCCGACAACCTCGGCGTGAGCGTCGCGCCGGTGCGCGAGGCGCTGCGGGTGCTGGAGCAGGAGGGCCAGGTCGAGTACCGGCCCCGGCGCGGCTACTTCATCACCGAGCTGTGGGCGAGCGACCTCGCGGAGATCTACGCGCTGCGGCAGCTCCTCGAGGAGCGGGCCGCGCGCAAGGCGCTGCCCACCCTCGACGACGACGCCATCGAGCGGATCGCGCTCGCGGCCCGCGACTGCGCGGAGGCGGCCGAGCGCGGGGATGTCGCGGCGGAGCTCGCCGCCAACCGCCGGTTCCACTTCGGCATGCTGGAGTCGCCGGACCAGGTGCACACGATGCGCCTGATCCGGCTGCTCTGGGACTCCACGGAGTCCTATCGCGCGCTGTACTACAACTCGCCGGAGGAGCGGGCCGAGACGGTGCACGCGCACGACGCGATCCTGGAGGCAGTGCGCCGCCGCGACGCCGACGCGCTCGTCGCGGAGCTGGACGCGCACCGCTCCCGCGCGCTGGAGGTCCTCACGGGCATCCTCGACGGCGACGGCGAGCGGTAGCGTCACGAACCGGACACGAAAACCGCCCGGGTGCAATGCGCCCGCCCCTTCCCGCGTGGGTAGGGGTGGAGGTGGTTCGTGGACGGTCACGGCGTGGCGGCGGACCTCGAGGCGTGGATCGACGTCCACGGCGGTGCCCTGCTGCGCTTCGCCTACCTCCTGACGGCCGACCGCGACCGCGCGGCGGACGCCGTGCAGGACGCGCTGGTGGCGGCCTACCCGAGGTGGGAGCGGATCGTCGCGCACGGTGACCCCGGCGCGTACCTGCGGCGCAGCGTCGTCAACGCCCACACCTCGCGGTGGCGGAGGTCGCTGCGCCGGGAACAGCCCGTTGCCGACGTCGCGGGGCTGGCCGGGCAAATCGACGACCCCGCGGACCGTATCGCCATCGAGGACGCGCTGTGGCTGCTGTGCCGCTCGCTGCCCCGCAAACAGCGCGCGGCCGTGGTCCTGCGCTACTACGAGGGCCGCTCGGACGCGGAGATCGCGGCCACGCTCGACTGTTCGGTCAGCACCGTGCGCTCGCAGATCCACCGTGCGCTCGCGACGTTGCGGACCCGGCTGGCCGATGACGAGGAGGAGGTCAGCTCGCCATGACCGAGCAGGACGACCGGATCGCCGAGGCGCTGACCGGGGCGCTGCGCCGCCATGCCGAGGGGGCACCCTCCTCCGACGGTCTGGCCGAGCGGGTGCTCGCGAGAACGTCCACCCGGCGGACGCGGCGCGGGTTCGGGGCGGTGGCGGCCGTGGTGCTCGCCGTCGTGGTGCTGTCGCTCGGGGCCGTGTTGCTGGCTCAGGACAGGGGCGGCGACCCGGTGGCGGAGCCGGTGCTTCCGCAGGGCTGGCGGTGGGAGTCGTACCGGGGCGTCGCGATCGGGGTACCCACGTCGTGGGGCTACGGGGTTCCCGGCCCGAGCTGGTGCTCGAGGACCCCGGAAGCGGAGCGACCGCCGTTGAGGTCCGGCGCGGTCGGCAGGCCCGCCGGCATGCGGGCGGTCGGCTGCCCTTCGCAGTACCCGCCCCTGGCCGAGCGGGAGCAGTGGCTGACGTTCGAGGACTCCGGAGAGGTGGGCATCCGCGAGTTCGACGGGGGCTGGGTGGAGGAGACGCGGGAGCTCGACGGCGTGTTCGTGACGCTGTTCTCCGCGAACGACGCGTTGCGGGCGCAGGTGCTCGGCACGCTGCGGCCCACGAGCGAGGAGCTCGCCCTCGGGTGCGGACCGATGCATCCCGCCGCGGAGGGCCGCGGCTACCGGCCGGAGCCGGGTGGACCGCTGGCGCCGGGCGAGGTCCGGTCGGTCTCGGTCTGCCGTTACGCCCGCAGCGACGCCGTGCCGAGCGGGCCGCCACTGCTCGCGGCACGCGTGGTGAGCGGTGACGAGGCGCTGCGGCTCGCCTCGGCGGTGCTGACGGCGCCGGAGGGCGCGGGCCCCGACGATCCGGAGAGCTGCGCGCCCGAGTACGACTACGGCCCGGAGCTGATCCTGCTGCACCTGCGTGCCGACGACCGGTCCCAGGAGGTGCTCGTGCGCTACGCGGGCTGCGAGGGCAACGGCACCGACGACGGCACCACCCGCCGCGCCCTCACCGGCGACCTCATGTGGGCCCTCGACGCCCCGCCGACGAGCCCCGGCCAGTTCCAGGTGGTGGTGGCGCAGCTGATGCGCTGACCCCGTGACCCCACCTCATTCGCCGCGGTCGGGTACACGCTGTGTGCGCTACGCGAGCGCTCAGGCCGCGGCCTCCTCGTCGGCCGGGGCCGGCGTGCCGCGCCGCGCCCAGAACGTGGCGAGCAGCGCGCCGGACACGTTGTGCCACACCGAGAACAGCGCGGCCGGCAACGCGGCGAGCGGGGCGAAGTGCGTCGTCGCGAGGCTTGCGGCCAGGCCGGAGTTCTGCATTCCCACCTCGAAACTGACAGCGCGGCCGGCGGACTCGTCGAGGCCGGTGAGCCGGGCGGCGGTGTACCCGAGCAGCAGCCCGGCGCAGTTGTGGGCGATCACCGCGAGCACGAGCAGCAGGCCGCTGGTCAGGATCACGTCGGCGTTGGCGCCGACCACGGCGGCCACCACGAGCAGGATGCCGCCCGACGACACGAGCGGAAGGTACGGCAGCACCCGCGCGACGAGGCGGCCCGCCAGCGCGCGGACCACCACGCCCGCCACGATGGGCAGCAGCACCACCTGGAGGATCGACGAGAACAGGTCGCCGAAGCCGACGGGCAGGTCCGATCCGGCCAGCCACAGCACCAGCAACGGGGTCAGCAGCGGCGCGAGCAGGGTCGACACGGAGGTCAGCGTCACCGACAGTGCCACGTCGCCCCTGGCGAAGTAGACGATCACGTTCGAGGCCGTGCCGCCGGGCGCGGCGCCCACGAGGATCATGCCGATCATCAGCATGCCGCTGAAGCCGAACAGCGAGCCGATGCCCCACGCCGTCAGCGGCATGATCAGGTACTGGGCGAGCAGGCCGATCAGCACGGCGTGCGGACGGCGCAGCACCAGCGCGAAGTCCGCGGCGCGCAGGGTCAGCCCCATGCCGAACATGATCACGCCGAGCAACACGGGCACGTAGCCGGAGAGCTGCGCGGCCTGGTCCGGCACGACCATGCCCGCGAGCGCGCCGAGCAGCACGAGCAGCGCGAACCACCGGCCCGCGAAGTCGGCGACCTTCCTCAAGACACCCCGCTGCTCTGCCATGTCCTCCGCCAGGATCGTTCCGACTGGGCCGGTCGATCACTGTAGGACACGGACGGGTGTGTCCCGCCTCACCCAGCGGGGTACTGGTTCGCGCGCAGCAGCCGCGCCAGGTGCGCGGCGTTGCGGGCAAGGGTCGCGTTGGTGGAGGCCACGGCCTTCGGCGTCTCGTCGAGGTCCTGGTAGTCGGTGGGGTTCATGGCCTCGCTGTTCCAGTAGGTGCCGCCCTGTGCGGGAATGGTGAAGCCGGTGTCGGCGAGCGCCTGGTACAGGTCCGCGGTGATCTTGTGCGCGCCGTCCTCGTTGCCCACCACGGCGGTGACGGCGACCTTGCCGAACATCGACGGCCTGCCCTCGTCGTCGGTCTCCGACAGCTCCGCGTCGAGCCGCTCCAGCACGCGCTGGGCGACGCTGGACATGTGCCCCACCCAGGTCGGCGTCGAGATCAGGAGGATGTCCGCCTCGGCGATCCGCTCGCGTAGCCGTGGCCACTCGTCGCCGTCGCCCATGTCGGGCTCCACGCCGGGCTTGATGTCGTGGTCCACCACGCGCACCACATCACCCTCAACGCCGTGGGACTTCAGCTCGCCGAGCACTTGCTCGGCGATGAGCTGGCTGCTCGAGCGTTCGGTCGACGGTTTTAGGCTGCACGCGAGGGCGAGCGCGCGCAGCGGAGCGTTGGTGGACGTCATGCCGGGCGGGTACCCGGTGCGCCGGCGACTATGCGGGTTCGGGGCGCAGCGGCAGGCGGACCTGGAACCGGGTGTCGCCGGGAACGGACTCCACGCGCAGGTCGCCCCGGTGCTTCTTGACCACGATCCGCCACGAGATGTCCAGCCCGAGTCCGGTGCCCTCGCCGAACGGCTTCGTGGTGAAGAACGGGTCGAAGATCCGGCCGCGGATCTCGGCTGGCACGCCGGGGCCGGTGTCACCGATCTCGACCAGCAGACGGTCGCCGTCGGCGGCCGTGCGCACTGTGAGCATGCCGCTGCCGCCCATCGCCGACACCGCGTTGTCGATCAGATTGGTCCAGACCTGGTTGAGCTCCGCGGCGTAGACGGGGATCGGCGGCAGGTTCCGGTCGTAGTCCTTGACCACGGTGACGCCGTCTCCGATCTTGCGGCCCAGCATGGTGAGCGTGCTGTCGAGCAGCTCGTGCACGTCGACCGTCCTATTAGGAGCGCGGTCGAGCTGGCTGTACTGCTTGGCCGCGCCGACGAGGCTGGAGACCCGCGTGGTGGAGTCCTCGATCTCGCTCATCAGCTGCTCGGTCTCGATGGTGTAGTACAGCCAGCGGATGGCGCCCTCCAGATGGCTGGACTCGCCGACGGTCGCGGCGACCTTCTCCAGCCAGTCCGGTCCGAGGCCGGCCGCCACGAACGTCGACGCCATCTCCCAGCCGCCGCCGATGCCGTGGTCGTCGAGCCAGTCGGAGGCGGCGTCCTCGCGGTCGCCCGCTTCGATGGGGCTCAGCGCCGTGGCCTTGGCGGCGTGCTCGACGGCGTCCTCCTGAAGCAGGATCAGCGACTCGAGGGTGGCCCGGTCGAACGGGCCCGCGGCGATGAGCCTCAGCTTGTGCCGCATCGCGGTGACGCGCTCGCGCAGCGCCCCGGTGGCCCGCACCGCCGCGGCGGCCGGGTTGTTCAGCTCGTGGGTGAGCCCCGCCGACAGCGACCCGAGCGCGAGCAGCCGCTCCCGCTGCCCGATGACCTGCTGGGTGTTGTGGAACCCGAAGAACAGGCCCTCCAGCATGTGCACGGCCATCGGGAACCACTCGCGCATCACCGTGGCGAGCTTCTCGGCGTCCAGCACGTAGAACCGGGACGGCTCGGTGACGGTGAGGGTGTTGTTGTAGGTCTGGGGCACACGGTCGCCGAGGTAGGCATGCCACGCCCCGGCGTAGACCCCGCGCTGTGTGGTGCGCTGGATCTCCACCTCGTCGTCGCCGACCTTCCTGGACAGCGCGACGCCGCCCTCGATGAGGACGTAGAAGCACGTGGCCGGGTCGCCCTCGGCGAAGAGGACGCCGGGCTCGACGGCCTTGACGTACCCCTCGTGGCACAGCCGGTCGAGCTGCTCGTCGGTGAGCTTCTCGAACAGAAAAAGGGTGCGCAGCTCTTCGGCGTCGCAGGGCCGCGTGGTCATGGCTTCTCCAGGTAGCGGTGGACGAGTGCGACCGCCATCGCGCCGTCGCCGACGGCGGAGGCGACCCGCTTCATGGAGTCGGCGCGGGCGTCCCCGGCGACGAACACACCGGGCAGGCTGGTCTCGAGGTGGTAGGGGTCGCGGTCGAGCGTCCAGCCTGGTGGCCGTCTGCCGTCGACCACCAGGTCCGGTCCGGAGAGGACGAACCCGGCGTCGTCGCGGGCCACGACGCCGTCGAGCCAGCCGGTGTGGGGGCTGGCGCCGATGAACACGAACAGCCACGACGCGTCGATCGTCTCCACGGCGCCGCTGGGGATGTGCCGCAGCTCGAGCTTGTCGAGGTGCTCGGTGCCGTGTGCCGCCACCACCTCGGTGCACGGGCGGACCGAGACGTTCGGCAGCGTGGCGATCTGCTGGATCAGGTAGTGCGACATCGACGCCTCCAGCGACGGGCCGCGCACCAGGAGGGTCACCGACCGGGCGTGCTGGGCGAAGTGGACGGCGGCCTGCCCCGCGGAGTTGGCCCCGCCGACGATGTAGACGTCCTCGTTGGCGCAGTTGGCGGCCTCGGTGAGCGCGGAGCCGTAGAACACGCCGCGGCTGGTGAGCTCGCCGCAGCCGGGTGCGCCGAGCTGCCGGTAGGTCACGCCCGTGGCGAGAATGACCGCGTGGGCGTGCAGCTCGGAGCCGTCGGCGAAGCGGACCGACCGTGCGGAGCCGTTGGCCTCGAGGCCGACCGCGTGGCGGGTGGTCAGCACCTCGGCGCCGAACCTGGTGGCCTGCCGGCGCGCGCGGTCGGTGAGCTGCGAGCCGGACACGCCGTCGGGGAAGCCGAGGTAGTTCTCGATGCGGGAGCTCTGCCCGGCCTGACCTCCGGTGGCGGTGCGCTCGACGAGCACGGTGCGCAACCCCTCCGACGCCGCGTAGACGGCCGCGCCGAGCCCCGCCGGCCCGCCGCCGATCACGACGACGTCGTAGAAGTCGGCCGACGGCACCGTCGAGAGCCCGACGCGCTCGGCCAGCTCGGCGTCGCTCGGTTCGATCAGTGTCTCGCCGCCGGGCGCGACCACGACGGGCAGCCGCAGCCCGTCGGTGCCCGCCGCGTCGAGCAGCCGCCTGCCGTCGGGCTCGTCGGCGAGGTACCAGCGGTATGCGATCTGGTTGCGCGCCAGGAAGTCGCGGACCTCGTGCGACCGGGCGGACCAGCGGTGGCCGACCACCCTGGTCTCGGTCACCGGCGTGTGGTCGGCGGTGCGCCACGCGTCGAGCAGTGCGTCGACGACGGGGTAGAGCTTCTCCTCCGGCGGATCCCACGGCTTGAGCAGGTAGTGGTCGAGGTCCACCACGTTGATCGCGTCGATGGCGGCGCCCGTGTCGGCGTAGGCGGTGAGCAGCACGCGCCGCGCGGCGGGGTAGAGGTCCATGGCCTGCTCGAGGAACTCGATCCCCGTCATGCCGGGCATCCGGTAGTCGGCGAGCAGCACGGCCACCTGGTCGCCGCGCAGGATCAGCTCGCGCAGTGCCTCCAGTGCGTGCTCGCCGGACTCGGCCCGCACGATCCGGTGGTGCTCGCCGTAGCGACGGCGCAGGTCCCGTGCCACGGCGCGGGAGATGCTCGGGTCGTCGTCCACGGTCAGCAGGACCGGTCTGAGGCCGGCCAGACTCTGGGTCACGGCGTCGAGTATGCCGCCCATGGGGCATGACCAGAACCGGCTCCGCGGTTGGGGTCGTTCAGCGGCGGGTACGTGGTCCCCATGACGAAGGGCGGCGACGCGATGATCGGGGTCAGCAGGGTGATGCCGGTCCCGCCGGACGCGGTGTTCGGGGTGCTGGCCGATGGCTGGTCGTACGCGGGCTGGGTGGTGGGAAACGCCCATATCCGCAAGGTCGACCGGGACTGGCCGGCCGAGGGCAGCCGGATCCACCACAGCGCGGGGATGTGGCCGGTGCAGGTGCCGGACACCTCGACGGTGGTGGCGGTGCGCCAGGACGAGCTGCTGGAGCTGGACGCTCGGCTGTGGGTGCTCGGGCGGGCGCGGGTGCGGTTCACGCTGCGGCCGGAGGAGGACGGCGCGACCAGGGTGATCATGGAGGAGCAAGCGGTGTCGGGACCGGCCGGGCTGGTTCCGGCTGCGGCGCAGGCGCTGCTGCTGAAACCCCGCAACGCCGAGGCGCTGGCCCGGCTCTCCGACATCGTGGTGGCCCGCGCGAGCGGGGACAGCAAGCCTCAGGCCTGAGACTGGTGGCTCGGCCTGCCCCACGGCACGGCCTGCAGGCGTTCGGGCACCCCGGACGGCGGCGGCGCGAGCGGGGCGCTGCCGGCTCCGGCGCCCGCGCGCAGCCCCGTGGTGAACTCGGCGAGCGTCTCGTGCGCGCTGTGCGCGGGTTCCCAGCCGAGTTCCGCGCGCGCCTTCGTGGTGTCGACGAGCGCGGCCTGATCGGCGAGTGCGAGCCAGCCGGGGTGCACGGGTTGCAGCCCGGCCCGCCACGTGAGCCACGCGAGCGCCGTGGCCACGCGCCGGGGCACGGGTAGCCGCGGCCCGCCGAGCCCGGCGGCGACGTCCCCGGCGGTGAGCACGGGTTCCGCGGCGAGGTTGAACGCCCCCGCGGCGCGGCGGGCGAGGATGAGCCGCAGCGCGTCGGCGACGTCGGCGGAGTGCACGAGTTGACCGCGCAGACGGGGCCACAGCGGCAGCGGCAGCCACGGCCTGCCGACCGCGTGGCCGGGCAGCAGCGTGCTCAGCAGCCAGCCCGCGAACTGGCCCGCGGCGTCGTGCTGGAGGATCGCGCACGGCCGGATGCGCGCCGTGACGGTCGTGGGCGTGCGCTGCTCGAACTCGTCGAGCTCGCGTTCCAGCCACGCCTTGCCCCTGCTGTAGGCGCTCTGCGGGACGCCGTCGCGCCGCCAGCCCTCGGTGACGCGGGACCACCGGGGCGGGGGCGAGTAGGCGGCCACCGATGACGCCACGACCACGTGGGGCACCCCTGCCTCGCCCGCCGCCCGCAGCAGGTTGCGGGTGCCGACGACGTTGGTGCGCCGCATGGGCGGATCGCCGCGGCGGGGGTGGATCGCCCACGCGAGGTGCACCACGGCGTCAGCGCCGTCGAGCACCCCGGGCAGCACGTCGGGCGCCACCGGCCCGCCGAGGTCGCACGCGACCCAGCCGGCCCGGTCGTACGGCTCCTGGCCTCGGTCCGGCGGCCTGCGCGCCACGCCCGTGACGCTCCACCCCGGCTCGTGGCGGAGCAGGCGCAGCAGTGCGGTGCCGACGTTGCCGCTCGCGCCGGTGACGACGATCCTCATGTCCCGGAAGGTCCCCGGTGGAGGGTGGTCCGAAACCCCAGGTGTAGTGGGACAGCCGCGGGGGAAGCCAGCGTGGCGTGGAACGCGTTGACGAGACCGCCGACGCGGTCGTGATCGGAGCGGGCCCGAACGGCCTGGTGGCCGCGAACCTTCTCGCCGACGCGGGCTGGGCCGTGCTGGTACTGGAGGCCGCCGGCAGCCCCGGGGGAGCGGTGCGGACGGCCGAGCTGATCGAGCCCGGCTTCCACCACGACGTCTTCAGCGCCTTCTACCCGCTGGCGGCGGCCTCGCCCGTCATCGCGGGCCTCCGGCTGGAGGAGCACGGGCTGCGCTGGCGGCACGCGCCGTCGGTGCTCGCGCACGTGCTCCCGGACGACCGGTGCGCCGTGGTGTCCCGCTCGCTGGAGGACACGATGGCGTCGCTCGCGGAGTTCGACCCCGCCGACGGGCGGGCGTGGGCCGAGGAGTTCGCCGCGTGGTCGGCGATCCGGGACCGGTTGCTGGACGCGCTGTTCACGCCGTTCCCGCCGGTGCGGTCCGCGGCGGGGCTGTTCCGCGCGCTCGGCGTCGCCGACGGGCTGCGGTTGGCGCGCATGGTGACGATGCCCGCTCGCGCGTTCGGCCGGGAGCGCTTCGGCGGCGACGGAGCCCGGCTGCTCCTCGCGGGCAACGCCCTGCACACCGATCTGGGGCCGGGGCACGCGGGCAGCGCCGTGTTCGGCTGGCTGCTGTGCATGCTCGGCCAGGACGTCGGGTTTCCCGTGCCGGAGGGCGGCGCGGGCCGGCTCAGCGGCGCGCTGGTGGAGCGGTTGGCGGCCAGGGGAGGGCGCGTCGCGTGTGGCCGGGAGGTGACGGGGGTGCTGACGGCGCGCGGCCGGGCGCTGGGGGTCGCCGACGCCTCGGGCGCCCGGGTGCGGGCGCGCCGCGCGGTGCTGGCCGACGTGCCCGCGCCGACGCTGTACCTGCGCCTGGTGGGGGAGGATGCGCTGCCGTCGCGGTTCGTGACGGACCTGCGGCGGTTCCAGTGGGACGACGCCACGGTGAAGGTCGACTGGGCGCTGTCGGGGCCGATCCCGTGGAGCAACCCGCAGGCGGCCGGAGCCGGGACGGTGCATCTGGACAACGATTTGCCCGGCCTGTCCCGCTACAGCGCGGAGCTGGCGGCGGGCAGCGTGCCCGAGCAGCCGATGCTCGTCGTCGGTCAGATGAGCACGGCGGACCCGACACGCTCGCCGGAGGGCACCGAGACGGCGTGGGCGTACACGCATGTGCCGCGCGGGCACGCGTGGGACCCCGACCGGCTGCGCCGCTACGCCGACCGGATCGAGGCGATCGTGGAGCGGCACGCGCCGGGCTTCCGGAGCCGGATCCGCGGCCGCTACCCGCAGGGGCCGCGCGAGCTGGAGCGTGCCAACCCGAGCCTCGTCGAGGGCGCTGTCAACGCGGGCAGCGCCGCCATGCACCAGCAATTGGTCTTCCGGCCCGTGCCCGGCCTCGGGCGGGCCGACACCCCGATCGATCGTCTGTTCCTCGCGGGCGCCTCGGCGCATCCCGGGGGAGCGGTGCACGGTGGGCCGGGCGCGAACGCCGCCCGCGCCGCACTGGCGAGGGCCGGGCCGGCCGGGCCGCTCTACGCGGGGTTGATCCGGCGGCTGCACGACGCGGTCTACGCGCGGTAGCGGCGCAGCATCCTGGCCACGGCGCGCTCGACGCGGTCGCGGTCGCGGTCGGTGCGGATGCCCTCCCTGCCCACGCGGCGCACGGCGGCCTCCACGGTGGCGCCGTCCTCGTACGCCTCGATCACCCTCGGGTCCACATAGGACTTGCGCGCCACCGTGGGGGTGTTGCCCAGCTCCTCGGCCACCTCGCGCATGGCGGCCGTGACCGCGCGCTTGCGGCCGCGCTGGGAGGAGGGCCGGTCGGACGCCGCGAGCGCGACGGCGGCGAGCACGGTCGCGTTCCAGGTGCGGAGGTCCTTGACGGTGAACTCGTCGCCGGCGAGTTCCTTGAACCGCTCGTTGACCTCGCCCGCGTGGAGCTCGTGCCAGCCGCGGCCGTCGCGGCAGACGAACAGCCGGTCGGTCTCGGCCCGGCACCGCCGCAGGGCCTTGAGCACCGCGGCGAGCTCACCGTCGCGCATGGTCAGCTCGCGTTCGAGCCCGCCCTTGGCGGTGTAGGAGAAGGTCAGCTCGTCGCCGCGGATGCGCACGTTCTCGCGCAGCAGTGTCGTGGCGCCACGGGACCCGTTGGCCTCCAGGTACTCCTCACCGCCGGTACGGAACACACCGCGGTCGATCATGCGCAGCGCGGCGGCGAGGACGCGGCGCCGGTCGAGACCCCGGCGAGCGAGATCGTGTTGGATGGTCTCGCGCACTTCGGGCAGTCTGCCTGCGAGCGCGAGCACCCGCTCGTGCTTCTCCTCGTCACGCGCCCGGCGCCATTCGGGGTGGTAGAGGTACTGGCGGCGCCCGGCGTCGTCGAAGCCGACGGCCTGGATGTGCCCGTCGGGATCGGGACAGATCCACACCCGGCGCCACGCGGGCGGGATCACGAGGCCGTCGACGCGGTCGCGCGTGCGCGGGTCGGTCACGGGGGAGCCGTCCGGAGCCCGGTAGCTGAAACCGCGGCCCCGCCGTTGTCTGCGGATACCCGGCGTGGACGGGTCACTACGCCGCAAACGCATGGTTCGGTGATGCCCCCGAACAGGGAAAAGGAAACGCCGGGCTCGTCACAGCGGGCTCAGGGTGTCGGCCGCGAGCGCGCGCATGACGCCACGCAGTCCGTGCACGGCGATGCGGCGTTGCCGTTGCGCGCCGGTGCCGCGCCGCGACAGCCGGGCGAGCAGCTCGCGGACGAGCGCGAGGTCGCCGGTCTCCTCAAGCGCGGCCGTGGTGCGCTCGAGCAGGAGGGCCACCAGCTCGTTCGCCGGGCGCGCGCACTCGTGCCACGGGTCGACGGCGGGCCCGGTCAGGCCGTACCGCGCGGCGGACCAGAGCGCCGCGGCGGCGACGCGGTCGTTGCCGTGAGGTGCTTCCCGGCCCGCCGCGAGGTCGGCGAGTGCGGCGTCGACGAGCGCCCGCGTCAGCATCGCCTGCAGCAGGGCCTCGTCGGCGGTGGTGGCCGCGTCGGCGGCCCGTACCTCGACGGTGGGCAGCGTGGGGGACGGGCGGGCCAGCCAGAACGTCATGCGGTCGTCCACCAGCGCGCCACACGCCAGCAGCCGGTCCACTTCGGACCGGTACTCGCCGAAGGAGGCGAACCAGGGCGGGATTCCCGCGGCGGGGAAGCGGGACTGCTCGATGATGCGCCAGCTGGCGTACCCGGTGTCGCGGCCGTGGGCGAACGGCGAGTTGGCCGACAGCGCCAGGAGCGTGGGCAGCCACGGCCTCAGGTGGTTCACGACCGCGACGGCGTGGTCGCGGTCCGGCACCTCGCAGTGCACGTGGCATCCGCAGGCCTGGTAGCCGCTGACGAGCGCGCGGTAGCGCCCGTCGATGAGCGCGAACCGGGCATCGGGTCCCCCGGGTGGTTCGGGTCCGGCGAGCACGGGCGCACCAGAGGAGACGAGAACGGCGTGCGCGCGCTCGGCTGCGGCGCCGAGCACCCGCCTGCCCGCCAGCAGATCGGCGTGGAGTTGCGTGCGGGTGGAGCGGATGGCCGTGGCGGCCTCCACCTGGCTCGCTCGCAGCTCGGGCTGGCACGTGCCCGCGTAGGGCTCGGCACGGGCGAGCACGTCGGCAGCGGCCGGGACGGTGTGCCAGGCGACCGGGTCGGCGAGCAGGAACTCCTCCTCGACGCCCAGCTTGCGGGCCGGGCTCAGTCGTCCGGTCCCTCGTTGAGCCGGCGCAGCGGCCGGGTCGCCGGGCCCTGGATCACCGAGCCGTCGGTGCCGAACCGCGAGCCGTGGCAGGCGCAGTCCCACGTCCGTTCCGCGTTGTTGAAGGTGACCAGGCAGCCGAGGTGGGTGCAGCGGGCGCTCACGGCGAGCAGCTCGCCGTCCGGCGCGCGGTAGGCCGCGGTCATCCTGGTGCCGACGCGGGTGACCGTGGCCTCACCCGCGGGCAGGCCGTCCAGTTCGGACGGTGTGCGCAGGGCGCGGGCGTGGTCGCCGACGAGGTGCCGGGCGACGGCGACGTTGTCCCTGACCACTTCGGGCGCCGAGCGCAGGTGCGCGCGGTTGGGGTCGTACAGCGAAGCCGCCGGATTCTCCTCGCCCAGGATCAGGTCGCGCAGCAGTTGCCCGGCCGCGGTGCCGCCCGTCATGCCCCACTGGCCGAAGCCCGTGGCCACCCACACCCGGCCGGTGAGCGGGTGGTACCGGCCGACGTAGGGGACGGAGTCGGGAGTGGACATGTCGTGGGCCGACCACCGGTGGGTGACGCGCAGCTCCAGCAGGTCTCGCGCCCACGCGGCGAGCCTGCGGTGCCGGGCCTCGACGTCGAGGTTCTCGCCGGTGCGGTAGTGCTCGCCGCCGACGACGGCCATCGGCTCGGCTCCGCTGTCGTAGCCGCGCACCGAGTGGTGGGTGACGGCGTCGAGGTACATGCCGGCCGGGATCCGTTCCACCGGCACCGGACCGGCGACCACGAGGTCGCGCACGGGGTCGAGGCGGGCGAAGAACAGGCCACGGTCGAGGATGGGGTAGTGGGTGGCCACCACGACGTGGTCGGTTCGGACCCGCCCGCGTGGGGTGCGGACGCTCAGCGTCGGCCATTCGGTCACGGCCTGTGCGGGTGTGCGCTCGGCGATGTGCCCGCCGAGCCGGTCGATCTCGTCGGCGAGGCCGAGCAGCCAGCGCCGGGGGTGGAACTGGGCCTGCCCGGTGAAGCGGACGGCGCCGACGGCGGGGATGTCGAGCCCGATGTCGTCGGTGAACGACGCGGGCAGCCCGGCCCTCGCGGCGGCGTCGGCCTCGGCTTTCAACTCGTCGAGCCGGTCGGTGTCGGTGGTGTAGACGAAGGAGTCGCGGCGGGCGAAGTCGCAGTCGATGCCCAGTTCGGTCGAGGTCTTGGCGATCCAGTCCACAGCGGCATGCTGGGTCTCGGCGTAGCGCACCGCCGCCTCGCGGCCCTTGGCGCGCTCCAGCCCGGCGTACTTGAGGGCGTGCTGCGCGCTGAGCTTGGCCGTCGTGTGCCCGGAGACTCCCGCGGCGATCTCCTTCGCCTCGAGCACGAGCACGGAGCGGCCGTCGCGCGCGAGCAGGTACGCGGTGGTGAGTCCGGCGATGCCCGCGCCGATCACGACGACGTCGGCCTCGGTGGGCAGGGCACGATCTGCGCGTACCGGGGCGGGGGCGCTGTCGATCCACAGTGAGCGCGGTTCGGGCAGGTCGGCAGCGGGCTCCATGTGACTCCTCCTCGGCTCGCCCCAGCGGAGTTCCCTCTGCGCACCGGGTGAAACGCTCGCTCACGCGGCGCGTCGCGTCCGATCGGACGCGGGCCACACATACGGCAGGTCGTCGGGCACGGCGGGGAACCAGCGGCGGTAGTGGGCGGGGTCCTTGCGGACGAGCGCGGACTGGTGGCTGCGGTGGAAGGCATGGTCGCCGAGCCACGGCGGCACCTCACCGGCCTCGGCCAGCTCCGCCTGCGTCCTTGGCTCGGTGATGCCGACGGCCCCGGCCAGGTCGGCCCTCAGTTTGCCGGCGCAGGTGTCGGCGTGGCCTTCGGCGCACCACACGGCGCACACGTCGAGGCCGTACCGGGTCAGTGCCTCCTCGTAGCCGGTCCACATCCGCACCGCGGGATGGTGCCGCCAGCCGTAGGTGGGCACAGTGAGGCCGCGCAGGATCTGCAGCGCCTCCACGCGCTGGCGGCCCAACCTGCGCCGGTCGAGCACGTGCGCGGAGTCGAGGAAGCCGGGGTGGGGGAGGAAGGTCTGCATCAGGCGACCGGCTCGCCCGGAAACGCCTCGTGTCCCCGCAGCCCGTCGGTGCGGCGGTTGCGTTTCAGCTCCGCCTCGTGCAGGTGCCGCCTGCCGCCGGTCAGCTCGCGGGCCTGTCGTTCGAACGCGCGGAACACGTCGTAGTAGGTGTCCTCGTAGTCCTCCACGACCTGGTAGGTCCACCGGCCGGGGAGCACGTTGCGGCCGAGCAGTTCCGTCTCCAGTCGTTCCGCCAGGTCGTGGTGGCCTGCGTGGCGCAGGAGGTCGATGGCCTCGTCCAGTGTGAAGTCCGCCGTGCCGGTGAGCCGGTGGAAGGCGTAGAGGTGTCCGCGCGCGACCTCCACGGTCTCGAGCGCTTCGGTGAGCTTGCCGACGGCTTCGACGGTGGCCGGGTCCGGCTCCGGGGCTGATGTGTATGTCATGCCGGCGCGGGTACCCGAACTGCAAGACGTGATGCACAACCGTCGCGTCGTCCCCCAGCGAGACAAGGAGTGTGTGGTGAGCACGATCACCAAGGCCGTAGACGTGAACGTTCCGGTCTCGACCGCGTACAACCAGTGGACCCAGTTCGAGTCCTTCCCGGAGTTCATGGAAGGCGTCGAGGAGGTCCGTCAGCTCGACGCGACCCACACCCACTGGGTCACGAAGATCGGCGGCAGCACGCGGGAGTTCGACGCCACCATCACCGAACAGCACCCCGACGAGCGCGTCGCCTGGACGTCGGACTCCGGGCCCAACCACGGCGGCGTGATCACCTTCCACCGCATCGGCGACAACGTGACCCGGGTGACGGCCCAGATGGACATCGACCCCGAGGGCTTCGCCGAGAACGTGGCCGACAAGACCGGCATGATCGACCAGCGCGTCAACGGTGACCTTCAGCGGTTCAAGAAGTTCATCGAGGAGCGCGGCCGTGAGACCGGCGCCTGGCGAGGGGACGTCCAGCGCCCTGGCCCGTGAGCCTGTTTTCGTAGCCGCCCCAAGGCCACCTCTGTCGTGGGCACGGCGAAGGTGGCCTTGGGGCTGTTGGTCACTTACCGGTGAAGCGGGCTTCGCGGCGTTCGAGGAAGCTCTGTAGGCCTTCCTTCGCGTCCTCGCTAACGACCACGCCGGGCAGCGTCGCGCGGAGATGCTCGGCGGCGGCCCGCTCCGAGCCCGACCGAAGGGCCACCCTCGCGTTGGCCAGCGTGCCCTGTACCCCGAGCGGTGCCTGCGCCGCGATCAGCTTGGCCAATGCCATGGCGCGGTCCAGCTGCTCACCGGGTTTCACGACCTCCTGCACGAGGCCGACGCGGTACGCCTCGTCCGCCCCGAACTCCTGGCCGGTGAGGAGGAACTTCATCGCGTTGCCCCACCCCAGCTGGGCGGGCGCCCGCAGCGTCGCACCACCGAAGGGGAGGATGCCTCTCCCGATCTCCAGCTGCCGGAATCGGACGTCCTCGGCGGCGATCACGATGTCACTCGCGAGCGCCAGCTCGATCGACAGCGTGAAGGCGATGCCCTGCACGGCCATCACCACCGGTTTCGGCACCGGCTCCTTCCACAGGCCGAAGGGATCGTGTCGCCCCGCGCCCGCGAGCGCGTCAGGACCGTGCTCGGTGACCGCCGGCCACACGTCTCCCAGGTCGAGCCCGGCGCTGAAGTGCTCGCCGTGGCCGAAGACCACACCGGCCCTGGCTTCCGGGTCGTCGGCGAGCCGGTCGTAGGCGAGGGCGACCTCGTCGATCGTCTGCCGGTCCCAAGCGTTGCGCTTGTCCGGCCGGTTGACGCCGATCAACAGGACCTGCCCGTCGCGTTCGACGGTGACTCGTGGGGACACGCTCGACCTCCTGCCATGGGTTACGTCTCACCGAGGTTCTCACGAGACTGGTGTATAATGGCCTATACGGCGCGGGAATATGGGACTCGTTCATCTCCCGCCGCCTCCAACGACAACCCAAAAAAGCCAGGAAGGGAGGGGCTGCTCGACCGGATCGCCGCAGTAGTGCATGCCCACGGGTGTGGTGCCGGTGCGGGTGTCGAGGTCGTGGCGATCCGCGTTCCCTTTCCCTGGGGACGACTGTCCCTAATGGACAGTTTGTGCGAACCGCCGCAGCCCCTCGAAAGCGCCTACAGCACATCCCGCCGCCGCAGCAACCACGCACCAGCAACGGCGAACACGACGAGATAGGCGCCGACCACCGCGGCGGCCTGCCCGGCGCCCACGAGCGCGGACACTCCGGGCGTTCCCTGTGGCGCACCCAACGCCGCCACCAGCGACCCGGCATTCGGTCCCGGCAGCACCTTCTGCGACTCGGCGACCCAGTCCAGCAACGGCGCCGCCACGGCGGCCAGCAGGTTCTGCACGGCCAGCAACCACACGAGTCCCAGTCCGATGGGCAACGCGATACCCCGGAACGCGACAGCCAGGAAGACACCGAGCATCGCCCACATCGTCGTGATCAGCCAGCCGCCACCGGCGCCGACAACCAGCTCGCCGACGGAAGGCCACACCACAGGTTGCCCCTCCATGAAGGCAACACCCAGCCCCGCCAAGGCGCCTGTCACGAGCAAGGCCGCCACCAGCACAAGCGAGCCCAGGCCCACCACCAGAACCTTCGCCGCGAAAACGCCCAGCCGCGACGACCCCTGCGTGAGCACGGTCTTCCAAGTCTCCCAGCCGTACTCGCTCCCGGCCACGAGCACCCCGAAGATCAACGCGAGCGCACCGACGAACACCGGCGTTCCGGCAATGGTGTTGCCCACCAGTTCGGCCGGGAGCATCGACTCCAGCCCCCGGCCACCACCGGGCCCCTCCGACTGCCCGGTGTACCCCAGATACGGGATCACGTAGGCAAAGGTCAACGTGAGTACCACACCCACGCCCAGCAACAGCCAGTGCGCGGGGCGGCGAATCTGCTTGATCGACTCGGCGCGAACGTCATCGAGTACCACGAGAACCACCTCCGGTGAGTTCGAGGAAAGTCTGTTCGAGATCGGCCTCGGCGGGCCGAAGCTCACGGACCGAAAGTCCAGAGTGGACCAACTCCGCGTTGATCGTGGCAGCCAGTCCTGCCTCGACGTCCAGCCGAAGGACGTGCCCGTCGACCCGGACCCGGTCCTCCCCGACGAGCGCGGCCACGCGGGCCCTGGCGTCATCGATCGGATCGGCCACGACCAGCAGCCCGCTCGCGCGCAGCTCCGCCACCGACAGCTCGGCGACGAGTCGCCCTCGGGAGATCATGCCCACGCGGTCGCAGATCTGCTGGACCTCGCCGAGCAGGTGACTCGACAGCAGGACGGTGCGCCCTTCGTCCGCGAGGCCGCGGACCACGGCGCGGATGTCGGCCATCCCGGCCGGATCGAGACCGTTGGTGGGCTCGTCCAGGATCAACAGCCCGGGGTCCTTCAGCATCGCCGCCGCGAGCCCGAGCCGCTGCTTCATGCCGAGGGAGTACGTCGAGTACCGGTCGCCGGCGCGTTCGGCGAGGTCGACGATGTCGAGCACCTCGGCCACGCGCCCGCGTCCGACACCCGCATGGCGGGCGAGCACGCGCAGGTTGTCGCGGCCCGAGAGGTACGGATAGAACCCGGGCCCCTCGATCAACGCCCCGACACCCGCGAGGCGTCGCCCCGCACCCGAAGCGTGGCCGAGGAGCCGCACGTCACCCGACGTCGGCCGGATGAGCCCGAGCAGCATGCGCAGGGTCGTGGTCTTGCCCGCGCCGTTCGGGCCGAGGAAGCCGTAGACCTCGCCATGGCGCACGGTGAGGTCCAGTTGGTCGACGGCGACGAGGTCGCCGTAGCGCTTGGTCAGCGCGGTGGTTTCGACGGGATCGCTCATGGCACTTATCGTGGGCGCGAGGAGGCGCGCAGTCGTCCGCCCGGAAGCGCGTTACCCGCTTACGTCCGCCGACGTAGGCTGCGGACGTGACCGACACCGAGTGGCAACGCCGTATCGACGACGCGTGGGCGTCGTTCGACCAGCACACCGAAGCGGACTTCCTGGCCCTCATCGACCGCCTCGCCGCCGAGCGGCCGCCGGAGGACGCCGTGGCGCTGTTCGAACGCGCGGGCGCGTTCGACTCGACCGGCCATCCCGGCCAGGCCGTACAGCTCTACCGCAAGGCGCTGGACCACGGACTCGACGGCGAACGCAGGCGGCGCGCGGTGATCCAGCTGGCCAGCTCGCTGCGCAACCTCGGAGAGGTGGACGAGAGCGTCGCGCTCCTCACCGCGGAACTGGACCTGACGTCCGACCACCTCGACGACGCGGTCAGGGCCTTCCTCGCGCTCGCCCTCGCCGACGCGGGCAGGGGGCGCGAGGCGGTTTCGCACGCGCTCACCGCACTCGCGCCCCATTTGCCCAGGTACCAGCGCTCCGTGGCCAACTACGCCCGGGAGCTCATCCGGTGACGAGCGCCGCGAGCTCCTCCGCCAGCGGCAGGCTCGCCGCCACGACACCCGACCAACGCCGCCGCAGGTCGGGATCGATCTCCAGCGGCCTGCCCCGTGCGTCCAGCACGGCACCACCCGCTGCGGGCACCGTGACCATGGCCGCCGCGAGGTCGACAATGCGGTGGGTGTCGGATCCCGGGTCGCAGAAGGCGTCCGTGGAGCCTTCCGCCACCAGTGCGGCCTCCAGCACCGTGCTCGAGAGGATCCGCACGCGACCCGCGGTCTGCTCCACGCGCCACCACGCATCGGCGCTCGCCGGTTTCGGCCGCAGCATGCTCACCGCAGCGCCCTTGACCCTCGTGCGGCCGCTCGTCCGGTACCGCACCGGCCGGCCGGCCACGGCGTGCCAGGCCCGTCCCGTGTCGAGCCACGTCGTCAGCGCCTCCGTGGGCCTGCCGTCGACGGCCACCACGCCGCCGAAGCAGCACAGGGGCACGCCGGCGGCGGCGTTGGCCGAGCCGTCCATGGGGTCGACGACGAGCGTCACAGCCGAGCCGTTGTCGACGAACCCGGCCTCCTCGCTCAGCAGGTTCACCCTCGACTGAGCCGCCGCGCCGGCGATCGCGTCTTCCACGAGCTGGTCGACGCGCATGGTGGGGGTGCCGTCGGCGCCGTCGGCGATCTCCTCGGCGAGCTCGTCCCTGGTGAAGCGGCGTCGCGCGGCGGCGTAGGCCGCCGACGCCGCGCGGGCGGCGGCGGCCAGTGCGTCGTGCACGCCCTCGGGCAGCTCGGGTTCGGGAACGGGCCAGGCGATCTTCGTGCTCACAGCTCCATCCTCACCGGCTCGCCCGCGCGCAGCACGGCGGGAACCGCGGGCCACGGGGTGCCCGGCGCCACAAGCGCGAGGTCGGCCCGCAGCCCCGGCTCGAGCCGGCCGCGGTCGGGGAGCCCGGCGACCTCGGCGGCGCCGCCGGTCACCAGCGCCACGGCCTCGGGCAGACTCACCAGTCCCTGCCCGGCCAGTAGCAGCGCGGCGCCGAGCAGTCCCGACGGCAGGTAGTCCGACGCCAGCGCCGTCACGAGGCCGTGCGACACCAGCTCCCGCGCGGACGCGTTGCCGTTGTGCGAGCCGCCGCGCAGCACGTTCGGCGCGCCCATCACGACGGCGAGCCCCTGCTCCCTCGCGGCCCGCGCCGCGTCGACGGTCGTGGGGAACTCCGCGACCAGCCCGCCCCGCTCCCGTAACGCGGTGATCTCGGCGGCCGAGTCGGGGTCGTGGCCGAGCAGCCGCACCTTGCCCGCTCTGGCCTGGCTCCCGAGCCACTCCAGCGACTCGTCGCGCACCGCGAGTCTGCCCTCCCGATCGGAGATCAGCTCGTCGACGTGTTCGCGTGCTTCGGCGTCACTCATCCCGCGCGTGCCGGCGAGGTAGCGCTCGTAGTACGTGCGGTCGGCGTACTGGCCCTGGCCCGGCGTGTGGTCCTCGTGCGACACGAGCGCTGGGCCATCCACATCGGCGAGCCGCTCTCGCAGTGCCGCGAGGCCAGTGGGGCAGCGCACGTCGAGCCGGTACAGGATCCGGTGGTCCACGAGCGCGTCCCGCTGGACGTCCACGGTCCGGCACAGGTCCAGCGCAGTGGCGACCGACCGCGCGAGGCCCCGGCCGAGGCTCTCCTCGAATCCGGCGCCGTGGAACACGGTCGTCACTCCTGCCGCCCGCAGCTTGCCCTCGAACGACAGCAGCGCGAACTCGATCGGCAGCTCGGCGCCGGGCCTCGGCAGGCGTTCCTTCTCCAGTCCGTCGCTGTGCACGTCGACCAGTCCCGGCAGGCACAGCAGTCCCTGACCGTCCACATCGGCCACCACACCGGGGCGGTGCGGCTCGACGGCCGCGAGCACACCGTCGCGTACGGCCACCAGCGCGTCTTCCAGCACCCGGTCCGGCAGGACCGCGCGCACGTGACCCAGTACGTAGTCGTTCGGAGGGGCCGCGAGCGTCCACGGCGCGGTCAGTGTGGTCATGCCGCCTCCAGCAGCTCGGCAGGGGAGCCCTGCTCGGCGATCAGCCCGTCGCGCATCAGCACCACCCGGGTGGCGAGCCTGCGCATGGCGTCGAGGTCGTGGAACACCGCCAGCACGGCCACGCCCTGGCCCGTCAGGGCCTGGACGAGGTCCAGTGCCGCCTCGCGGTTGGCGGGGTCGAGCGCCGACACCGGTTCGTCGAGCAGCAGCAGCCGCGGCGGGCGGACCGTGCCCGCCGCGAGGTTGACGCGCTGGCGCTCGCCGCCGGAGAGCACGGAGCAGTCGACGTCCCACAACGCCTCGTCCAGGTTGAGCCGCCGCAACGACTCGGCGGCCGCTTCGCGCGCCTCGATGGCGTCGAGCCCGCGCCGCCTGGCCGCGGCCGCCACCACCTCCATGGGACCGGTCCTCGGCGGCGCGCTCAGGAACTGTGAGACGTAGCCGAACTCGCGGCCGCGCAGCCGCGCCATCGCGCGGTCGGGCAGTTCGGTGAGCTCGAGGTCGCCCAGCCGCACCGAGCCGGAGTCGGGCAGGTAGGTGCGGTGCACACAGCGCAGCAGCGACGACTTGCCCGCGCCGCTCGGTCCGGCGAGCGCCACGTGCTCGCCTTCGTGGACGTCGAGGTCCACGCCGTGCAGTGACGACACCGTGCGCCCGTCGATGGTGTGCAGGGTGAAGGACTTGCGCAGCCCTCGGATCGAGAGCACCGGCATGGCGGTCACCTCCGTGCCGCGGCGACGAGCCGCTGGGTGTAGGGGTGGTGCGGGTCGTGGAAGAGCTGGTCGGTGAGCCCGCGCTCGACCACGCGGCCGAGCTGCATCACCAGCGTGCGGTCGGTGAGCGCCTCGATCACCGCGAAGTCGTGGCTGACCACCACGGCGGCGATGTCGCGCTCGGCTAGCAGGCCGCGCAGCAGGTCGAGCACCCCGGCGGCGACGGAGGCGTCGAGCCCGGTGGTGGGCTCGTCGAGCAGCAGCACCGGTGGTTCGGTGGCGAGCGCCTTGGCGATCTGCACGCGCTGGCGCATGCCGCCGGAGAACGTCCTCACCGGATCATCCATCCGGGACAGTGGCACCTCGACGCGGTCGAGCAGTTCGGCCGCGCGCCTGCGGATGTCGTGGTAGCTTCGCCAGCCCGCGGCCGTGAGCCGTTCGGCGATGTTGCCGCCCGCGGTGACGCGCAGGTCGAGGCCCGCGGCCGGGTTCTGGTGCACGACGGCCATCGAGTCGACGCGCAGGCGCCTGCGGGCGTCACCGGGCAGTGTCAGCAGGTCGGTGCGCCCCTGATCGAGGGCGGCGAGCCGCACTGCCCCGGTGGTGGCCTGCTCGTCGCCGATCACGCAGCCGAGCACGGTCGATTTGCCCGACCCGGACTCGCCGATCACGCCGAGTGCCTCACCGGGTGCCACGTCGAACGACACGTCCCACGCGGCGACGATCGCGCCGGTGGCCGGGCTGATGGCGGTGCCGTGCTCTGGTCCGGTGCCGGGAACCGCGTCGGCCGCGCCGGGGCCGAACACCTTGCCGAGGCCGTCGACGCGCAGCGCCCAGTCCTGCCCTTCCGGCAGCACCGGGCGCGGGCGCCCGGGACGCGCCGTGGTGGTGGCCGGCGCGCGCAGCCGCGCCGAAGGGTCGGGTAGCAGGTGCAGCGGGGCACGCGCGTGGTGCGCCTCGGTGTCGGCGTCGCCCTCACGCACGCGGGCGCACCATTCGGTGTCGCTGCACGCGTACGCGCCCGTGGTGCCCGCCTCGACGAGGAAGACGTCGTCACTGCCGCACAGCACACATCGCGCTCCCGGCGCGTGCTCGACCTCGAACGGCACGTCGTCGAACGTGAGCGGCCGGACGTCGGTGTGCGGCGGGATCGCGTAGATCCGTTTCTCCCTGCCAGCGCCGAAGAGACTCAGGTGCTCGCTCTCGTGCAGGCGCGGCACGTCCCAGCGGGGTATCGGCGTCGTCGCCAGCACGTAGCGGCCGCCGACGAGCACCGGGTAGCCCGTGGTCCTGGTGATCATGCCGTTGCGGACGAGGTCCTCGTACAGGCTGACCCACATCGCCGAGTAGTCGCCCTCAGCGTGCATGCGGGCGCATTCGACCACCGACTTCTCCACGCCGCGCAGGGGCTCGGGCACGGGCACCTGCAGCACGAGCACCTGGCCCTCGCGCAGGCGTTCCTCGGGCACCCGGTGCCGGGTCTGCACGATCGTGGCCTCGCGGGTGTCGGCGGTGCCGGCGCACCCGGTGGTGGCGGCGATCATGCGGCGCAGGTTCGTGGCGTTCACGCCGGCGTCGTCGCCCTGGTCGATCACCTTCACGGTGTCGTCGGCGCCGATCACGCCGAGGGTGACCTGGAGGCCGCCGGAGCCCCAGCCGCGGGCCACGGGCATCTCCCGCGAGCCGAACGGCACCTGGTAGCCGGGCACGCACACGGCGGTGAGCGTGGCGCGGCGGATCTCGCGCTTGGCGCCCTCATCGAGGATGCCCAGGTGGAGATCCTCCTCCCGCTCGGTGAGCAGTGTGTCCAGTGTGGACGTCATCGGCACTCCTGTCCTGCCGGTTCGGCGACGCGGGGGCCTGCCTCGGCCGCGGCGCGCATGGCCTGCTTGCGCTCGACCATCGAGCGGAACGTGACGTAGTGGGGGAGCTTGAGGTGCTCCAGGAAGCCTGCGGAGTCGAGGCCGTCGGTGGTGAGCAGCAGCAGCTGCTCCAGCGGTCCGGTGCGGCCGAAGCGGCGGTTGGCGACGTCGAGGTTGGCCATCGCGATGGCCTTGCGCTCGTTGTGGCCGAAGCACAGGCCGTAGCCGACGTCGAAGCGGCTGCGGTCCTCGTCGGCTCCGTCGAGGTCCTCGATCGCCTCGGCCTCCGTGGCGCGGAACTCGCCGACCCGCACCGGGTTGCCGGTGTGCGGGTGACGCACTCGCAGCGGGAGCCTGCCGTGGCGGACCTCGCCGAGGGTCACCTCGTGGATGTCGCCGTCGGGGCCGAGGATCGAGCGGTACCACAGGGCGACGAGAGCCCCGGTCTCCGCGCGGGCCATGGACGCGAGCGCGGCGGACCGTTCGGCGGGTGGCCGGGCGGGCTTGCGGGTGATGTCGAACGGTTCCGGGTCGTCGACGCGCCGGTGGTCCACCACGAGGTCGAGCTTGCGGAGCAGGTCGAGGAACCGGCCCGGCCTGCGCTGGGTCTCGGTCCGCTCGGTCCGCTCGGGCGGCGTCGCCGGCGTGTGGGACCGCCGCGGCGGGGGACCGGCGGGCTGTTCGAGCAGTCTGCCGGTGTAGTCGGTGGTGCGGCCGAGCAGCTGTGGGCCGTCGGGCTCGCGGAAGGCGGGCACGATGCGGCGCAGCACCACCATCTCGTCGGGGTCGATGGGCTCGCTCACGGCCAGCCTCGGCAGCGTGGACCGGTGTGCGCGCACCAGGTGTGCCGCCTCCAGCGGGTCGCCCTCGGCCTGCCGCAGCGCGGCCGCCGACGTGTCCGCGTGGTACAGCCCGGCCTCGCCCATGACGCGGTCGACGGCGAGCCGGAACCGGGCGGTGATCTGTTCGTTCGGCGCCCACGGCGCGGGTGCGTGGTCGCGGGCGCGGCGGACGAGGTCTTCGGCGGCGAGGATCGCCTCGAGCCCGCCGCGTGCTCCGGAGTAGCCCATCAGTCCTCCCTGCTGGTGACGAGTTCGAGGTGGGTGCTGCGGGGCAGGCCGAGCAGCCTGCCGTCGGGTGCGACGAGCAGCAGGTCGATCCCGGCGGGGAAGTCGCCGTGTCCCCTGGCGGCGGCGAACCCCTCGGGCAGGCCCCGCGGCGCGATCACGACCTCGCCGGGGAGGCCGGGGCCGGTCAGCCGCAACGGCTGCTCGCCGCCGGTGACATCGGGCACCGCGAGAGCCGCGAGCGCGCCGTCCTCGGGCGCGGTGGCGCTGCCCCGGCACAGCGAGCGCAGCTCGGCGGCCGTGGCGGGTCGCAGCGCCGCGACGAGGCGGGCGCGGTGGAGCGGGGCGGGCGCGGCGTTGGTGACCACGCCGGTGACGTCGGCCCAGCCCGGGTCGTCGGCGAGGACGTGCACGCCTGTGCCGAGGTCGGCCAGCGCGAGCACGGGCAGCAGTGCGGCCGGGACCGTCTCGAGGGGCTCCTGGGGAAGCCGCGTCACGCGGCCGGGGCGGGCGATGGCGTCGAGCGTCGCCCGGAAGGTGCGCTGCGACTCGTCGGGGCGCAGGGTCGCCGACCGGATCAGATCGGCCGTCTGGTTCATGTCAGCTCCTCGAACTCGACGACGGTCGGCGCGAGCTCGGCCCACTCGGCGGCCTCGCGCTCCTGCCTCCTGCGGGCCACGCGCGCGCACAGCTCGGCGACATCGGCCGCGTGCGGCCGAGCGGCCTCGACCTCGGCGTCGAGCACCGCCGCGGCGAGCGCCGAGGCCCGGTCGTCACCGAGCCGCATGGCCCACCCGCGGTGCCCGGCCAGCTCCACCTCGGCGCGGGACGCGAGCACGTCGCCGAGCAGGAACCGTTCCGCCGCAACGGGTTCGCGCACCTGTGCCGTGACGAAGCCGATCTCGGGGCCGACGAGCACGCGCACGTCGGCGCCGTCGGCGAGGCACTGGTCGGCCAGCGCCCGCAGCTCGTCCGGTTCCGCCTCGGCCAGCAGGCCGCAGCGTTCCTCGCGGCTCACTTCTGTCACCGCTGCTCCTCCTCGGGTTGGTCGGGATGCAAGGTCTCCTGGAGCTCGACGACCATGCGGACGGCGTCGGCGCGTGTCCACGCGGTGCTGCAGGTGAGGCCCGCGCCGGTCTCGGCGTCGCAGCTGAGGCTCTCCACCTGCCACGTGGGTGCGCTCGCCTCGATGCGGAGGTTGCGCACCACCTCGGGCGGCGGCACGTCGAGGCTCGCGCGGCACCAGGCGCGCACGGGCTTCACCCGGCCCATCTGCCGCAGCACGAGGTCGAGCGAGTCCGCCGCCTGCAGCGCCAGCTCCAGCTCCGGCACCACGTCGACGGGGATCCACTCCTGGATCCAGGTCGCCAGCAGGTCGTCGATGTAGAACTCGCGGGCCACGCGGTGGGCGAGCGTGCCGGGCTCGCGGCGCAGCTGTGCCGCCGGCCCGGCCGGCAGCGGGAGCCGGTCGACGTCCTTGATCACCGAGCGCGGCACCGCTCCGGCCGCCTGCACTGTGGCACTCCACGACGGCGGTCTGCTGTGTGAGATCACGTAGTCGATGCGCCGGTTGACGAACGTGCCCGCGCCCTGCACGCGGCGCACCAGCAGGCGTCGCTCCAGCTCCTGCAGTGCCGAACGGGCCGCCGCCCTGCCGACCCCGAACCGCTGCGCGAGCTCGGGCTCGCTGGCCACCCGCGTGCCCGCGGGGCGGCCGGCCAGTTCGGCGGCGAGCCGTTCGGCGATCTCCAGGTATCTCGTCGAGCTCATGTCCACGACCCTGCGCCCCTTGCTTGTCCGGACAACTTCGCCGCAGCCAACGCGACCGGCCCCGCAGGTGAACATCCGGCACGCTTGTCGCGAACTAGCCGGCCACCCTTCGCAGCCACACCGCGATCAGTTCCACCGCCATCGCCAGCGCGAACACCAGCAGCAGCACCGTGGTGACCACGCCGAACTCCAGCACCCTTGACGCGTTCTGGAGGTAGAAGCCGATGCCTCCGGCGCCGACGATGCCGAGCAGTGTCGCGGAGCGGATGTTGACGTCGAGCTGGTACAGGACGTGTCCGACGAACGCGGGCGCGGCCTGCGGCACCGTGGCCGACGCGAACACCTGCCAGCGCGTCGCCCCGGTGGCACGCACGGCGTTCTCCACGCGCTCGTCGACCTCCTCCAGCGAGTCGGCCACGAGCTTGCCGAGCAGACCGACCGCGCCGACCGCCAGCGCGAGCGTCCCCGCGACCTCACCGAGCCCGGTGAGCACCACGAACACCACCGCGAGCACGAGCTCGGGGATGCCCCTGATGAGCACGATCAGCCCGCGGAACACGGCACCCACCCTCGGCGACGGCGCCACGTTGCGAGCGGCGAGCACCCCGATGGGCAGTGCGAGCACGGCGCCGAGCAGCGTCGCCGCGAGCGCGATCTTCACCGTCACCCACAGTGCTGTGAGCAGGTCGGGAAGGATTCCGCCGGTCTCGGGCGGCCAGAACAGCCCGAGCGTGGTGCCCAGCCTGCTGAGCCCGTCGACGAAGCCGGCGGGGGAGAGCTCCGCGCCCCACAGCGAGGCCAGCACCACGAGTGCCGCGACCAGGCCGTAGACGTTGCGGCGGACACGGCTCGGCGTCCACGGTGGACTGATCCGGCCCGGTGCGGGCCGGGCCCGGCTCAGCGGCGCGCGGGTGAGCGCGCGCCGGATCGCGCCGGAAAGCAGCTCCGCCAGCACGCACAGCACGAGCACCACGAAGGCGAGCGCCATGCCGCGCCGGTAGTCCAGCTCCCGGAACGCCGAGGCGATCGCGAACCCGAGGCCGTCGACGCCGACGAAGCCGAGCAGCACCGACACGCGCAGGTTGATGTCGAACCGGTGCAGCGCGGTCGACACGAACGCGGGCAGCACCTGCGGCAGCACACCGCTCGCCAGCTCCTGCGAACGGCCGGCGCCGCCCGCGCGCACTGCGGTGCGCGGTCCCTCGTCGATCTGCTCGACGGCGTCGGCGTAGAGCTTGCCGACCATGCCCACCGAGTGCAGGCCCATCGCGAGCACCCCGGCCATCGAGCCGAGCCCGAACACGCGGATGAACACAATGGCCAGCACCACGTCGGGCACCGCCCTGGCGAGAACGATCGCCGCCCGCGAGCCGATGCGGGCGGCGGCGTTAGGCGTGGTGTTGCCCGCCGCGAGGACGGCGGCCGGGACACTCAGCAGCACCGAGAGCAGTGTCGCCGACACCACGATCGCCAGCGTCGTGCCGCAGAGCCGGAGCAGCTCCCCGGCCGAGGGGAAGTCCAGTGGGAACATCCGCCGGGTGAAGTCGGCGGCGTTGCCGACGCTGTCGACGAGCGTGGCGACGTTGATGCCGAGGTCGCTCGCCGCCCACACCCCGGCGCTGAGTATGGCGAGTACCACGACCGTCGCCGCCATTCCCGGCCCGGACGGAGCGGGCAGGGTCCTGCGTTCGGCTACCGCGCGGCTCATGCGGCGGCAGGAACGCGCGCGACAGCCGAGTACACGGCCATCGCCTCGTCGCGGCCGAGCCCAGCGGCCTGCCGGTCGAGCACTACGCGGCCCGAGCGGAGCCCGACGACGCGGTCGCCCCAGCTCAGCGCGAGGTCGACCTGGTGGAGGCTGCACAGCACGGTGAGGTTCTGCTCAGCGCTGATCTCGCGCAGCAGCCCCATCACCTGTCCTGCCGACTCGGGGTCGAGCGAGGCCACCGGCTCGTCGGCGAGCAGGATCTCCGGCCGCTGCAGCAGGGCCCGCGCGATGGCGACCCGCTGCTGCTGCCCGCCCGACAGCGTGTCGGCGCGCTGGAACGCCTGCTCCGCCAACCCCACGCGGTCGAGGTGCCCCAGCGCCTCCTGTCGCACGCGCTTCGGGTAGGTGAACAGCCCGAGGCGCGGGCCGCGCAGCGTGCCCAGTGCGCCGGTGCAGACGTTCTCCAGCACCGTGAGCGCGCCGACGAGGTGGAACTGCTGGAAGACGAAGCCGACCCGGCGGCGCAGCGCCCGCAGCCGTGCCCCGCTGGCCGTCGCCAGGTCGGTGCCGAGCACGCTGACCGAGCCCGCGCTGGCGCGCTGGAGCCCGTCGACGTGGCGCAGCAGCGTCGACTTGCCCGACCCGGAGAGGCCGAGCAGCACGGCGATCTGCCCCTCCGGCACGCTCAGCGACACCTCGTCGAGCGCGAGGGTGGCCCCGAACCGCTTGCTGACCCGCTGGAACGTCACGACGTCGTGCACTGCTCGTCCTTCGTGATGTCGCAGACCCGGCGCACGCCGTCGAAGAAGCCGTCGTCGACCTTCGCGAAGCCCCACACGTCGTCGCCGACGACGCAGTCCTCACCGCAGAATCCGTTGGCGCGCAGGTAATCCACGTTGGCCTTCTCCTGCACGGCCCTGGCGATCCTGTCCCGCAGGGCTGGGTCGAGGTCGTCGCTCACCGCGATCGGCGGGCCCGCGATCACCTCGGATTTCCACACCGTGCGCACCTCGCCCGCCTTCAACTGTCCCTTCTGGATCAGCTGCCTGTCGACCATGCTGTCCATGGCGAAGCCGACCTCACACTGTCCACTCGCGACGGAGAGTACGGAGGCGTCGTGCCCGCCGGCCATGACGGGCGTGATGCCGGATTCGGGGTCGATGCCCTCGTTGATCAGCCCGGCCGTGGGGTAGAGGTAGCCCGAGGTGGAGCCGGGGTCGACGAAGCAGGTCTTCTTGCCCCGGAAACCGGCGAGGTCGCGTACCGGTGAGCCGGCGTTGACGATGCCGTAGGACTGGTAGCCCGGCTCGGCGCCCTTCTCCTCGACCTGGGAGGCGACGGCCGTCGTCTCGACGCCGCTGTTGCGGGCGAGCACGTATGAGAACGCGCCGTACTGCGCGATGTCGATCTTTCCGGCCCGCTGCCCCTCGATGATCGCCGCGTAGTCGGTGGCCTGCTGGAACTCGATCTCCTTGCCGGTCTCCCGCTCCAGCATGTCGATCACCGGCTGGAACGACTCCTGCAGGCTCGTCGACTCCTCGGAGGGGATCGACGCGAAGACGAGTGTGTCGGCCTCACCGGAACCGCCGTCGTCGTTGGCCGCGCTCTGGCCGCAGCCGGCGAGAGCGAGGGCGGCGACCGCGATCAGGCAGAGGCCGCGCAGGGGAGTCGGGGACATGGAGGCGCCTCTCTCTCTGGGGTGGTGGCACCAGAGAGGTTGCGTGCGAGGGATGCCCGCCACGGGGACTCCGGGTTACCGGAAACCGAACGCGGCGGGTCGCCTCTCTTCACCCGACCGGACGACCACGCCGGGTCACGCACGGTGCGCGCCCGGCCTGCCCTCCTCGACCACGAACGACGCGAACGTCGACTCGCCGGCGTCGCGGCGGCCGACCGTGTCGACCATCTGCAGGTCTGCCCGGAACTCCTTGCGGTCGACCCGGCACCGGACGTAACCGCGCCGGTCGCCGTCGAAGAACCGGATGTGCGGGTTGTACTTGATCATCGGCCCGTAGTAGGGCCCATAGACCTCGCCGTCGCCGTTGGAGGAGATGGACGTGCCGACGAACTCGGTCGCGATCACGGGGGAGTCGGGGCGGTCGAAGTCGCCGTGGATGTCGTTGACGAAGCTGGAGTGCCAGTCGCCGGTGACGACCACCGGATTGCGCACGCCGTGGCGCGTCCAGGCGTCGGTGAGGCGCTTGCGGGCGGCGGGGAAGCCGTCCCACGCGTCGTGCCACAGCCTGCTGCCCGAGGGCCCGTCGTGATCGAGCCGCGCCATCATCACGTTGCTGCCGAGGAGGTTCCACGTCGCCGACGACGCGGCGAACCCGTCGTAGAGCCACCTCTCCTGCTGGAAGCCGAGCATCGTCACGTCGGGCGCGTATGCGGCCGCGCACGCGTCCGCCTCGCCCCAGCCGCACGGCGGCACGCTGCGGTGCTGCCTGCCGTCGACCACGTCGAGCTGCGCGAGCCTGCCCCAGCGGAGCCTTCGCTGGATGCGGGGCCCGCCGAGCGCGTCGTGCCGCGAGGGCGCGCGCACGGGTTGGTGCTCGTACCACGCCTGGTACGCGGCCGCCCGCAACGCGCTGATGTCGCCCGCCTGTTCCTGCTCGGTACCCGCGTAGTCGTTCTTGACCTCGTGGTCGTCCCACGTCACCAGCCACGGGAACCGCGCGTGCGCGAGCCGCAGGTCGGGGTCGCTCTTGTAGAGGGCGTATTGCATCCGCCAGCGTTCGAGGTCCAGCGGCGCGGAGCGCAGCACGTCGGGCGTGTCCTGCCCGCGGTAGCCGCCGTCGGCGGGGATGCCGCCCTCGTAGACGTAGTCTCCGAGGTGCAGCACCAGGTCGAGGTCCTCCCGCGCCAGGTGCCGGTAGGACGGATAGTAGCCGCTGGCCCAGTCCTGGCAGGACGCGAACGCGAACGCCAGCGCGCCCACCGGCGCTCCGGAACGCGGTGCCGTCCTGGTGCGGCCGACGGGGGAGACGTCGCCGCGATAGCGGAACCGGTAGAACCACTCGCGGTCCGAGGCGAGCCCCTCGACCTCCACGTGCACCGAGTGCGCCAGCTCCGGCAGCGCCCACGCCGAGCCGACGGCGACGACGTGACGAAAGCGCTCGTCGCGCGAGACCTGCCACTCCACGGGCACCCTGCGGGGTTGCATGCCGCCGCCGGGCACGAACGGTTCTGGCACCAGCCGCGTCCACAGCACCACGCCCGTTGCGGTGGGATCACCGCTGGCGACACCCAGCTGGAACGGGTAGTTGCCGCCACCAGGCCTGGTCGTGGCTGCGGCGCGGCCGACGGGCGACCCGGCCAGCGCGGCGGCACCGGCGACGGCGGAGACTCCGGCGAGGAACCGCCGGCGGCCGAGTTCGGTCGAGGCTTCGCTCATCCGCCCTGTCTAACCGGTCCCGGTGGCTCCGAGGCCACGCCCAGGTGAACCGCGGATGGGGGCCAGGCGTCGCGACCCCGGCCGACTCGCTGCTGCCCGCGATGCAGTGAAGGCCACCATGCCTGCGTTCAACGCAGTGAAGGTGGCCTTCACTGCATCGGGGCGAGCGCGCCCGCTACCGGCCGGAGGACTCCCGCGCGCTCAGCACCGGCCGCTCCAGGTACTCCAGCAGGCCGCGCTCGAGCAGCAGGTCCACGATGCGGCCCGCCGCCGTCTCGGCGTCCAGCTCGCTCGTGTCCACCCGCAGGTCGGGCGCCTCGGGCTGCTCGTAGACGTCGTCCACGCCGGTCAGCCCCGTGATCTCACCCGAGGCGACCTTCGCGTAGAGCCCCTTCGGGTCGCGGCGCGCGCACTCCCGCAGCGGCGTGCTCACGTACACCTCCAGGAACGCCGACCCGCGCTCCTCGTGGCGCTGCCGCACCGCCTGCCGCGTCTCGGCGTACGGGGCGATCACCGGCACCAGCGTGAGCACCCGGTGCCGCGACAGCAACTCGGCGATGAACCCGACACGCCGGCCCTGCGCGTCCCGGTCCGGCCGGGAGAACCCGAGGTCACTGGAGATGGTCTTGCGGATCTCGTCGCCGTCGAGGACCTCGACCTCGGCATCGTCTCCGACCAGGGACGCCACCGTCCGGGCGAGGGTCGACTTGCCCGCGCCCGACAGGCCGGTCAGCCATACCGTCACACCGCGGTTGAGCCGCAGGGCGGGGCCCGGTGACATACAAGGTCCTCCTCGGTATCGCCCGGCCACGGGCCGGTCCTCGCTCATGGTCGCCCATCATGCCGCCCAGCACGTCGTTCGTATCGTGCTGAGAGAAATAATCAGGAAGGTGCCAGGAAACCATCCCGCCCGACCCACTAACATCCCGGGGCCATGACCTCCCCCACCCAGCGGGTGTACCTGCACATCGGCTTGCCGAAGACGGGCACCACGTCCCTGCAGGAACTGCTCTGGCACCACCGCGAGGCGATCGCCGAGGACGGGGTCCTCTACCCGGGGCACGACGAGGCCGCCCACCACCGCGCCGCCATGGACGTGCACCAGGGCCGGTACGGGCAGTGGAAGGAGCCCGGCACGGCCGGCTCGTGGGACTGGATCGTCGAGCAGGCCCGCGCCTGGCGGGGCACGTCGGTGATCTCCACGGAGCTGCTGGCTCCCGCGAGCCCCGCCGAAGCCGCCGTCGCGCTGGCCGACCTCGACTTCGCCGAGGTGCACCTGCTGTGCACCGCCCGTGACCTCGCCCGGCAGATTCCGTCGGTGTGGCAGGAGAACGTCAAGACCCGGCAGCGGACGTCGTTCGCCGACTTCCTCGCCGCGCTGCGCGAGCCGGAGCTGAACGACACCTCCCGCCTGTTCTGGGACTACCAGGACCTGCCAAGGGTCCTGCGCACGTGGGGAGCGGGCCTGCCGCCCGAGCGGGTCCACGTGGTCACCGTGCCGCCGCGCGGGGCAGCGAGCGGCGTGCTGTGGGAGCGGTTCGCGTCCGTGCTCGGGCTCGATCCGGCCAGGTTCCCCAGCGACGTGCCGCTCTACAACAACTTCTCCCTCGGCATGACCGAGACCGAGTTGCTGCGCCGCGTCAACACCGCGCTCGGTGACGAGATGCCGTGGCTGCGCTACGCGGACGTGGTCAAGGACGACTTCGCCGCGAAGGTCCTGTCGCAGCTCAGCGGTTCCACTCACATCCCGCTGCCCGCCAGGGATCACAGCTGGGTCGCCGAGGCCGCACAGAGGTTCCACGACGAGCTGGCCGCCGCCGGGTACGACGTCGTCGGCGATCTCGGTGACCTGCTGCCGTCGGCACCGGCGGGCAAGGCCGCCGACGCCGACGCGGCGGCGCCGACGGACGCCGAGCTCCTCGCCACCGCCGTCGACGCGCTCGTGGCCCTGCTGCGGCGGGATCCCCCGCGGGCTCCCGCGCCGCCCCCGCCGCCGACGGGCGTCGGCCGGTTCCGGCAGACGCTGCTGCACCTGACCGAGCAGTACCCGCAGGCGATGCACGCCCGGCGGCTCTACTGGCGGGCCAAGGCTCAGCTGCGCCGCTGACACTTCGACCGTTTCGGGTGGTTGAGACGCGGGAACGGCGGGGTAGCCGGGCGCCGTGAGATCACGACTGAGTGCACTGACGACGGCCGGATCCCTGCTGCTCTCCCTGTTCGGCCTGCCCGCGTTCACCGCGCGCGTGGCCCCGCCCGAACCGTTGATTCCGCGCAACTTCCCCGATCCCGACGTCAGCGTTTTCGGCGGCACCTACTACGGCTACGCCACGGGCGGAGAGCGGGAACGGGTTCCGTACGCCGTCGCCCGCGACGACGGCGGTGACTGGACCACCCGCGGCGACGCCCTGCCACAGAAGCCGGCATGGATGGCGCCCGGCGTGGGTGCGTGGGCGCCGGACGTGTTCCAGCGCCCGCAAGGCGACTACCTCATGTACTTCACGGGCGCCCGCAGCGGCGACAACACCATGTGCCTCGGCGCCGCCGTGGCAGGCGCCCCCGACGGACCGTTCACGCCGGTCGGAGACCACCCGCTGGTCTGCGAGCCGCGGCTCGGCGGCAACATCGACCCGGCGAGCTTCGTCGACGCCGACGGCAGCCGGTACCTGCTCTACAAGACCAACGCGCACCCGTCGACGATCTGGCTGCAGCCGGTGGCCGCCGACGGGCTCACGTTCACCGGGCCCCGCGTGGAGCTCCTGCGCGTGGACCGTCCCGACGAGGGCCGGGTCGTGGAAGCGCCGGTGCTGATCAAGCGGGAGACGCAGTACGTGCTGTTCTACTCCGCCAACCACTTCCAGAGCCCGGCCTACCAGACGCGCTACGCGACATCGCCGTCGCTGACCGGGCCCTACACCAAGGCGAGGGAGCCGTTGCTCGACAGCCGGTCGACCGGCCTCGAGTCGCCGGGCGGGGCCGACGTGACCGGCGAACACCTCTACTTCCACGCCTGGCGGGACGGCGGCAGGGAGGTCCGTGCGATGTACCGCACGGACCTCCTCTGGACCGCCGACACGCCCTACGTGCCCTAGGTGTAGAGCAGCTCGTCGAGCAGGTCCTGCATCGTGACCAGCCCGACGACGGCGTCGCCTTCCTTGACGAGCGCGAGGTGATCGCGCCGGTCCCGCATCGTCGTCAGCGCCGTGTGCACCGGCGTGTCGGCGGGCAGGGCCTGCGCGGGCCGCATGAGGCCGGCCGCCGTGGCGCCCTCCGGCTGCGCGAGGGTGTCGCGGACGTGCACGACACCGAGCGTGCCCTCGCCGTGGACGACCAGGCGCAGGTGCCCGCTCGTGCGCGACGCCTCCTGGATCTCGGCGACGGTCGCGGTGGGCGGCACGGCGGCGACGTCCTCCCTCGGGGCCATGACGTCACGCACCCGGCGGGACCGCAGGTCGAGCGCGGTCGCCAGCTGCTCGTGCCGCGACCGGTCCAGCGCGCCCGCCTCGGCCGAGTGGTCCACCAGTTGGCGGAGGTCGTCGGGCGTACGTCCCGTGCTGACCTCGTCGACCGCCTCCACGCCCACGCGGTGCAGGCACCAGTTGGCGACGCCGTTGAGGGCCAACAGCAGCGGCCGGGTGAACCACATGAACACCCGCATCGGAATCGCCAGCATGGTCGCCGAACGCTCCGGATGCGCGATGGCCCACGATTTCGGCGCCATCTCGCCCACCACGAGGTGCAGGAACGTGACCACCACGAGCGACAGCACGAACGCCACCACGTCCGCCGTCGCCGTGGGTACGCCCCAGCCCTGCATGACCGGAGTGAGCATGTGGTGCACGGCGGGCTTCGCGACCGCACCCAGCGCGAGCGTGCACAGCGTGATGCCCAGCTGCGAGCCCGCCAGCAGCAGCGAGAGCTCCCTGGCACTGGCCAGTGCGGCCCGCGCCGAGGCGCTGGACTCCGCCGCGTCCTCCAGCCGGTAACGCCGGGCGGCGACGAGCGCGAACTCGACCGCGACGAAGAACGCGCTCAGCGCGATGATCGCGGCGGCGATCGCCATGGCGAGCCATGGACTCAGGTCGCTCACCGGTCCACCTCCTCGGAGGTCCGGCCGCGTTCCTCGATCCGGAGCCGCACGCTCGCGGGAACGTGCCGGTCCACGTCGCCGACGGTGATGTTCAGGAGCCGCCGCGGCTCGTCGTCGGCGGCGCCGGGGCGGCGCGGGAGTGCGACCGTGACGCTGTCGCCCGGCCCCGGCAGTGTGCCGAGCTCGGTGATCACCAGGCCGCCGATCGTCTCGTAGTCGCCCTCCGGGAGGTCGTGCCCGAGCAGGCGTTCGACCTCGTCGATGTGCACGCTGCCCGCGAGCAGCCAGCCGCCGTCGTCCAGCCGGGTCGCCACGTCGCCCGCCGGATCGTGTTCGTCGGCGATCTCCCCGACGAGTTCCTCGGCGACGTCCTCCACGGTGATCACGCCGGCCAGGCCGCCGTACTCGTCGACGACACAGGCGAGCTGCTCACCGGCCTCGCGCAGCTGCGCGAGCACCTGTCGCAGCGGCAGCGACGAGGGCACCATCACCGCGTCGCGCGCGATGTCGGTGACCCGGCGGGTGTCGCGGTCGGCCGGCGAGAGCGAAAGGACGTCGCGCAGGCAGACGATGCCCCGCACGTCGTCGACGCCGTCGCCGAGCACCGGGTAGCGGGAGTGTCCCGATGCCATGAGCGTCACCACGTCGGAGACCGTCGCCGTGCCCGGCACCGTCGCGACGCGAGGACGCGGGATCATCGCGTGCTCGGCCGTGCGCTCGTGGAGGTCGAGCACGCGGTCGAGCAAAGTGGACAGCTCGGCGGGCAGGTCACCGCTGCGCCGGGACTCGTCGACGATGCGCTCGAGGTCGTGTGGCGTCGCGGCGTGCTCGACGTCGTGCACCGGTTCGATGCGCACCGCCTTGAGCAGCAGGTTCGAGGCGTGGTCGAACAGCTTGATCAGCCAGCCGAACGCCGCGAGGTAGACGTTGGTCGACCACGCGAGCCAGCGTGAGACGGGCTCCGGCCGCGCGATCGCCAGGTTCTTCGGGAACAGCTCCCCGAAGACCATCTGCACCACGGTGGAGAACAGCAGGGCGAACGCGATACCGATCGCCACGCCTGCCGACTTGGAGAGGCCGGCGCCGCCGAGCAGCTCGCCGACACCGGTGCCGATCAGCGGCTCGGCGACGTAACCGACGAGCAGACCGGTGACGGTGATGCCCAGCTGGGCACCGGAGAGCATGAACGACGTGCGCCTGGTGATGGTCAGGGCGCGTGCGGCGCCGGTGTCACCGTCTGCGGCGCGGGCCTTGAGGCGGGAACGGTCCACGGCCATGTAGGCGAACTCCTGCGCGACGAAGTAGCCCGTCGCGGCTGTGAGCAGGAGAACCACGAGCATGCCGAGGAGAATGTCGACAATGATCATCGCGTCGGCACCAGCTCATCGAGCTCGGCGGCGACGCGGACGGTACTTCGGGAGGGGTCCATTGTCCTCTCGTTAGGGTCAGCCGGAATTGTCCGCTATCCATAGCACGACCGGACCCGTTGCGAAAGTTCCAACACACCGCCGCGTGTGACGCAGATCAACTCGCGGCGAGTCGTGCACTCCCGGCGGCGAGTTGTGCGTTCCCGCGCCGACCGGCGAACCGGAACGCGCGACTCGCGAGCGGGAACGCACGACTCGCGGGCGTCAGCGCAGTGGGGCGCCGACGTGGTGGAGGTGACGCAGTGCCTCTCGGTACGAGCTGAGCAGCCCGGTCTCGTGGTAGGGCACCCCGATCTCGGCGCAGTAGTCGCGCACGATGGGCTGCGCGCGGCGCAGGTGCGGCGAGGGCATGTTCGGGAACAGGTGGTGCTCGATCTGGTAGTTGAGCCCGCCCAGCGCGACGTCGATGAAGCGGCTACCCCGCACGTTGCGCGAGGTGAGCACCTGCCGGCGCAGGAAGTCGGGCCGCTCGTCGCCGCTGAGCGTCGGCATGCCCTTGTGGTTCGGCGCGAAGATCGATCCCATGTAGAGGCCCCAGAGTCCCTGGTGGACGGCGATGAACACGAGCGCCTTGCCGGGGGAGAGCACGAGGAACACGGCCGCCAGGTACGCCACGACGTGGGTGGTCAGCAGCAGGGCCTCCAGGCCGCGCCGCTTGAGCCCTGGGGAGAGCACCGCGCGGAACCCGGACACGTGCAGGTTCAGGCCCTCCAGTGTGAGCAACGGGAAGAACAGCGCCGCCTGCCTGCGTCCGATGAACCGCGCCAGGCCCGAGCTGTGCCGCGCCTGCCGCTGCGACCACACGAGGATGTCGGGTGCGACGTCGGGGTCAAGCTCCTCGTGGTTCGGGTTCGCGTGGTGACGGGTGTGCTTGTCCATCCACCAGCCGTAGCTGAGGCCGATGCCGAGGTTGCCCACCAGCAGGCCGAGCGCCTCCGTCGGCTTGCGGCGCCGGAACACCTGACGGTGAGCGAGGTCATGTGCCAGCAGCGCGATCTGTCCGAAGAGGACGGCCAGGAACGCCGCCACCGCCAGCTGCCACCACGAGTCGCCGAGCAGGAAGAAGGCCAGCAAGGCCGCCGCGGACAGCACGCCCACGATGGCGAACCTGGCGACGTAGTAGGCGGGACGCCGCCGGAGCAGCCCGGCTTCGGAGATCCGCCGGGACAGCTGGGAGTAATCGCTGCCGCGAACGGGCGGCGCGAGGTCGTCGATAGTCATCTACTCGAGTCTGGACGCGGCGCGCCCACGCGGTAAGCCCGCCGACACCCGCATGCGTGCGGGGGTTTGCCCTACCGCCGACCGGGTTTCGGCAGCCCGTCGACCACGCGGTCGACGACCCGGCGGAGGAACGCGTCGGACACCGCCTCGCCCGTGACCAGCACGCGGAAGTACGGCGGTCCGAGCACGGCCTCGATCACCTCCCGCGGATCGGTCCCGGCGATCTCGCCGCGCGCGACGGCCCGTTCGACCACCGTGCCGTCGACGCCGAGCCGTTCCGACCAGAAGGCGGTGCCGGCGCGTGCGACCGCGGGGTCGTGCGGTGCGAGCGCCACCGCGGCACGGACCAGCGCTCCCACCTCGGGAGTGCGCAGGTTCGCGATGGCGGCGCGGGCCAGGTCGAACAGGTCGGCGCGCAGCGAGCCGTGATCGGGGATGGGCACGTGCGTCTGGGCCCGCTCGCGGATCGCGTCGAGGAGCAGCGTCTCGCGGGTGCCCCAGCGGCGGTACACGGTGGTCTTGTGCACGCCCGCCCTGCGGGCGACGCCGTCGAGGGTCAGCCCGTGGTAGCCGGCGTCGACGAGCTCGGCCAACGCGGCACCCAGCACGGCGGCCCTGACCTTCGCGCTGCGCCCGCCCGGGCGTGGTGCTCCCGCCATGACCGCGAAGCTTAACGCAACACTTCGTTGCACCAGGACCCGGACTTCCGGTAGAGCTAAAAGCGACACCAAGTTGCTTTTAGCGAGGAGATCGACATGGCGCACGAACACAGCAGGCGCGCGGTTCTGGGCGGGGCCGCGGGCGTGGGAGCGGTCGCGGGGCTGACGGCGCTGGCACCGTCGGCGGCGGCCCAGCCGAGTCCTGCCCGCCCGTTCGAGGGCAAGATCGTGCAGATCACCGGCGCCACGTCGGGAATCGGGGAGGCAACCGCGAGAGCCTTCGCGGCAGCCGGCGCGAAGGTCGCCTTCTGCGGCAGACGCAGGCAGCTCGGCCGCGAGGTGGAGCGCACGATCCGCGAGGCCGGCGGCGAGGCGACCTACCTGCACGCCGACGTCCGCGACCCCAGGTCCGTCCAGCGGTTCGTCGACGGCGCGGTACGGCGCTACGGCGGGCTCGACATCGCCTTCGCCAACGCGGGCGTCCAGTACGCGGCACGGCTGCACGAGACGACGCTCGAGCAGTGGGACGACCTGATGGCCACCAACGCCCGCGGCGTCTTCCTGGCGATGAAGTAC
Source organism: Prauserella sp. PE36 (assembly GCF_003311655.1). Lineage (NCBI taxonomy): Bacteria > Bacillati > Actinomycetota > Actinomycetes > Pseudonocardiales > Pseudonocardiaceae > Prauserella > Prauserella sp. PE36. The sequence goes on along the minus strand of NZ_QEQT01000050.1, from coordinate 96,462 downwards.
CAGATTCCACACCTGATCGACGCGGGAGGCGGGCAGATCATCGTCAACTCGTCGGTCGGCGCCGTCGTTGGCCGCCCCGAGCTCTCGCTCTACCAGGCGAGCAAGCAGGCGATCCAGGCGCTCGTGCGGTCGGCGGCGCTCGAGTACGGCGAGCAGGGCATCCGCGTCAACGCGATCCTGCCCGGCATCACCGACACCCCCATGATCCGCCCGCCGGAACTCGACGACCCGACGTGGGAGCAGGCGAAGGCCGCGCTCGGACAGCTCAACGTCGACGGGCTCAAGACCGTTGCCTCCGCCGACCAGATCGCGCAGGCCGTGCTGGCGATGGCGGCGCCCGGGTTCGGCTACCTCACCGGCGTCTCGCTCCCCGTCGACGGCGGCGTCGCGGCGGGACGGCGGATGCTCTTGCCGGAGCGTTGAGCCAGGCCGTGTCCGACGATCCTCTGCCGTGCGAGCGGGGAGCAGCGTGGTGCCTCAGGCGGCGGAAGGCCATCGCGGGCGGAGGAGTACTCGAGCCTGCGGCCAGCGGGTCAACCGGCGATCGGCGGCGGCAACAGCGTGCGCACGGGCGGCGGAGTGCCGTCGTAGCGCTCCACCTGGACCCGGGCGTGCTGGCCGGCGCAGCCCTGTGCCAGCCGCGACGTGGGCACGTCCTCGGTGAGCACGTTCGGGTTTCCGTGCACGCACAGCGAGCCGCCGGGCTGAGCGGGGTCGTCGAACGGATCGAACCACGCGCCCGTGGCGAGCACCGCGACCCCGCGTCGCAGGGCACCGGTGAGCCGCGCACCGGCCAGGCACGCACCCCGGCCGTTGAACACCCGTACGACGTCGCCGTCCGCGATGCCGCGCTCCGCGGCGTCGTCGGGATGCAGCTCGATCGGCTCCCGGCCCCGCACCTTGGCCGCCTGGCTCGTCGCGCCGACGTCGCCCTGCCCGTGCAGCCGGGTGCTGGGCTGGTTGGCGATCAGCCACAATGGATGTTCCACATCGGACTCCGGCTCCAGCCACACGGGATGTCCGGGGCAGTCCGCGTAACCGAAGGCGGCCACTGTGGACGAGAACAGCTCGATGCGGCCGCTCGGCGTGTGCAACGGTCGCCGCCGGGGATCCGCGCGGAAGGCAGCGAAGGGCGTCGGCTGCTCGCCCGCGCTTGGCAGCCGCCACTCACCCTCGGCCCAGAACCGGTCGAACGGCGGCGCGTCGTGCCCACGCTCGGCGAGCCGGCCGCGCCACTCGTCGTAGAGGTGGACGAGCCACTCGCGGGCGGTCCTGCCCTCGGTGAACCGCTCGCCCTCACCGAGTCGTTCCGCGATCCCGGCGAGGATCGTGTAGTCGTCACGCGCCTCACCGACCGGGTTCAGCACCCGGTGCATGGCGATCAGGTGGGTGTCGCGGCGGCCGGAGCCCAGGTCCTCTCGCTCGAGTGGTGTGGTGGCAGGCAGGACGATGTCGGCGTGGCGGGCCGTGGCCGTCCAATGCGGCTCGTGCACCACGATCGTGTCCGGCCTGGCGAACGCGCGCCGAAGCCGGTTGAGGTCCTGGTGGTGGTGGAACGGGTTGCCACCGGCCCAGTAGACGAGCCGGATGTCGGGATAGCGGTACGTGCCGCCGTTGTAGTCGTAGCCGTCGCCTGGCCGCAGCAGCATGTCCGCGATGCGGGCGACCGGGATGAACGTCCGCACGGGGTTGTGGCCCTGGGGCAGCGTCGGCAACGGCAGCAGCGGGCCGTCGTCGCCGATGTCGCCGATCGAACCGTAGCCGTGCCCGAACCCGCCGCCGGGAAGGCCGATCTGGCCCAGCATGGCCGCGAGCAGCAGCCCCGCCCACACCGGTTGCTCACCGTGCCGCGTGCGCTGCAGCGACCACGACACCGTGACGAGCGTGCGGCCCTCTGCCATCCGCCTGGCGAGCGCGCGGATGTCCTGCGAAGCGATGCCGCACCGCGCCGCCGCCCACTCGGCGTCTTTCACGGTGCCGTCGGCGCCGAGGAGGTAGTCGGCGACCGTGTCGAACCCGGTGCAGTAGCGGTCGAGGAACGCGGTGTCGTGCCGGTTCTCGGTGAGCAGCGTGTGCGCCAGGCCGAGCATGAGCGCGACGTCGGACGCGGGCGCGATCGGGTACCAGCGGGCCCGCGGTGTTTTCGGCACGTCGTCGGCGAGCGGGCTGACCACGGCCAGCTCCACTCCGGACTCGCCGATCGTGCTCAGCGCCGTAGCCGTGGGGTGCTCGGTGTTGCCGCCCGGCGTCACCGAGACGTTCTTGAGCGGCAGTCCGCCGAAGGCCACGACCAGATCCGTGTGAGCCGCGATCGTGCCCCACGTGTCCGCGCGGTACAGCAGCGTGCCCGCGTCGCCGACGAGGTGGGGCAGCAGTACCGCCGAGGTGCCGTGGCTGTAGGTGTTGCGCGAGGCCGTGTAGCCGCCGAGGACGTTGAGCAGGCGGTGCAGCTGGCTCTGCGTGTGGTGGAAGCGGCCCGCGCTGCCCCAGCCGTAGGAACCGCCGAAGATCGCCTCGTTGCCGTGGGCGCGGCGCACCCGGTCCAGCTCGGCGGCCACGAGATCAGCGGCCGCGTCCCAGGACACCTCGACGAACTCCTCCGCACCCCGGTGCTCGGTGGGTCCCGGCCCGTGCTCGAGCCAGCCGCGGCGGATCGACGGCCTGCGCACCCGCGTGGCGTGCCGGACGCTGTCCGCGACGTTGCCCAGTAACGCGGAAGGCCGGCGGTCCAGCGGATGCGGGGCGACCTCCAGCTCGCCGGTCTCGGTGGTCCGCGCGCGGAACGCTCCCCAGTGTGACGTGGTGGGCGACCAGCTCATGCCGTGTCCGAGAAGGTCCGGTCGGCGGCGTAGGCGAGTGCCTGCGCGGCGTGCCCAGGGTCGGCGAGGTAGCAGCCCGTCATGGTGTCGTCGCGCAGCCGTTCCAGCGAGTGCCGCGCCGCCGTGCCGGTGGTGCCCGCCATGCGATCACGATAACGGACGTGCTGTCGCGGCCGGCTTTCGCCGAGACCGCCGACCACCACGAGAAGATCGTCGGCGCGTGCGCAGACCGCCGATCCTCACCGTTCACTCGTTCGGTTCGACGCGCGGCAGCGGTGTGCTCCCCGGCGCGGCGCCGGGGAGCACACCGCTGAGCTCAGCGGCCGATGTGGTCGAACTGCAGGTAGTCCAGGTTGAAGTTCTGGTAGGCGTTCTCGTCCATCCGCACGACGAACTCGTGCTCTCCCTTGCCGAGGTACCGCCGCTCCAGCGGCTGCACCTCGAACGCCTCGTGGTGCGTGGTGTTGCCGATCGAGAACGGCCCGCTCTCGGTGTGCCCCCAGTCGAGCGTGATCGTGCCGGCGGGGGAGTAGGGCGAGGAGACGCGGGCGGACACGTCGTAGACGCCGGCCTTCTCGACGGTGACCGAGTACTTCAGCCACTCGCCCGCCCTGATCCAGTTGACTGCGATGGCGCCCTCCAGGTCGCAGATGTCGACGCCCTCGTCAAGGCGCGCCACCGTGCAGCGGTTCGGATCGAGATCGTGGTAGCCCACGCCCTCCCCGCCGGGCGCGAAGTCCTCGGCCTCGACACGGATCGACCGGTTGCCGGGCAGCTTGCCGTACCGGTCGAGGTCGCCGCCGTCGCGCCAGTAGTCCAGCGCCTCGACGTTGTCGGTCTGGATCATGCTCGCGCCGTAGCTTCGCACGACCGTGTGCCAGCCGAGCCGCTCGTCGCGCAGCGACGCCTCGTCCGTGTAGTCGATGGCGAGGTTCTTCCACATCGTGTTGATCCAGATCCTGCTGTCCTCGCGGATCTTCGCGAGCGTCCCGGGCTGGACCTGCGGGTCGGCGGCGTCGTCGAACACCACCTCGTACGCCACGGGCTGGCGGCCGGGGAAGGTGCCGACGACACCGGCCGTGCCGTCGTTGATGATGTGCATGTAGAGGATCTCCGGATCCTTCTCCATGAACGCCGCCGCCTCGGCGACCGTCGGGCTGCCCTTGAACAGGCCGTGGTCGACCGTGCCGGTCCGGCGCAGCACCTCGTACATCTGCTCGCGCACGGGCCAGCCCTTGTCGAGGTTCACCATCGCCCTGTCCTTGACGGCGAGCATGGCCTCCTCGAACGTCGGCACCGTGTGTGACGTGAGCGGAGCCTGTGCGCCGCCGAGGCCCTTCTTCAGGCGCAACGACTTGACCTGCGCGAGCGTGAGCTCCGAGACCTTGCCGGTCCCGTTGGTCGTGCGGTCCACGGTCTCGTCGTGCATGAGCACCAGGTGCCCGTCGCGCGTCGGGCGCACGTCGATCTCCACGATCTCGGCGCCGTCGGCGATCGCGTGCCGGATGGCCGCGAGCGAGTTCTCCGGCGCGTCGCGCCACTGCCCCCGGTGGGCGGCGATCAGCAGCGGCGCGCCCGGGTCGTGGCGCAGCAGCCGGTCGTGGATGCGGTCGAGGTCGGTACGGCCGGAGGCCGCCGCGGGCGCGGCGACCAGTGAGGCGAACACGGCGACGATGGCCGCGACGAGGACGAGTCGGATTCTTCGGACCATGAGCGGTGAGTCTCGGCCGGGCGGACGTCCGGATCGTGAACGCTCGCGGGGTGTTTTGCTGAACGCCGGATAGATCTTGATACTCCTTGGACGTCGAGTCAGGACGCGGACGGAGAGTGAGCACGCGATGAGCAAGGTGGCCCTGCACAACGACGGCGGGCAGTGGACCCTGACGCTGACCGACCCGGATCGGCGCAACTGCCTGGACGAGGAGATGGTCCGGGAGCTCGGGGAGGCCGTGTCGGCCGTCGCCGGGCAGCCCGCCGCGAGGACGCTCGTCGTCACGGGGCAGGGCACCGCCTTCTGCGCGGGCGCCGACCTGCCGGCCCTGTTCGGGGAGGCCGCGGGCCGTTCGGTCGGTGAACTGCGCGGCCACCTGCACAACGTCTACGACAGCTTCCTGCGGCTTCGGGCACTGAAGATCCCGACCATCGCGGCGGTGCAGGGCGCGGCCGTCGGCGCCGGGCTCAACCTCGCGATGGCGTGCGATGTCCGGATCGCCGGCCCGCGCGCGTCGTTCGCGGCCACGTTCTCGAAGATCGGCCTGCACCCCGGTGGCGGTTGCACGTGGTTCCTCGTCGACGCGCTCGGCCCGCAGAAGGCGCTCGCGCTGCTGCTCGACGGCGGTGCGCTCGACGGTGCGGAGGCCGTCCGTCAGGGACTCGCGCTGGAGCTGGCCGATGACCCGGTCGCCGCCGCCCACGACAAGGCCGCCCGGTGGGCAGCGCTCGACCCGGCGCTCGCTCGCGACATCAAGTCCGCGGTCGGCGTGGCGCGCTCCGGCGACTTCGGCGCGACCCTGGAGTTCGAGTCGTGGGCGCAGGCCTCGTCGGCCACCGGGCCCGCGATCCAGGAGGTCGTCGCGAGGTTCCGCAAATCGTGACGGCCTCGTGGGCGGCCGGTCACGAGACCGTGGCGGCCGCTGCCGGGAACGTCGGCGTGGCTCGCGCTCGATCTCGCGCTGCGCGAGCCCGGCCGCGTCGCGGGCGGTGACCGCTCGGTCCGGGCGGCGTCGGTGACCTGGGGTGGCGGATGCGCCGCTGGATGGCCACCGGCCTGGCGGTCATGCTCGCGCCCGCCTTCGTCCGCCGCTGGTTCGGCCAGGGCTCGGCCTACAGCGCGTTCACCGACCCGATGCACCCGGGTACCGCGCACGGCATGGACCTGTTCACGCCCGAGCGCCCGCGGGACCGGATCCTGCGCGGGATTCACGAGGGCTGAGGTTCACCCCGGAAAGCGGCGTGAAGTTCTTGAAAGAAGCCCGGAGGCGGTGTCGGATCGGGGCGGCGGCGTTCGTGGGAGTGGTGAGAGGCCGCCTGCGAGGGGCGTCCCGAGCGGAAAGGGAACCGCGATCATGAAACTGACCGCTACCATCCAGGTCTCCGTCGATGGCGTGATGCAGGGAAACGGTGGGCCGGACCGAGCCGGCGGGTTCGAGCGAGGCGGGTGGGCCAGGCCGCTGTTCGACAGTGAAGCCATGGCCTTCGTCGACCAGGTGTACCAGCGCGCCGACGCGTTCCTGTTCGGCCGTCGGACCTACGAGCTGTTCGCCGGGTACTGGGGCGTGAGGGAAGATCTGGAGAACCCCATCGTCGGTGCCCTGAACACGAAGCCCAAGTACGTCGCATCGAGCACGCTCACCGATCCGAAGTGGTCGGAAACGACCGTACTCTCCGGTGACCTGGCGGCCGCCATCGGCGAGCTCAAGGCCAAGCCGGCGGGTGAGCTGCAGGTGCACGGCAGCGGCGCCCTGACGCGGTGGCTGCTCGAGAACGACCTCGTCGACGAGTTGAACCTGCTGCTCGTCCCGGTGATCGTCGGCCAGGGCGCGCGACTGTTCCCCGCCACCGGCCCGGACATGGCGCTCGACCTGGTCGAATCGCGAGCCTTCCCGGAGGGCATCACGCTCCAGGTCTACCGGCCGGCCGGGCGTCCGAGGTATGCGACCGACTGAGGAGATGATCCGAGATGCAGTACCTGGTTTCCGTGATCGACGACAAGACGAACTCGGCCACCTCGGACGAGATGGCTGCCATCCACGCGTTCAATGACCGGCTCAAGGCGGAGGGCCACTGGGTCTTCGCCGGTGGCCTCGCCTCGCCCAGCTCGGCCACCGTGATCGACAATCGCGGCGCGGAGGCGATGTTCACCGACGGGCCCTTCCTGGAGTCGAAGGAGTACCTCGCCGGCTTCTGGGTGATGGAGGCCGCCGACCTGGACGTGGCGCTCAAACTCGCCGCCGAGGGGTCGAGGGCCTGCAACCGGAAGGTCGAGGTGCGGCCGTTCCTGTGAACGGGGTCGACGTCCAGGAGGCGATCACCCGGGCCCACCGCGAGGAGTGGGCCCGGGTCGTCGCCACCCTGACCAGGCGTTTCCGCGACCTCGACATCGCCGAGGAGGCGGCGGCCGAGGCGTTCGCGACCGCCGTGGAGCGGTGGCCGGCCGACGGCGTTCCCCCCAACCCCGGCGCCTGGCTGACCACCACCGCCAACCGCAAGGCCATCGACCGGATCCGGCGCGAGAACAAGCGGCCGTCGACCGTCTCGAGAGCAAACTGGCCGCATATCACGCCTACCACGCGACCCGCGCGGACCTGCTGCGCCGGCTGGGCCGCAGCCGGGATTCGCGCGCGGCGTACGACAAGGCCATCGAGCTGGCGGGCAACACCGCCGAGATCGCCTACCTGGCACGCCGCCGCGACCAGCTGGGATAGTGCCGCGCCTGGAAAGCCGACGCGGATTGTCGGTGGCCTATGCGAACATATGTTCGTGTCGAACGAGGGGCCGATCCTGCATGCCGACCTCGACGCGTTCTACGCGTCGGTGGAGCAGCGCGATGACCCGCGCCTGCGTGGCAGGCCCGTCATCGTCGGTGGCGGGGTCGTGCTCGCGGCCAGCTACGAGGCCAAGGCCCACGGCGTGCGCACGGCCATGGGGGGAGCGCTCGCGAAACGGCTGTGCCCGCAGGCGATCGTGGTGCCGCCGCGGATGTCGGCCTACTCGGAGGCGAGCAAAGCCGTGTTCGCCGTCTTCGGGCAGACCACCCCCGTGGTCGAGGGCCTTTCGATCGACGAGGCGTTCCTCGACGTCGGCGGTCTGCGGCGGATCGCGGGCACGCCGACCGAGATCGCGCGCCGGCTGCGGCAGGACGTGGCGGAGCAGGTAGGGCTGCCCATCACGGTCGGCGTGGCCAGGACGAAGTTCCTCGCCAAGGTCGCCAGCGGGGTCGCCAAGCCGGACGGGCTGCTGGTCGTGCCCCACGACGGGGAGCTGGCGTTCCTGCATCCGCTCCCGGTCGAGCGGCTCTGGGGCGTCGGCCGCGTCACCGCGGAGAAGCTGCGCAAGCGGGGCATCACCACGGTCGGTCAGGTCGCCGCCCTGGACGAGCGCTCGCTGGTGTCGATGCTGGGGCGGGCCTCGGGGCGGCACCTGCACGCGCTCTCCCACAACCGTGACCCGCGTCCCGTGCAGGTCGGCCGCAGGCGTCGTTCGATGGGCGCCCAGCGGGCTCTCGGCCGCAGGAGGCGGTCACCGGCGGAGCTGGACGCGCTGCTCGCCGGCCTCGTCGACAAGCTCGCCAGGCGGCTGCGCGCCGCGAAGCGGGTGTGCCGCACCGTGGTGCTCCGTCTGCGCTACGCCGACTTCACGCGCGTGACGCGGTCGCACACCATCGCCGAATCCACCGCCCACACCGAGACGATCCTCGCCACGGCCAGGATCCTGCTGGTCGCCGCGATGCCGACGATCCAGCGTGAAGGGCTCACCCTCATCGGTGTCGCGCTCACCAACCTCGCCGACGACGGCGCCGTCCAGCTCGCGCTGCCCTTCGACGAGCAGTCGGGCAGCGCGCTGGACTCCACATTGGACACCGTGCGCGACCGGTTCGGCGCGGCCTCGGTCACCAGGGCGACGCTGCTCGGCCGCGATCCCGGCCTTTCCGTGCCGCTACTGCCCGACTAGGCCGTGTCCGATGATGCCGTGTCGATGATTCTGTGCCGGGCGGGCCGGGACCAGCGTGGCGGCTCGCCCGGCGGCAACCGGATAGGCATCACCAGCCGCGTGTTCGCTGCCCGTGGAGGACGTGAAGCTGCCCGCGCGGGCACCAGCGCGGTGCGAGAGCGGCCGGGCGCCGCCAAGGGTCGGTGCGGCTGGCCGAGCCCGCCCACCTGCCGTTCGCCTCGGTGGGCTACGACGCGGCGCCGGAGATCTACCGCCGGATCGACGAGCTGGTGAGCGGTTTCGGCGTGCGCAGGCGGATGGTGGTGGAGGGACACAACTTGTGCGGGCTCGCCCACGTGGTGGCGACGGAGCAGGCGTTCACGCTCATCGGTGTGGAGGCCGCATCGCCACCGTCGCCGTGTGTCGTGCCGACCGGGCGGAGCCGCCCGTGCGTGTGGTGCTGGCGGGCCGAGCCGCCCGGTGTGGTAGCCGACCTCGTCGCGGTGGTGCGCGGGTTCGACCGCGTCTGACGGTCTTCCCGCCCGGAATGGCTCGGTTCGTCACAACCGTCCTAGTGCCCTACTCCCTTCCGCTGCGTGCGCGGTAGCGGATGTGATGCTGCGGCACGAAGGCCGTGATCAGCGTCCTCCACTCGAGATCCGCCGTGAGCAGCTGGTAGCTCACGATCCCCAGCGGCGCCCCGTCCACCGCGGGCATCCAGCCGCGTAGCAGACCCTTGACCTCGTAGCGGTACTGCAGCCCGCCGGGGGCGTCGTCGTGGAACGCGAACGGATCGCGCCGCAGCGCCGCCCGCAGGTCCACCCACACCCATTGGGCGGGCTCCACCGGCTGGTACCCCGGAGGCGGGGCGTCGGACGGCGTCCACACCGGATGGGTGGGCGTCGAGCTGACGTCGCGCCGCCACCACCGGCACGGCGGCTGAGCTGGTTTGTTCACGCGCACTCCCTGACTGACCACTCGATTCGAACAAGAGTTCGACTGCGTTGTCAAGGGGCTGTCACGCCGGTCACCGGGCCGGTGCCGGGAACGCGCAACTCGCTGTCGGGAACGCGCAACTCGTTGTCCTGAGCGCAGAACTCGGCGTCTGGAGCGGGCGACTCGCGGGCGTGAGCGTACGACTCGCGAGGGTTACCGCTGGGGCATCGGCTCCAGCGTGTGCAGGAGCTTGGCGATGCGCTCGGGGACCGGGATTTTGCGGTGCTCGAGGTCGCGGCACGCGAACGTCATCGTGCCGGTAGTCACCAGCTCGTCACCGCGGTGGAAGGTGAAACCGAGCGTGTACGAGGAGTTGCCGACCCGTTCGCGCCGCACCTCGCACGTGAGCTCGTCGAAAACGGTCACCTGACGTAGATATGCCGCCTCCGAGTGCACGCCGACCACGTACACGCCGAGCTCGTCGGACAGCTGACCCGCCCGGATCCCGTTGTCGTAGAGCCACGAGCTGTAGGTACGCTCCATCCACGGGTAGTAGATCGCGAAGTAGGCGATACCCACCGTGTCGCAGTCGCCGTAGGACAGCCGGAAACTCTGCGTGGTGCCGCTCAAGGACCCCTCACTCTCCAATCAGGACGGTCGCCGTGCCGCTCAGCACCGGGTCACCGCCGGACACCCGAAGCCACACGTCGCAGTCCGCCACCCGGCCGGCGCCGTCCTGGCGCACCGCGGTCACGGTGCCGCCCGCCACCAGCCCGTCGCCGGCGAAGACGTTGCCGAGGAACCGCAGCCGCAACGCCCGCACCCGGGCCGCGCCGCCCGCCCAGCGCGCCAGCATCGACACGATGTAGGCCTGGTTGAGCGGGCCCTGGTTCACCACGCGATCGCCGAGCCCGAGCGCGCGCACGGCCGCCGGGTCGAAGTGGATCGAGTTGGCGTCGCGCATGAGCGCGGACATCGTCTTCATCTTCTCCGCGCTCACCGGCTCGACCTCGTAGGCGGGCAGCTCGTCGCCGGGCGCGGTCACAGCGACCTCCTCGGGAAGATGATCGAGTTCGTGCAGCTCGCCGCGAGCGAGCCGTGCTCGTCCTGCAGGTCCAGCCGGTAGCCCACGAGGTCGAACACACCTGTGCGTGCGCCCCGTTTGCGCACGGCCGACACGATCCGCCCGCTCACCCCGTAGGTCGCGCCGACACGCAGCGGCTCGCTGATCTCCGTCGCCGTCTCCCCGGCCATCGGGCCGTCGGCCTCGGTCGCGCCGAACAGGCCCCACATCTCCTCCCACGACCAGCCCATCGCCGCCGTCGCCGCGAGGAACGCGAACACCGGGCTCGCCGCGCCGTCCGAGGCCGGGGCGAGCGCGCAGTCGTTGACCAGGCGCACCCACCACGGCTCGAACGTGAACGTGCCGCCGGGAAACGGCGTGCCGACGAGCTTCCCGAGCTCCTCCTCCGTGGGTACCGCCGTCACACCGACCGCTCCCGGTCCGCCCAGTACGGCGCCCGCAGCTCGCGCTTCATGATCTTGCCCGTGGGCGCCTTGGGCAGGCTGTCGACGAAGTCCACCGATTTCGGCTTCTGGTACGAGGCGAGGTTCTGCTTCGCCGTCTCGATGATGTCGGCCTCCGTGGCCGACTGGCCCGGTTTGAGCACCACCACCGCCTTCACGCTCTCGCCCCACTCGTCGTCCGGTACCCCGATCACCGCGCATTCGAGCACCGCGGGATGGACCGCGATGGCCTCCTCCACCTGCACGCTGTAGATGTTCTCGCCGCCCGAGATGATCATGTCCTTGGCGCGGTCGACGATGTAGACGTAGCTGTGCTCGTCCCAGGTCGCGACGTCACCGGTCCACATCCAGCCGTCGCGGATCGTCCGCGCCGTCAGGTCGGGCTGGTTCCAGTAGCCGATCATGTTGGCCTCGGACTTGACCACGATCTCGCCCGCGGTCCTGCCGTCGCGCGGCACGTCGGCACCGGTCTCGTCGACCACACGCAGGCGCCCCACGAAGCCCTCCCGGCCACACGAGCGCAGCCGGTGCGCGTGGCGGCCCGCGACCGCCTCGGTGTGGTCCTCCTGCGACAGGAACGTCATGCCGGGCCCCTCGGTCTGCCCGTAGCCCTGGATGAGCGTGCAGGGGAACGAGTCCAGCGCCGCGCGCACGATCGAGGACGGCATCGGGCCACCGCCGTACTGGATGTTGCGCAGGCTCGACAGGTCGTAGCCGGCGAAGCCCGGCACGGCCATCATCCAGTTCAGCATCGTGGTGATCCCGAGGAAAGCCGACACGCGTTCGGCCTCGATCACCCGCAGCGCCTGCTCCGCCTCGAAGTTGACGAGCACGAGCGGGCAGCCGTGGCGCAGGTAGTTCATCGAGAGCACCACGGGGATGTGGTACATCTGCCCGGTCAGCATGTAGACGTCGGACGGCACGATCCGTTCGGCGACCGTCTGGTTGAGCCCGCCCATCGCGGCGCTGTGGTGCGTGTGCAGCGCGCCCTTGCTCCGGCCCGTGGTGCCCCCGGTGTACAGGATGAAGAACGGGTCGTCGCCACCGACCTTCGCCGACGTCACCGGCTCGTCGGTGCTCGACCGCGCCAGCAGGTCCTCGTAGCTGCCGTCGCCGCCCTCGCCGAACTCGAGCCACGTCGGCACGTCGCAGTCGCGCTGCAGCTCCTTCGCCACGTCGCGCCACTCCACCGAGGTGATCACCACGCGCGGGGCCGCGTCGCCGATGAGCCTGGCCAGCTCGGTGCTGCCCAGCCGCCAGTTCAGCGGCTGCAGGATCAGCCCCGCCCGTCCGGCCGCGAAGTACAGCTCCTGGAACTCGACGCTGTTGCGGGTGAGCACGGCGACCCGGTCGCCGACCTCCAACCCGAAGGAGCGCAGCCCGTTGGCGAGCCTGCGGACCCGCTCGTCCAGCTCCCGCCAGGCCATGCGCCGGTTGTTCGGGACGTCGTAGAGCGCCTGCGCGTCGGGGGTGAGCGCGGCCCACTTCGCGGGGATGAGGCCCTGGTTGATGGTCATCGCGGCCGCCTCAGTAGGGGAGGTCCAGTGCGATGTGGCGCTTGCGCAGCCGCCAGCCCGCCTCGGTGCGTACCAGCTCGTCGTCGTACTTGCCGGTCGAGAGTGCCGTCAGCACACCGTCCTTCGCCGAGAAGATCGTGAGGTACGACAGGCACGACGCGGTGTCGCCGTCGGCCTCGATGATGACGTTGGTGGTGACGTGGCGGCGCTGGTCGTCCTGCGAGTGCGCGGAGTCGCGCATGAGCCGCATGATCGCGTCCCTGCCCTCGAAGGGGCCGACGAGGTCGCCGTTGCCGATGCGGAGGGTGAGCACCGCGTCGGGGGTGAAGCTGTCCTCCACCAGGCGCAGGTCTCCGTCGTCGTAGCCGACCGCGTAGCGGTGGAGTGTGTTCTCGATGTCGTCGCGTACCGAGGAAGACGTCATTGTCCCTCCAGTCACTGGATCATTTGATGTTCGCGCCCGCGTCGACGGGCAACGTCGCCCCCGTGATGTAGCGGGCCTCGTCGCTGGCGAGGAAGAGCACCGCGTTGCTGATGTCGAGCGGGTCGACCCAGGGCACCGGCAGCGCGTTCAGCGACATGAAGCCAGGAATCGCCTTCTCCTGGTTCGGCTCCGGATCGTCGGGCACGAACATGCCGTAGGTGCCCGGGTTCTGGATCATCGTTGTGTCCACATTGGTCGGATGCACCGTGTTGACCCTGATGTGGTGGGGCGCCAGCTCGTTGGCCATGGTGCGCATCAGGCCGACGATGCCGTGCTTGGCCGCCACGTAGTGCGCGACGTGCTGGATGCCCTTGAGGCCGCCGATGGAGCTGGTGAAGACGATCGACCCGCCGTGCCCGCCCTCGATCAGCGCGGGGATCGCCACCTTGGCCGTGTGGAACACACCGGTCAGGTTCACGTCGATCATGTCCCGCCACTGCTCGGCCGAGAGCTCCCACGATCTGCCGAACGTCGCGATACCCGCGTTGGCCACCACGGCGTCGATCCGGCCCAGCTCCTCGACGCCGGAGTCGAACGCCTTCTGCAGCGAGCCGAGGTCGCGGACGTCGGCCTGGTGAGCGACGATGCGCCTGCCCAGCCTTTCGACGTCCGACACCGTACGCGCGAGATCCGCAGGCGTGGCCAGCGAGTAGAACGGCGTCACCGTTTCGATGTCGGCGCAGATGTCGACGGCGATGATGTCCGCGCCCTCCTCGGCCAGCCGCACGGCGTGCGCGCGGCCCTGACCTCGGGCGGCACCGGTGATGAAAGCGACCTTGCCCGCCATTCGTCCGGTCATGTCAGCCTTCCCTTCAAGCCTTCTCGGTCACGGGCAGCAGCCGCTTGCCTGGAGTGAACCGGGCGGGGATGCTGACGTAGCCCATGTTGACGCCCTGGCGCGGGTACCGCTTCAGTGCGTCGAAGTCGACGGTGTAGTCGGGCATGCGCTCGAGGACGGAGGAGATGAGCGTCTTGGACATCAGCCGGCCGAGATGCGAGCCCGCGCAGCGGTGCACGCCGACGCCGAACGCGGTGTGGCGGTTGGGCCACCGGTCGATGTCGATCTCGTCCGGGTTCTCGAACTTCGACTCGTCCCGGTTCGCCGACGACCAGGCCAGCAGGACGCGGTCGCCGGCCTTCATCGGGCACCCGTGGAAGTCGACGTCCGTGGTCACCGTGCGGGCGAGGGCCTGGGTGGGGGAGAAGAACCGCAGGAACTCCTCCACGGCGCGGTCGAGCAGGCTCGGGTCGTCGATCAGCCGCTGCCGCACGTCGGTGTGCTCCGCGAGCCACACCAGCGCCTGGCTGACCAGCGACGCCGTGGTGCCGACCCCGCCCGCCACGAGCAGGTCGATGATGCCGAACACCTCGTCGTCGGTCAGCGGCCGGTCGTCGACCTCCTGGTTGACCAGGTAGCTGATGATGTCGTCCTTCGGCTCGGCGCGGCGCTGCCTGATGACGTCCCACATCTGGTCGGCCAGGTACGGCAGGTCCACCTTGGCAGCCTGCTCGAAGGCCGGGCTGCCCTGTGGTTCGGCGAGGACGGCGTGATGGGCCCGCGAGTAGCGCTGCCACTCCTCGATCGGCAGGCCCAGCCAGTCGATGGTGACGATCGAGGGCACGCCGATCACCGAGGTCAGGTCGCATTCGCCCTGCTCGATGACGCTGTCGATGAACTCGGTGGTGTGCCGCTCGACCATGTCGCGCATCTTCTCGACGGCCGCGGGCGCGGTGATGCGGTTGACGATCTTGCGGTACTTGCGGAAGTCGGGCGGGTCGAGCTCGATCGGGATGTGCAGGTGCATCGGGGTCTTGGGGATGACCACCGAGAGTCCCTCCCCGCCGGAGTCGGTGCGCCTGGAGGTGAAGATCTCGTCGTCGCGGGCCGCTTCGAACACGCTGTCGTAGTCCGAGAGCACCCAGTAGCCGCCGCTGGCCTCGGTCCAGCCACGCTTCGAGCCCTTACGGAGTTCGCGGTACGCCCCGACGGGATCCGCCGAGTGCTCGGGAGAGTTGTGATCGAACCGGATCACCGGACAGCGTTTCTCGTCGGACATGCGTCTCCGTGCCCCTTCGTCGCATCAACTTCGCCGTTGACCTGATAATGGTTATACTAGATCTGGTCGATGTCAATAAGCACGGCAAACGAGGCTTCAAGGAGGAAGCGATGCGCGTTCGGGTCGATGCCGAGCAGTGTCAGGGCCACGGCCTGTGCCAGATGACCGCGCCGCAGGTGTTCGCGCTGCGGGAGGAGGACGGTCACGCCTACGTGCTGACCGACGAGGTGGGTGCGGACCTCTCCGGGCCCGCCAGGGACGGCGCTGACTCCTGCCCCGAGCGGGCCATCACCGTCGAGTGAGCGTCACTGGTACGGCGAGGTCCACGGGATGACCTGCGTGAGCACGTCGGGGTACTTGCGCCGCGCGTAGCGCGTGTAGGCGTCGATGTGCTCACGCATCCGCAGCTCGGACTCCGCGGGGTCGCGCTTGCTCAGCGCGGCGAGGATCTCCTCGTGCGCGGTGATGATCGCGGCCCTCCGGGGTGCCGGGTAGTCGATGCCGATCACGGTGCCGTCCATGATCCCGAGCAGCGAGTCGACGATATAGCCGAACAACGGGTTGCCAGACGACCACGCGATGACGTCGTGGAAGCGCTTGTTGGCCTCCAGGAACACCGTCTGGTCGTCGAGGTTGGTGCGCATCTGGCCGATCGTGTCGTCGAGCTCGCCGAGCGCGTCGTCGGTGATCCGCTCCGCGGCGAGGCAGCTGATCATCGGCTCCAGCGCGTTGCGCACCTCGACGATGGTCTGGAACGGCGCCTTCTTCAGCTGCATGAGCAGCACCACGGTGCTGGCGAGGTGGCTCGCGTCGGGGTCCAGCAACACCGGGCCACCGCGCGGGCCGGGCTTGAGCGCGATCACGCCCTGGAACTCCAGCAGGCGCAGCGCCTCGCGCAGCGTTCCCCTGCCCACGTTGTACTTCTCCAGCATCGTGCGCTCGGGAGGCAGCAGGTCACCCGGTGCCAGCGTGTCGCGTCCGATGTCCCGGACGATGCGCTGAGCGACGAGCATCGCGGCCTTCGGGCGGCGGCTGTCCGCGGTCATCGGCTTCACTCCTCGCGGGGAGAGGTGCTATACAAGGCGTATCATTATAAGCAATGTTGGAGGAGTGGACATGCCCGACGTCGTGGTGGACCGGATCGGGGACACGCTGTGGATCCGGCTCAACCGCCCTGAGCGCCGCAACGCCTTCGACCCCGCGATGTCGGCAGCGGTGGTGGAGGCGTTCGAGGACGCCGCGTCGGCCAGGGCCGTGGTGCTCACCGGCTCGGGCGGCAGCTTCTGCGCGGGCGGGTCGCTCCAGCAGCTGAGCACCCCCACGACCGGCCAGATGCGCGGGCTGTACCAGTCGTCGCTGCGGCTCTTCGACGCCGTGCGCTCGTGCCCCCGGCCCGTGATCGCGGCCGTCAACGGCGCAGCCGCGGGCGGGGGCAACGAGCTCGTCGTGGCGTGCGACCTCGCCGTCGCGGCCCGCTCCGCCACCTTCGGCCAGACCGGACCGCGCGTGGGCAGCGCGCCCGTCACCGGGGCGACCAACGTGATGGGCGTGCAGATCGGCGAGAAACGGGCCAAGGAGCTCGCGATGCTCTGCCGCCGCTACACCGCCGAACAGGCCAGGGAAATGGGCCTGGTCAACGAGGTCGTCGACGACGACGCACTCGAGGACACCGTCACGGCGTGGTGCGCCGAGCTGGCGCGGCTGAGCCCCCGGTACCTGGAGATCACCAAGATCAGCTCCAACATCTGGTGGAACGCCGCGCGCGACTCCTTCACCAACGGCCTCGGGATGCTGGTCCAGGCCGTCGGCAGCGCCGACATGGTGGAGGGCGCCACCGCATTCCTGGAGAAGCGCAAGCCGAGCTTCCCCGGCCCGGAGTGACTGCTCAGCTCCGCAACACGGGAGCCAGCCTGCGCACGCCCTCGGCGATCTCGTCCGCCGTGTGCGTGGTGAACGACAGGCGCATGGTCGCCCGGTCCGGCTGCCCGGCGTGGAACGGCGCTCCGGGCACGAACGCGACGGCCCGCTCCAGGGCGGCGGGCAGCAGGCGCTCGGTGTCGACGTCGCCGGGCAGGCGCAACCACACGAACATGCCGCCGTCGGGATCGCTGACCTCCGTACCGGCGGGGAGGGCCTCGGCCAGCGCCTCGATCATCGCGTCCCGCCGCGTGCGGTAGGCGGCGCAGAGGTACCGCACGTGCGCGTCGAGATCGGCCGTGGCGAGGTACGCCGCGGCCGCCGCCTGGTCGATGGTCGAGGTGTGCAGATCGGCGGCCTGCTTGGCCACCACCAGCGTCGAGCGGATCGACTCGGGTGCCCGCAGCCAGCCGAGCCGCAGCCCGGGTGCGCCGATCTTCGAGAAGCTGCCGAGGTAGAGCACGTGGTCCCCGGCCGAGGCCGCCAGCGGTGGGACGGCCTCGCCCCGGTAGCGCAGCTCGCCGTACGGGTCGTCCTCCACCACCCACACCCCGTGCGCGGCCGTGAGCTCGGCGATGGCCTGCCTGCGGTCGGCGCCGAGGGTGCGGCCCGTGGGGTTGGCGAAGGTCGGCACCAGGTACAGCAGGGCGGGCCGCTCGCGTTCGAGCAGGTCGGCCAGTGCGGTGGGGTCGATGCCCTCGGCGTCGCCCGGCATGGCGACCACCCGTGCGCCCGCCGACTGGAACGCCTGCAGCGCGGCGAGGTAGGTGGGCTCCTCGACGGCGACGACGGCGCCGGGGTCGAGCAAGACTCCGGCCACGAGGCTGAGCGCCTGCTGGGAGCCGGTGGTGATCAGCAGGTCGGCCTCGCCGGTGGGCAGTCCTCGCCGGGTCATCCGTTCGGCGACGGCGGCCCGTAGCGCGGCGTTGCCCTCGGTGGGCGCGTACTGGAGGCTGCGCCCGCCCGTGTCCTTGGAGAGGGCGCTGTCGAACGCCGCCCGCCAGCCGTCGAGATCGAACAGCTCGGGCGCGGGCAGGCCGCCGGCGAAGGAGATCACCTCTGGCCGCTGGGTCAGCGAGAGCAGGTCGCGAACGGGCGAGCGGGTGACGCCACGGGAGCGCCGGGACATGACGAGAGAAGGGGCTGACACGCGAAGGCTCCTCGGATCGGTTCTGACGAAACCGCGTCGGGGCGTACGCTCTTGCCGCCGCCCCGGCGCGCAGCAGGCTGCACTGGTCGAGGAGCCGTGATCAGTCTATCGCGTCAGCGGCCCTGCCAGACCGGAGCCCGCTTCTCCTTGAAGGCCAGCGCGCCCTCCTTGGCGTCGGCCGACGAGCGCACCGGCTCGACGAGTTCCTGCTGCAGGGCGAACGCCTCGCCCGACGGCCAGTCTCGGGCGGCCTTGATGATCTCCTTGGTCGCCCGCACAGCCAGTGGACCGTTGCGGGCGATCGCCCGTGCCAGGTCGAGCGCGGAGTCGCGGGCGGAGCCCGGCTCAGTCAGCCTGCTGACCAGGTGCACCTCGTGGGCGAGCTTCGCGGGCACGAACTCGCCGGTCAGCGCCCACTCGACGGCGAGGTGGTACGGCACGCGCTCGGGCAGCCGCAGCAGCCCGCCGCCCGCGGCGACGAGCCCGCGCTTGACCTCGGGCAGGCCGAACACGGCGTTGTCCGCGGCGACGATCAGGTCGCACGCGAGCACGATCTCGAACCCGCCCGCGATCGCGTGTCCCTCCACGGCCGCGATCACCGGCTTCGCCGGCGGCTGCTCGACGATGCCCGCGAAGCCCCGGCCGGGCACGGACGGCCGCTCTCCGGCGAGGAACGCCTTGAGGTCCATCCCGGCGCAGAACGTCGACCCCGCGCCCGTGATCACGCCCGCGACCAGGTCGTCACGCTCGTCCAGCTCGTCCATCGCGGCGGCGATCGCCTCGGCGGCGGCGGTGTTGATCGCGTTGCGGGCGTCAGGCCGGTTGAGGGTGACGACCTGCACGCCGTCGATCTGCTCGGTCAGGACAACGGGGTCGGACACGGTGCTCTCCTTACGGGAACGCAGAACTCGTGGTCGGGAACGCAGAACTCGTGGTTCTGAGCGGGGGACTCGCGGGCTGGAGCGGGGTACTCGCTGTTACTTCGGGGGCATGCGGATCGCGCCGTCGAGGCGGATCGTCTCGCCGTTGAGCATCGGGTTGTCGACGATGTGGTGGGCCAGCGCGGCGAACTCGTCCGAGTCGCCGAGCCGCTGGGGGTGCGGGGTCTGCTTGGCGAGGCCGTCGCGGATCTCGTCGGAGAACCGGGACAGGATCGGGGTGTCGAACGTACCGGGCGCGATGGAGCACACCCGCACGAGCTTGCGGGCCAGGTCCCGGGCGGCGACCAGCGTCATGCCGACCACGCCGGATTTGGCCGACGCGTAGGGGATCTGTCCGATCTGTCCTTCCCACGCGGCCACCGACGCGGTCAGCACGCACACGCCGCGCTCGCCGTCGACGGGCTCGTTGGTCACCATCCGCGCCGCGGTCAGCCGCAGCACGTTGAAGGTGCCGATCAGGTTGGTCCGCACGATCGACTCGTAGGCCTCCAGCGAGCCGGGGGAGCCGTCGCGCTCCACGACGCGAACGGTGCCGCCGCGGCCCGCGCAGTGCACGAGGGCACGGATCGGGCCCCGCGCGAGGTCGAGCGCCTCCGACACGGCGCCGGCGTCGGCGACGTCGGCGGCGCCGAAGCGCACCAGCTCGCCCAGCTCCTTGGCGATCCGCTCGCCGTCGGACGTGGGCAGGTCGACGATCACGGTGGGCACGCCGCGCTCCACGAAGCGGCGCACGGTCGCGAGGCCCAGCCCCGAGGCCCCACCCGTGACGACGGCGGCGGAGTTGTCCAGCTTCATCTCTCTCCTCTACGCGCTCAGGTTCTCGACGATCGCGGCGTTGGCCATGCCGCCCGCCTCGCACATGGTCTGCAGGCCGTAGCGCCCGCCGGCGCGTTCCAGGTGGTTGATCATCGTGGTCATCAGCCGGCAGCCGGACGCGCCGAGCGGGTGCCCGAGCGCGATCGCGCCGCCCGCCGGGTTGAGCCGGTCGTCGGGCACGCCGAACTCCCGCTGCCAGGCGAGCGGCACCGGCGCGAACGCCTCGTTCACCTCGACGGCGTCGATCCGGTCGAGTCCGACGCCCGACCTGGCGAGCACCTTGTGCGTGGCCGGGATCGGCCCGGTGAGCATCAGCGTCGGGTCGTCGCCGACCACGGCGCTCGCGACGATCGCGGCCCTGGGGCGCAGGCCCAGTGCCTTCGCCTGCTCCTCCGACATGACGAGCAGCGCGCTCGCGCCGTCGGTGATCTGCGAGGAGTTGCCCGCCGTGATCAGCCACTCCAGCTCGGGGAACCGGCTCAGGTACGGCTCGCGGGCGAACGCGGGCGCCAGCCCGGCGAGCCGCTCGGGCGTGGTGCCCTCCCGGATGCTCTCGTCGCTGGTCACCGTGGTGCCGTCCGGAGTGGTGATCGGCACGATCTCACCGTCGAAACCGCCGTTCGCCCGCACGGCCGCGGCGCGCGCGTGCGAGCGGGCGGAGTACTCGTCCAGCTCGGCGCGGGTCAGCTTCCATTTCCTGGCGACCAGCTCGGCCGAGACGCCCTGCGGCACCAGGTCTGGGAACCGGGCGCGCACCGAGGGGCCGAACGGGTCGGCGTCCATGCGGGCAGAGCCCATCGGGACGCGGCTCATCGACTCGACGCCCGCGGCGATCGCGATGTCGTAGGCCCCGGCCACCACGCCCTGCACGGCGAAGTCCACGGCCTGCTGGCCGGAGCCGCATTTGCGCTCGATGGTGGTGGACGGGACGTGGGTGGGGAACCCGGCGGCGAGCACGGCCTGACGACCGGGCGTCGCCGACTGCTCACCGGCCTGGCCGACGCAGCCGACGAGCACGTCGTCGATGGTGGCCGGGTCGAGGTCGTTGCGGGCCACGAGTGCCGTCAGCACCTGAGCCAGGAGGTCGACCGGGTGGACGCCGGCGAGCGCACCTGACTTCTTGCCGCGTCCCATGGGGGAGCGGACGGCGTCCACGATGACGGCCCGGCCCATTGCGCCTCCTCAAATCTATGATGATGATAACCAGAATCCATCTTGCCCAGGATGGCAAGGATGAAGCAAGCTTGACCCCATTCGCGGCAAGACTATGATGATGATTACTATGAAAACGTAGGCAGGAACGGAGTCCTCGTGACACAGGTGATCGACGCTGACGAACAGCGCGCACTCAAGGAGGTCGCCGCCAAGGTCGCCCTGGAACGGTACGCGCCGCACGCGGAGGAATGGGACCGTTCGCGCACGGCTTTCCCCCACGACGAACGCCGCTATCTGGGTGAACTCGGCTTCCTCGGCATCGCGCTGCCGGAGCGCTACGGAGGGGGCGGGGCGCCGCTGCAGCACGCGCTGACCGTGATCGAGGAGCTGGCGAAGGAGTGCCGCCCCGCCGCGTTCCAGGTGTTCGAGTCCAACACCGGCCCCGCGCAGGTGGTGGCCCGGCTCGGCACCGAGGAGCAGCGCGAGCGCTTCCTGCCGCCGATCATCCGGGGAGACGCCACGCTGGCCGTCGCGATCTCGGAGCCCGACGCGGGCTCGGCCGCGACCGACCTGAAGACCAAGGCGGTGCCCGAGGGCGACAAGGTCAGGATCACCGGCGGCAAGCGCTGGATCTCCAACGGCAGCGAGGCCGACCACTACCTCGTCTACGCGCGGATGAACGACGAGCCCGGCTCGAAGGGGATCGGCGCGGTCCTCGTCGAGGCCGACCGGCCCGGCGTGAGCTTCGGTCAGCGCGAGAAGCTGATGGGCTTCCGGGGCATCCCCTCGGCCGACGTGCTCTTCGACGACGTCGTGGTCCCCGCCGGGAACGTCGTGCTCGGCCCCGGCCGGTTCCGCGAGCTCTTCGGCGCGTTCTCCATCGAGCGACTCGGCAACGCCACCATGAGCCTCGCGATCGGTCAGGCCGCGCTCGACCGCACGGTGCGCTACGTGCAGGAACGCACCCAGTTCGGCAAGCCGCTGGTGGAGTTCCAGAGCGTGCAGATGAGCCTCGCCGACATGGTGCTGCAGGTGGAGGCCGCGCGGCTGCTGATCCGGCGCGCCGCGGCCGACTTCGGCGACGGCCTGCCGAACTCCCTGGAGGTCTCGCTCGCCAAGTGCACCGCCAACGAGATGGCCAAGAAGGTCACCGACCTGGCGATGCAGCTGCACGGCGGTAACGGCTACACCGAGGAGTTCGGGCTCGAACGCCTGCACCGCGACTCGCACGGGTGGGCCCTCGCCGGGGGTACCCCGGCGATGCAGCGCATCCGCATCGTCTCCGAACTGCTCGGCCGCTCGTTCGACCAACGCCGCTGACCGGCTCACCTGGAAGGGAAACACATGACACGCCGCTTCGAAGACCGCATCGTCGCTGTCGTCGGCGGTGGATCGGGCATGGGCCGGTCCATCTCCCTGCGCCTGGCGTCGGAGGGAGCCCACGTCTACGTGGCCGACCTGGCCGCCGACGCCGCCGAAGGCGTGGCGAAGGAGATCGTGGCCGCCGGTGGCAGCGCCACCCCGCAGCAGGTCGACGCCACGGACAACACCAGCCTCACCGCCCTGTTCGACCGCATCCGCACCGAGCACGGGGTACTGCACGCCCTGCACGCCCAGGTCGGCATGCCCGGCCCGGCCGGCCTCGAGGTCAGCGACGAGGAGTGGGCCAAGAACATCGACGTCAACGTCAAGAGCGCCTACTACACCTGCACGCTCGGCTTCGACCTGCTGAAGGCAGCGGGCGGCAAGGGCTCCATCACGCTGACCTCCTCGACATCGGCGCTGGTCGGCTCGCCCTTCAGCCCCATCTACTCGCTCACCAAGGGCTCGCTCGTTCCGTTCACCCGCTCGCTCGCGCTGGTCGGCGCGCCCGACGGCGTGCGGGTGAACGTCGTGTGTCCCGGCACGGTGCACACCCCCATGCTCGCGCAGTTCTTCGGCCGCGAGCCAGGTGCGGACGTCTCGGAGCTGACCAAGAACTTCGTCTCCGGGATCCCGCTGGGCCGCGGCGCCCAGCCCGAGGAGATCGCCTCGGTCATCGCGTTCCTCGCCAGCGACGACGCCAGCTACGTCACCGGGGTCACCATCCCGGTCGACGGCGGCCTGACCGCGAAGTAGGTAGGTACCCCATGGTCCAGGTCGGTCTCCTGCTCAGCGACGTGCCGAAGGACGTACCACCGGCACAGCAGTTCGACGACGTGCTGCGGATCGTGGAAACGGCGCAGCGCAACGGCTTCACCTACATCGCCATCGGGCAGCACTTCCTCTACGGAGAGCTGCGCTGGCTGCAGCCCGTGCCGCTGCTCGCGCGCCTGGCCGCCGAGGTCGACCCGCACGTCAAGCTCGTCACCCAGATCATGATCGCCCCGCTCTACCACCCGGTGATCCTGGCCGAGGAGCTCGCCACCCTCGACGTGGTCACCGAGGGAAGGCTCGTCTTCGGCGCCGGGATCGGATACCGGCCCGAGGAGTTCGGCTACCTCGGCATCCCGTTCAAGGAGCGGGCGTCCCGGATGGACGAGGCGCTGGAGGTGATCACGCGCCTGTGGACCGAGGACGAGGTGACGCACCGCGGCAGGCACTGGCGGCTCGACGGCGTCGCCCCGCACATCCGCCCCGTGCAGCGGCCGCACCCGCCGATCTGGATCGGCGCCCAGAAGAAGCCCGGCGTCGAGCGCGCGGGGCGGCTCGGTGACGCCTACGCATGCCCGCCGGAGGCATCCCGCGACGAGGCCGCGGAGCGCTACCGCATCGTCCGCGACCGCTTCGCCGCCCGCGGCAAGGAGTTCGGCCCGCAGCCGCTGCGCCGCAACGTGCTCGTGGCCGACAGCCGCGAGCAGGCCATCGCCGAGTACGCCCGCGTCGCCAAGGGCAAGTACCTCAGCTATGCCAGCAAGGGCTTCGACCTGATGGGCAAGCAGGAGCTGGAGGACTCGTTCGCCGAGACCGTCGCCGGGCACGCCGTGCTCGGCTCACCGGAGGAGGTGGTGAAGCAGCTGACCGAGCTGGTCACCACGCTGCCCGTCGACCCGTTGCTCGTCCGTCCACAGTGGCCCAGCATGGACGGCGCCGAGACCGTGGCGACCATCGAGCGCCTCGGCCGCGACGTGGTGCCCGCCATCACGGCGATCACGCCGCGCAGCGACATCCCCGCACTCGCCGGCGAGCGGGCGTCATGACCCAGGTGTACCGCGATCTCGTGCCCACGTTCAGCGACCCGCACGACTGGACGCTGAACACCGTGCTGCGCCACCATGCGTCCGTCCGTGGGGACTCCACGTTCCTCATGACCCCCGAGGAGGGTCTGGAGTGGACGTACGCGGAGATCCTCGGCTCGGCCGAGCGGATCGCGGGCGCGCTGGGCAAGGCCGGAGCCGAGCAGGGCGACCGGGTGATCATCATGGCGCTCAACTCGTCGCGCCTGGTGCGCAGCTGGTTCGGCACCGCCGTCGGCGGGCAGGTCGAGGTGCCCATCAACACCAACTACGAGGGCGAGTTCCTGCGCCACCAGGTGGTGACCGTCGGCGCGAGGTGGGCCGTCATCGACGACACCTTCGCCGAGCGGTTCGTCGCGATCGCCGAGCACGCCCGCGGCATCGAGAAGTTCTGGGTGATCGACACCGGCCACGGGGCCGAGGCCGTCGAGCTGTTGCGGCGCAACGGCTGGAGCGCCGAGCCGTGGGACGCGCTCGAAGAGGGGCCCGTGCTCCAGCGGTCCGCGCCGAGGCCCGAGGAGCTGGGCGCGATCTTCTTCACCTCCGGCACCACGGGCCCGTCCAAGGGCGTGGCCATGCCCCACTCGCAGCTGTACTTCTTCGCCCAGATCGTGGTGTCACTGACGCGGCTGACCCACGAGGACACCTACCTCACCACCACGCCGCTGTTCCACGGCAACGCCCAGTTCATGGCGGTCTACCCGGCGCTGGTGGCCGGCGCGAGGGCGGTGGTGCGGCCCAAGTTCAGCGCGAGCCGGTGGATCGACCACGTCCGCGACTCCGGCGTGACGGTGACCAACTTCGTCGGCGTGATGATGGACTTCGCGTGGAAACAGCCACCACGCGACAACGACCTCGACAACCGGCTGCGCTGCGTCTACGCGGCGCCCACGGCCAGCTCGATCGTCGAGCAGTTCAAGAAGCGCTACGGCATCGAGGCTTTCGTCGACGCCTTCGGGCTCACCGAGACGTGCGCGCCGATCATGTCGCCCTACGGCGTCGACCGGCCCGCGGGCGCGGCGGGACTCCAGGCCGCGGACTGGTTCGACATCCGGCTCGTCGACCCGGAGACCGATCGCGAGGTGCCGGTCGGCGAGATCGGCGAGCTGGTGGTGCGGCCCAAACAGCCATGGACGTGCAGCATGGGCTACTACGGGATGCCGGAGAAGACCGTCGAGGCGTGGCGCAACCTGTGGTTCCACACCGGTGACGCACTGCGCAAGGACGCCGACGGCTGGTTCTACTTCGTCGACCGCTACAAGGACGCGCTGCGCCGTCGCGGCGAGAACATCAGCTCCTACGAGGTGGAGCAGGCGGTGCTCGGGCACCCGGCGGTCACCGAGTGCGCCGTGATCGGTGTTCCGGCCGGGGTGGACGCGGGTGAGGACGAGGTGCTCGCCGTGGTCGTCACCTCGCAGCCGTGCGACCCGGCCGGGATCCTGGAGTGGTGCCGGGGCCGCATCCCCGAGTTCGCCATCCCCAGGTTCGTGCGGTTCGTCGACGCGCTCCCCAAGACTCCGTCGGAGAAGGTACGCAAGGCCGCGCTGCGCGAGTCGGGCATCACCGCCGACACGTTCGACCGGCAGGAGAAGGTGCATGAACTTCAGCGCTGACACCACCCACGACGACATCCGCGCCGCCGTGCGCGCGCTGTGCTCCGACTTCCCCGACGACTACTGGGCAGAGCACGACCAGACCCAGGAGTTCCCGTGGGACTTCTACAACGCCGTGGTGAAGGGCGGCTGGCTCGGGCTCACCGTGCCCGCCGAGTACGGCGGCGGCGGGCTGGGCGTCACCGAGGCCGCGATCGTCGAACAGGAGATCGCCGCGTCGGGCGCGGGCATGAACGGCTGCAGCGCCGTCCACATCGGGATCTTCGGATTCGAGCCGATCATCCGGCACGGCAGCGAGGAGCTGAAGCGGCGGTTCCTGCCAAGGCTCGTCGAGGGCGACCTGCACACGTCGTTCGCGGTGACCGAGCCCGACGCGGGCACCGACACCACCAACATCTCCACGTTCGCCAGGAAGGTGGACGGCGGCTGGTCGATCTCCGGCAAGAAGGTGTGGATCACCAAGGCACAGGAGGCCGAGCGCATGCTCATCCTGTGCCGCACGGCGCCGCGCTCGGCCAGTCCCAAGCGCACCGCGGGGATGACGCTGTTCTTCGCGCCGCTGGACCGCGATCGCGTGACCGTGCGCAAGATCCCGAAGATGGGGCGCAACGCCATCGACACCAACGAGCTGTTCATCGACGAGCTGTTCGTGCCCGACTCGGACGTCGTCGGCGAGGTCGGCGGCGGGTTCAAGGCGATCCTCGCCGGGCTCAACGCCGAGCGCGTGATCTCGGCCAACGCGGCGATCGGCATCGGCAGGGCGGCGTTGCGCAGGGCCACGGCCTACGCGTCCGAGCGCACCGTGTTCGGCAGGCCCATCGGGCAGAACCAGGCCATCTCACACCCCTTGGCGAGGGCGCTCGTGCAGCTCGACGCCGCTGACCTCATGTGCAAGCAGGCGGCGTGGCTGCTCGACCACGGTCACTCGGCGGGCAAGGAGTCCAACGAGGCGAAGTTCCTCGCCGCCGAGGCCGGGTTCTTCGCCGCCGACGCGGCGCTGAGTGCGCACGGCGGGTACGGGTACTCGAAGGAGTACCACATCGAGCGCTACTTCCGGGAGGCGCGGCTGATGCGCATCGCGCCGATCAGCCAGGAGATGGTGCTGAACTACGTGGCCGAGCACGTGCTCGGCCTGCCGAGGAGCTACTGATGCGGCCCTACCGTTCCGTGCTGTTCCTCCCAGGCCACCGCCCGTCGTGGGTGGGCAAGGCGCTCGCGGCAGGCGCGGACGCGCTGGTGCTCGACCTCGAGGACTCGGTGCCCGCGGGGGAGAAGGAGGCCGCGAGGGCCACGGTCGCGGAGTCGATCGGGCGCATCCGCGAGACACACGCGGACGTGGGCGTGTTCGTGCGCGTCAACCCGCTCGACACGAAGCTCACCGGCGGCGACCTCGAAGCCGTGGTCGTACCCGGCCTCACGGGCGTCTTCGCGCCCAAGATCGAGCGGGCCACCGACGTGCTGCGGTACGACGCGCTGCTCGACCACTTCGAGACCCGCAACGGGGTTTCCGGGCTGGAGTACATCGTGCCGGTGGAGACGGTCGGCGCCATCCACAACTGCCGCGAGGTCGCAACGGCCTCGGCGAGGGTCGGCGCGATGATCGGCCCCACCGCCGAGCACGCCGACATCGCGCGCGCGGTGGGTTACGAGTGGACCCCGGAGGGCACCGAGACCCTCTACCACCGCAGCCGCATCCTGCTCGCCTGCCGCGAGGCGGGCATCCACGCGCTGACGGGGCTGTGGGAGGACCTGGCCGATCTCGACGGGCTGCGCGAGTTCGCCCGCGGGGGCAGGCAGCTCGGCTTCCGCGGCATGATCGCGATCCACCCGAGCCACGTGCCCGTGATCAACGACGTGTTCTCTCCGTCGGCGGCCGACGTCGAGTTCTACTCAGGACTCGTCGAGGCCTACGAGAAGGCCGCCGCCGAGGGCACGGGCGCGCTGCGCTACCGCGGCGTGCACATCGACAGGGCCCACTACGACAAGGCGGTGGACTGGCTGGCACGCGCGGAGGCCATCGCCTCGAACGAGAAGAGCGGTGACTGACATGCGCGGCCTCTACTTCGAGGAGTTCGAGATCGGCGCGGAGTACAAACACGCGTTCCGCCGCACGATCACCGAGATGGACAACGTCATGTTCACCTCGCTGACCATGAACGTCGCACCGCTGCACCTCGACGAGGAGTACGCGAAGACGACGGTGCACGGCGCGCGGGTGCTCAACAGCCTGTTCACCGTGGCGCTCATCGGCGCTTTCCACGTGCCCGAGCTGACCATGGGAACCACGCTGGGCAACCTCGGCTACGACAGGATCACGTTCCCGCACCCGGTGTTCCACGGCGACACCCTGCGGGCTGAGACGACCATTGTGGACAAACGAGAGTCCAGGAGCCGCGACGACTCCGGGGTCGTCTGGTTCGAGCACCGGGGATACAACCAGAACGACGTGCTGGTCTGCGAGATGCGCCGCGTCGGTCTGATGCTCAAGAAGCCGAAGGAAGGTGTCTGATGGAACGGGACTTCGTGCCGGACGTGCGCACGCTGACCATCGGGAACAAGCCGGTCGAGCCGGCCGGTGACCGGTGGGACGTCGTCAACCCGGCGACCGAGGAGGTCATCGCCACCGTCGGGGGCGCGTCGGCGGACCAGGTCGACCAGGCCGTCCGCGCGGCGCGGGACGCGTTCGACGGCTGGGCCGCGCTCTCCGGTGAGGAGCGCTCCGCCGCGATCCACCGGCTCGCCGACGTGCTGGAGTCGAGGACCGACCAGCTGCTGGCCTCGATCGTCAACGAGGTGGGCACGCCGGTGTCGCTCGCCGAGTTCATGCAGGTCAAGATGGGGCTCGGGCACCTGCGCTGGCAGGCGGACGCGGCGAAGAAGGACCGCACGCAGCACCTCGGCGCCTACGACGTGCCGGTGCCGACGATGAGCGACGTGACCCACTACCCGGTGGGTGTCGTCGCCGCGATCACCGGCTACAACTACCCGCTCAATCTCGCGATCTTCAAGTTCGGCGCCGCGCTCGCGGCCGGCTGCACCGTGGTGCTGCTGCCCTCGCCGCGGACGCCGCTGACCACGCTGTTCTTCGGTGACCTCTCCCGCGAGGCCGGGCTGCCCGACGGCGTGTTCAACGTGATCATCGGCGGCGCCGATGTCGGGCAGCGGCTCTCGTCGCACCCCGGCGTGGACAAGGTGTCGTTCACCGGCTCCGACACGGTCGGCGCCAAGATCATGGAGCAGGCCGCGGCGAACCTGTCCGGCGTCACGCTGGAGCTCGGCGGCAAGTCGGCCAACATCGTGCTGCCCGGCTGCGACGTCGAGGACTTCGCCGTGGAGATGCACCTGCGCTGGTCGCGCAACGGCGGGCAGGGCTGCGCGGCGCTGGCCCGGCTGCTCGTGCACGAGAGCCTGTACGACCGGTTCCTCGAAGCGGGCGCGGCCGCGTTCGACCAGATGAAGGTCGGCGACCCCTGGGACCCGGCGACCAACATCGGCCCGATGATCCGGCCCGACCACCGCGAGCGCGTGCAGGGCTTCATCGACGGCTCACTCGCCGACGGCGGCGAGGTGCTGCTTTCGGTCGGCACCCCGGTGCCGGACAAGGGCTACTTCATCAACCCGGTGCTGCTGGGGGGCCTGCCGCACACGGCGAGGGCCGTGCAGCAGGAGATCTTCGGCCCCGTGGCCGTGATCCTGCCCTTCCGCGACACCGACGAGGCGATCCGGCTCGCCAACGACACGGCGTTCGGCCTCGCGGCGAACGTGTGGGCGCCAGATCTCGGCGAGGGCCGCCGGGTCGCCGAACGCCTGCGGGCGGGCACCGTCTGGATCAACGGCGGTGGCGCCATGCGCCCCGACGCGCCGTTCGGCGGGTCAGGCCGCTCCGGCATCGGCAGGGAGATCGGTGAGTGGGGCATCCACGAATACCTGGAACCGCGGCACATCCAATGGCGCGTCTAGGCACCGCGAGTCCGAGAGCACGAAAGTAGGGGAGCATGGCAGCGACCAGATCCACAGGCGCGGGGCCGCTCGCGGGCGTGCGGGTGCTTGAGCTCGGCGCCGGATACGCCGCGCCGACCACGGGCCGGATGCTGCGCGACTTCGGCGCTGACGTGGTCAAGGCCGAGGATCCGCGCAACGGGGACTACGCGCGGCAGTGGGTGCCGCAGAAGGACGGGCTCTCACTCGGCTTCTGCAGGCTCAACGCCGGCAAACGGTCGGTGGGCATCGACCTGCGCTCGGAGAAGGGGCGCGACGTGGTGCGGCGACTGGCGTCCACTGTGGACGTCGTCGTGGAGTCGTTCCGGCCGGGCAGGCTCGAGGGCTGGGGGCTCGGCTACGACGTCCTCAGCGCGGACAACCCCGGCCTGGTGCTGACGCGGGTCTCCGGCTTCGGCCAGACCGGCCCGTACCGCTCCCGGCCGGGCTTCGGCACCGTGGCGGAGACCTCCAGCGGGTTCGCCCAGATCAACGGCTGGCCCGAGCTGCCGCCCACGGCGCCGCCGTTCGGCTTCGCCGACTCGATCGCGGGTATCTCGGCGGCCATGGGCACGGCGATGTCGCTGTTCCGCCGCGAGCGCACCGGTGAGGGCGACGTGGTGGACGTGGCACTGTACGAGCCGCTGATGTTCATCATCGGCGACATGATGCTCAAGTACACCTCGCTCGGTGAGGTGCAGGGCCGCATCGGCAACGACACCGGCGCGGCCTCGCCCCGCGGCATCTACCAGGCCGCGGACGGCAAGTACCTGTCGATCGCCGCGTCCAACCAGGCGATCGCCGCGCGACTGTTCGCGGCGATGGGGCAGCCCGAGCTGGTCGAGGACCCCCGCTTCGCCACCAACTCGGCGCGGCTGGCGAACAACGAGCTGGTGCAGAAGCACGTGGCCGACTGGGTGCGGTCGCTGCCGAGGGCGGAGGCGCTGCGGATCCTGGAGGAGCACGACGTGGTCAACGCGCCCGTCAACGACGCCTCCGACATCGTCACCGACCCGCACTTCCTCGAGCGCACGCTGGTGGGCATCACCGGCGAGCACGGTCTCGGCTCGGTGCTCATGCCAGGGCCGGTGCTGCACCTGGCGAGCTACGACGGTCCCGGCTACGACGGCGTGCCGACCGTGGGGCAGCACACGCGGGAGGTGCTCGGCGGGCGGCTCGGCCTCGGTGAGGGCGAGCTGGCCACACTCGGCGCGGAGGGCGTCGTCACCAGCTGACCCGGTGGCGCGCCGGGGCCGTGCGGTGGCCCCGGCGCGCCACGGTCAGGGCTGGCCGCCGTCCACGGTGAGCACGGCGCCCGTGGTGTAGCTGGAGGCGTCGCTGGCCAGGTAGACGGCCATGCCGACGATCTCGTCGGGCTGACCGCCGCGGCGCAGTGCGAAGCCCTGCGCCCGCTGGGCGAATGTCTCGGGGTCCCACGACGCGCTGACGTCGGTGTGGAACGTGCCCGCCATGATCGCGTTGCAGCGCACCGAGGGGCCGAATGCGTGGGCGAAGCCGATGGTGACGGCGTTGAGGCCGGCCTTGGCGGCGGCGTAGGGCACCACGGCGGGCCGGGGGTGCGCGGCGGCGGCGCTGCTGATGTTGATGATGGAGCCGCCGCTTCCCCGCGCCATGCGGGTGCCCACCAGCGCGGACAGCCGGAACGGGCCCTTGAGGTTGACGCCGAGGACCTTGTCGAACAGCTCCTCGCTCACGCCGTCGAGGCTGTCGTAGAGCGGCGACATGCCCGCGTTGTTGACGAGCACGTCGACGTGGCCGAACCGGTCGTAGGCGGCGTCCACCAGGGCCTCCAGCCCGCCCCAGCGCCCGACGTGCGCGCTCACGGGCAGGGCGGCGCGTCCGGTCTCACGCTCCACCTCGGCGGCGGTCCGCTCGCACGAGTCGAGGTTGCGGCTGGCGATCACCACGTCGGCTCCCGCTCGGGCGAGGCCGAACACCATCGCCCTGCCGAGGCCCCTGCTGCCGCCGGTCACCAGCGCGACCCTGCCGGTCAGGTCGAACGCCGTCGTCGGATCGAACGTCACGAAGCCTCCTCTTGAACGTATTCCTTGTTATGGTAATCATAGATAGTCGCGAAGTGAAGCCGAGGACGAAGGAGTACCGGTGGGCGAGACGCACGAGCAACCCCTGTTCGAGCTCCCTGCGCCGTACCGCGCGCTGCAGGACGAGGCGAGGGGGTTCGCCGAATCGGTACGCGACATCGCGGAGCGGGCCGACGAGGCCGACGACATCGACCCGGAGATGCGCAAGCGGCTGGCGGAGACGGGGCTGGCCTCGATCATGGTCCCGGCCGAGTTCGGCGGCCGCCACGCGGAGGTCGACTCCCTGGCGGTGACCGTGGTGCGCGAGGCGTTCGCCGCGGAGAGCGCGCACCTCGACTCGCTGCTCGGCATGCAGGGCATCGGCAGCTACGCCATCGGCAAGGGCGGCAGCAGAGAGCTGTGCGAGGAGTGGCTGCCGAAGGTCGCCAGGCTGGAGGCCATCGCCGCGCTGGCGCTGACCGAGCCCGGGGTCGGCTCCGACCTCAAGGCACTGTCCACATCGGTCACCGAGCGTGACGGCGAGCTGGTGGTCAACGGCCACAAGTCCTTCATCACCAACGCCGGCGACGCGGACTTCTACTGCGTGCTCGCCCGCGAGGGCGAGGGCTACTCGCTCGTGCTGGTGCCGGCCGCGGCGCCCGGCGTCTCGGTGGAGAAGGCGCACCAGATCATCGCGCCGCACGTGCTCGGCGACGTGCTCCTCCACGACGTGCGGGTGCCGGCGGGCAACCGGCTGGGGGAGCCGGGCAAGGGCTTCTCGCTGGTGCTCGCCACGCTCGCGACGTTCCGGGTCTCGGTGGCGGGCGCCGCGGTGGGGCTCGCACAGGCGGCGCTGGAGGAAGCCGTCCGGCACGCGGCGGGCCGCGAGCAGTTCGGCGTGAGCCTCGCGCGGCTCGGCTCGGTTCCCGGCAACCTCGCCCTTTCGTGGACCGACATCGAGGGCGCGCGAACGCTCACCTACCGTGCAGCGGCCGCCGCGGCCCGTGACCCGCTCGGCAACCTGCACCTGTCCTCGATGGCGAAGGTCGCCGCGACGGAGGCGGCCGCGCGGGTGGTGGACCGGTGCGTGCAGACGATGGGCCGGTTCGGGCTCGTGCGCGGCAGCAAAATCGAACGCCTGTACCGCGAGGCGCGGCCGATGCGCATCTACGAGGGGTCCACGGAGGTCATCCTCGACTCACTCGCCAAGCAACTCGTAAAACGCTTGACCAAATAGGTCGCGACACTCGCCGGGGCGCCTGCGCCGCCTGCCGCCGGTCACGCCGGTATGCTGCGATTCATTATGACTGACAATGCGGCGTCCGGCGCGGCATGGGAACGCCGGAGCGAGAAGGTTTCGGCCATCATCGCCAGGGAGATCGTGCGCGACATCGCCAAGCGCGATCTCAAGCCCGGCGACATGCTGGAGTCGGAAAGCGTCATGCTCCAGCGCTACCAGGTGGCGCGCGCCTCGCTGCGGGAGGCGCTGCGCGTACTGGAGACCCACGGGCTCGTCCGGATGAAGCCCGGCCCCGGCGGCGGCCCCGTGGTGTCGGAAGTGGACAGTCGCGAGTTCGGGCGGATGGCCACGCTGTTCTTCCAGGTGCTCGGCATCCAGTTCAGCGAGCTGGTGGAGGCCCGGCTGATCATCGAGCCGCTCATCGCCCGGCTGGCCGCGCAGCGGCACGACCCGGACGACAACGACGAGTTGCGCGCGATCGTCAAGCAGGGCTTCGAGGCGAGCACCGACGCCGAGTGGCTGGTCGCGAGCAACGCGTTCCACGCGAAGGTGCTGTCGATGTCCGGCAACGGACTGCTCGACATCTTCGCCCGCGCGATGAAGGACATCTTCACCGAGCGGGCGTCCGGCGTGTACGTCGCGCGCAAGCGCGGGCACGTCCGCCGGGTGCACGCCGAGATCGCCGACGCGATCATCGCGGGTGACGCGGAGGTGGCCGAAAGGCTCATGCACGAGCACATGAGCGAGTACGCCAAGACGGTGGCCCGGCGCGAACCGCAGCTCATGAACGAGGTCGTGGACTGGCGCTGACCGGCGCTGCCGCCTGGTCAGACGGCCAGGCCGAGCACCCGCGCGAGGTTGCCGCCGAAGATGGCCTCCTCGGCGGCGTCGCCGAGCCCGAGCCGCCGGATCGCGGCGATCTCAGCGGCCGGGTCGGTCATCGGCCAGTCCGAGCCGAACACCACCCGCTCGGTGCCGTGCCGGGTGATGAACCGCCGTACCGTGTCCGGATCGACGTTCGCGACCGACGGGGGCCAGGAGGTCTCCAGCACGATCGGCAGGCCGCGCAGCTCCTCCTCGGCCTCGGCGAGCATGTGGTAGCCGCCGAAGTGACACGCGACGAGCCGCAGGTCGGGGAACGTCGTGACGATCTCGCGCAGCATCCTCGGGTTGCTCAGCGAGTTCACCTCGCCGCTGCCGCCCGCGCCGACGTGCGTGATCACCGGAATGTCGCTGCCGAACGCCTCGAACAGCTCCCACAGGCGCTCGTGCATCAGCCCGAAGCCCTGGAACAGCGGGTGCACCTTCACGCCGTGGATGCCGTGCCTGCGCAGACTCGCCAGGTTCTCCTCCACGGAGAGGTCCACGTGCACGGTGCCGAACGGCGTGAAACTGGCGCGGTCGAGCGAGGCCATGAACGCGTTGGTCGCGTCGACGTGGCGGGCCTGGCCGGCGACGCCGAGTGCGACGCTGTGCCCGACCTCGCCGCCCGCCATCTGCGCCGCGAGTGTGCCGGCCTTTCCGTCGCCGACGGCGGTCAGCCCTGGCAGCCGGTTGGCCGTCAGCGCCTTCTCGGCGATGCGGTCTGGCCAGATGTGCGTGTGCGCGTCGATGATCACGGGTCCCGCCTCTCTCGGTCGTTCATTGCGCCAGGTAGCCACCGTCGGCGACGATCGCCTGTCCGGTGATCAGCTCGCACGTGGGTGAGCACAGCCAGACGTTGGTCTCGGCGATCTCCTCGGCCGTGCCGAGCCTGCCCAGCGGGCTCAGCCGCGCCGCCATCGCCGCCTCGCTCTCGCCGCGGGCGGCCCTGGCCTCCCGCGCCATGGGCGTGTCGATCGCGCCGGGGCACACGGCGTTGACGCGGATGCCCTCGCTCGCGTGCTCCAGCGCGGCCGTCCGGGTCAGGCCGAGCACGCCGTGCTTGGTGGCCGTGTAGGCCGGCGAGCCTGCCTTGGCGCGCAGCGAGCGGACCGAGCCGACGTTGACGATCGCGCCGCCCTCGCCCTGCCGCCGCAGCCAGGCGAGCTCGTACTTGAGGCACAGCAGCACGCCGGTGAGGTTGACGGCGAGCAGGCGGTGCCACTCGCCGAGGTCGGTGTCGACGATCCCGGCCCGGTCGGGGGTGAGCGCCGCGTTGTTCACCGCGAAGTCGAGCCTGCCGAAGCGCTCGACCGCGGTGGCGACCATGGCCTCGGCTTCCTCCGGCCTGCTCACGTCGGTCTCGACGAAACAGCCGCCCGCCTCGGCTGCGGCGTGGCGGCCTGCCTCGGTGTCGACGTCGGCGACCACGACCTGTGCGCCGGCGCGGGCGAAAGCGAGCACGGTCGCCCTGCCCATGCCACTGCCGCCGCCGGTCACCAGGGCGACTTTGCCATCCATATTGATGTTAATCGTTATCTCCAATTGAGCCAGTGTCAAGCAGCTGCACCGAAGGGCTGGACAACGACGGCGCCGCGGCTTACCGTGTGGAAACTCATACGAATCATAATCATAGATTCGGTCCCCACGGAGGCGTCAGTGAAGATGCGTACGGGAAATCGGGTCCGGTGTGCCCTGGTCGTGGGCGCGGCGGCCGTGTTGACAACGGCGTGTGCGACCTCGTCGGGAACGGGCGGCAGTGGGGGAGAGGGGCTGCCCGGGACCGTCAAGATCATGTCGATCAAGGAGA
Organism: Prauserella sp. PE36; assembly: GCF_003311655.1. Taxonomy (NCBI): domain Bacteria; kingdom Bacillati; phylum Actinomycetota; class Actinomycetes; order Pseudonocardiales; family Pseudonocardiaceae; genus Prauserella; species Prauserella sp. PE36. The sequence continues at coordinate 60,735 of NZ_QEQT01000050.1, read as the reverse complement.
TGACGGGGCCGGTCGCGTTCGCTGGCACACACGCCACGCGCGGCATCGACCTCGCGGTCGAGCAGATCAACCAGCGAAAGTTCCTCGGCGACACGAAACTCGAGATCGATTTGCACGACAGCGCCGCGAGCGTCCAGGAGGCAGCGAGCTTCGCGACGCAGGCGGTGTCCGACCAGTCGTACTCCGCGCTCCTCGGGCCCGCGTCCAGCTCGCAGGCCGCCGCCGTCTCGCCCATCGCGGACAAGGCGAAGATCCCGGTGATCTACACCCAGGCCGGCAGCGACGGCGTGCTCGTCGGCGACTACACCTTCCGCGTCACCGCTCCGGCGAGCTCCTACTTCCACCACGCCGGCGAATACCTCAAGAGCAAGGGCGCCAAGACCGCCGCCGTGCTCTACAACAGCGGCAACCCGACGCTCGCCGAGCTGGGCCAGCGGACCGTGCCGGAGCTGGCGAAGGAGTACGGCTTCTCGGTGAGCAGCTCCGACGGCGTCCAGCTCACCGCGCAGGACTTCACCAACGCCGGGGCCAAGATCGCCCGCGCGAAGCCCGACGCCGTGTTCGTGCTGTTGCAGGGCCCGCAGAACCCCGCCGCGATCACGCAGCTCAAGCAGAACGGCTACTCCGGTGAGATCGTCGGCATGACCTCGATGGGCGCGGGCAACCTGAAGCCGGCCGGGCAGCAGGCCAAGGGCACGGTGTGGCCGAGCGACTTCAGCCCGCACGCCGAAGCGCCAAGCGTCCAGGAGTTCGTCAAGGCCTACCAGGCGAAGTACAACGGCGAGCTGCCCAACAACTACGCCGCCGAGGCCTACGACGCGGCGTGGTTCCTCGCCAGGGGAATCAAGGAGGCGGGCAGCGCCGACCGCACCGCGATCCAGCAGGGCCTGGCGGCGGTGGCGAAGCAGGGCTTCGAGGGCGCCGAGGGCAAGCTCCGCTTCGAGGGCAACGACCTGCGCGTCGAGGGCGTGCTCGCGGGCTGGGACGGCAGCGGCGAGATCCTTGTCTCCCGTGGGGCGTCGTGAGCCATGGCGCAGAACCTGCTCAACGCGCTGACGCTGGGCTCGCTGTACCTGCTCTTCGCGCTCGGCATGAGCCTCGCGTGGGGCACGATCGGCATCCTCAACTTCGCCCACGGCTCGATCTTCATGTTCGCCGCGTTCACCGGGCACCTGTTGGTGCAGCAGGTCGCGCTGCCGCTGCCGGTGGTGCTGCTCATCGGCACGGCGGTGGGCGCGGCGCTGTCGGTGCTGGCGCAGGTGCTCGCCTTCGAGCCCATCCAGCGCAGGGCGCGTGACCACCGACGCGCCGAGCTGCAGATCCTGGTCGGCGGTATCGGCATCGCGACGATCCCGCTCGCGATCGCCCAGCACGCCACCAAGAGCGTGCCGTTCGGGTTCACCGGCAGCACGTTCCAGGTGGAGGTGTACCGGCTCGGCCCGGTGCAGCTCACCAATGTGCAGCTGGTGATCCTCGGCGCCGCCGCGGTGCTGACGGGGGTGCTCGCCTGGTGGCTGCGCTCCGCCCGCACCGGCCTGGCATTGCGCTCGATCGGCGTCGACGCCGAGGTCGCCACGATGATGGGCGTCAACCGCCGGGGCCTGGCCATGGCGACGATGGCGGTCGCCGGCGCTCTCGCGGGCATCGCGGGCGTGCTGCTCACCTACTACCTCGGTTCGATCGCAGCGGAGAGCGGCGACAGCTTCCTCATCAAGGCGTTCGCCGCGATCGTGCTCGGCGGGATCGGCTCGATCGGCGGCGCGGTGGCCGGGGCGATGATCCTCGCGCTCGCCGAGACCGTCGTGCTCACCCAGACCTCGGGCATGTGGGTCGACGCGGTGTCGTTCGGGCTGATCTTCGCCGTGCTCGTGCTGCGGCCGCGCGGTCTCTTCGGGCGCAAGGAGGTGCGTCGCACATGATCGCCTGGTACGAGGCGAACGTGGTGCTGATCCAGTCCATGTTCATCAGCCTGCTGCTGGCACTGAGCATCCAGGTGCCGTTCCGGGCGGGGGTGTTCTCCCTCGCTGGCATCGGCAGCTACGGTGTCGGCGCCTACACCGCCGCGATCGTGACCCTGCAGCTCGGGTGGCCGCCGTTCGCCGCGATCGGGGCCGGGATGCTGCTGGCGGCGGTGATCGCCTACCTGCTGGCGCTCGTGCTCGCGCGGCTCTCGGGCCTCTACCTCGGCATGGCCACGATCGCCTACAGCCTCATCCTCTCCGTCGTCGTGATCAACGGCGGCGAGCTCACCGGGGGCGCGCAGGGGCTGTTCGGCGCCGTCAGCGACCTGCAGACGGGGCACGTGGTGGCCGTCGCCGTTGCGGCGGTGGCGCTGCTGGCGCTGTCCGAGCGGGGCAGGCTCGGCCGGTGGATCGACACCGTGCGCGAGGACCCCGAGCTGGCCGTGTCGGTCGGCGTTCCCGTAGCGGCGATCCGGCAGCTGTCGTTCGTCGTCGGCGGGCTCCTCGGGGCGTGCGCCGGTGCCATGAACACGTTGCTGCGCACCACGGTCACCCCGGAGGAGGTCGGGTTCCATCTCGTGGTGCTGGCGCTGACGATGATCATCGTGGGCGGCTCACGGTCGTGGGCGGGCGCGCTGATCGGCGCCGTCGTTTTCACGTGGCTGCCGACGGTGCTCGCGTTCGTCGGCGAGTGGCAGACGCTGGTCTACGGCGTGGTGGTCGCCGTCGCGGCGATCTTCGTGCCGACCGGGATCCTCGGGCTGGCACAGGACTTCGTGCGGCGGCTGCGCCGCCCCGCGCTCCAGGGAGGCCGGTCATGACGGTGATCGAGGCACGCGACGTCGCCGTGCACTACGGCGGCATCAAAGCGGTCGACGGCGTCGACCTCGCGCTGGAGGCCGGGCGGATCTGCGGGCTGCTCGGGCCCAACGGGTCGGGCAAGAGCACCCTGCTGGCGGCGCTGACCCGGCTCGTCCCGCTCACGCGAGGCACGCTGCTGCTGGACGGCGTCGAGTACCAGAACGCGGCCCCGGCAAGCCTCGCTCGCCGAGGGGTCGCCCGCACGTTCCAGACCGTGCGCCTGCTGCCGGACCTCACGGTGGCCGAGAACGTGCGGCTCGGCGCGGATCTGCGCAGGCGGCCACCGGCCGGGATCGTCGACGACGCGATCGAGCGCACCGGTCTCGGCGAGGTCGTGCGGGCAAGGCCGGGTGAGCTGTCCTACGGCATGTCAAGACGAGTCGAGATCGCCCGCGCCCTGGCGACCTCACCGCGCCTGCTGCTGCTGGACGAGCCGACGGCCGGGATGAACCAGGCCGAGCGGCAGGAGATCTCGGAGCTGCTGCGCAGGCTGCGCGACGAGGGCCTGACGCAGCTGCTGGTGGAGCACGACGTGCAGATGATGATCGACACCTGCGACGACCTCGTGGCCATGAACTTCGGCGCCGTGGTGGCACACGGCAGCCCCTCCGAGGTGGTCACCAACCCCGACGTTCAGCGGGCCTACCTGGGAAAGAGGTGGCGTGCCCATGCTTGAGATCGAGGACCTGCGGGTCAGCTACGGCTCGGTGGAGGCGGTCCGCGGCGTCCGCGCACGGGCGAGCGAGGGCCGCGTGACGCTGGTGCTCGGGGCGAACGGGGCCGGCAAGAGCACCACGCTGCGTGCGGTCTGCGGGCTCGTGCCCGTGCGTTCCGGAGAGGTCCGCCTCGGCGGCGCCTCGATCGTCGGCAGGGCGCCGCACAAGACCGTGCGCGACGGGCTCGTGCTCGTGCCGGAGGGCAGGCGCGTGTTCGCGCCGCTGACCGTGGAGGAGAACCTCGTGCTCGGCGGCTACACCGCGCCGCGCGCGCAGGCACAGCGGACGCTGGAGCAGGTCTACACCATGTTTCCGGTGCTGCGCGAGCGACGGCGGGGCGCGGCCGGGCTGCTGTCCGGTGGCGAGCAGCAGATGCTCGCGTTCGGCAGGGCGCTGATGTCCTCGCCGAGGGTGATGCTGCTCGACGAGCCGTCGATGGGCCTGGCGCCCGCGATGGTCGAGTCGGTGCTCGGCGCCGTGCGGGAGATGGCCGACTCCGGCATCGCCCTGCTCGTCGTGGAGCAGAACGCCGAGCTGGGCCTCGAGATCGCCGACGACGTCGTCGTGCTGGCCCGTGGCGAGGCCGTGTTCCACGGGTCGGCGGCCGAAGCCCGTTCGCATTCGTCCGTGGTGCGGGCCTTCCTCGGCGACGCCGCGCTCACCGGTTGAGTGGTTCTCCTAATTGCTTGCTATGAATATCAGGGAAATCCTTGACTTGATCTTAGCCTGACCTCAATGTGTGTGTCACCCGTCACGACGTGAGAACGACGAGGAGCTGATCGTGATCAGGAGCTACCGCCGGCTGTTCATCGGGGGCAGGTGGGTCGAGCCGTCCAGCGAGCACGTCATCGACGTGGTCTCGCCCAGCACCGAAGAGGTGCTGGCCGCGGTTCCCGAGGCGAGGGAAGCGGATGTGGACGCCGCGGTGGCCGCCGCCAGGAAGGCCTTCGACGAGGGACCCTGGCCACGAATGACCCCCGCCGAGCGCGGCGCGATCCTCGCCCGTGTCGGCAAGGAGGTGGAGAAGCGCTTCGACGAGATGGTCGCAGCGTTCACCGCAGAGATCGGCGCCCCGACCGCCGTCAGCACGGCGTTCCACCAGAACGCGCTGAAGATGTGGGACGACGTGTCCACCCTGCACGAGCGGTTCGCGTTCGAGGAGGAGCGCTCCTGGGCCGACGGCAGCGGCAAGCTCGTGCACGAGCCGGTGGGCGTGGTCGCCACGATCATCCCCTGGAACGGCCCCGTCGCCACCGCGTCGCTCAAGATCGGCCCCGCGCTGGCCGCCGGCTGCACCGTGGTGCTCAAACCCGCACCGGAAGGTCCGGTCAGCGTCATGCTGCTGGCGGAGGCGCTCGAGGCCGCCGGCCTGCCCGAGGGCGTGGTCAGCGTGTTACCAGCGGGCCGCGAGGTGGGGGAGTACCTCGTGCGCCACCCCGGCGTCGACAAGGTCGCCTTCACCGGCAGCACCGCCGCGGGCAAGCGGATCATGAGCCTGTGCGGCGAACGCGTCACCAGGGTCACGCTGGAGCTCGGCGGCAAATCAGCCGGGATCATCGCCGACGACATCCCGCTCGGAGACGTACTGCCGACGCTGCTCTTCGCGGGCATCGGCCACTCCGGACAGGTCTGCGCCGCGCTCACCCGCATCCTCGTGCCCCGCGATCGGCAGCAGGAACTGCTCGACGCCATGGTGCCCGCCCTCGAAGCGCTCAAGGTCGGCGACCCGCTGGAGGCCGACACCGTGCTCGGCCCGCTCGCGGCGGAGCACCAGCGCGAGCGCGTCGAGAACTACATCAGGATCGGACTCGACGAGGGTGCCCGGCTGGTGACCGGCGGCGGCAGGCCCGAGGGACTCGACCGGGGCTGGTACGTCCAGCCGACGCTCTTCGCCGACGTCCGCAACGACATGCGCATCGCCCGTGAGGAGATTTTCGGCCCCGTCGTGTGCGTGATCCCGTTCGACTCTGTCGACGAGGCCGTCGAGATCGCCAACGACTCCGACTACGGGCTCTCCGGCGCGGTGTACGCGCGCGACACCGCGCTCGCCGAGCAGGTGGCCCGCCGCATCCGCACCGGCCAGATCTCCATCAACAGCTGGGGCATGTGCGTGGTGCAGCCCTTCGGCGGCTACAAGCAGTCCGGCCTCGGCCGGGAGGGCAACGTCGAGGGCCTCTCCGCCTACCTGGAGACCAAGCTCATCCAGTACGCCTGAGCACTTCCCGCCGCTACTCGACGACGAGGAGCCCCCTTGATCAAGACGATGGCCTTGCTGACCAAGCTGCCGGAGCTGTCGCTGGAGCAGTTCGACGCGCACTGGCACGAACCCCACGGCGACCCGCTCACCCTCGCCATCTCGGTGATTCGCCACGCGGTGCAGAACGCGCGGCTCGCGGCTGCCGACGACCTCATCGACGCGCCGTACCACGGCATTCCCGAGGTGTGGCTCGACGACGTGGAGTCGGCGCTCAAGCTGCAGGACGACCCCGCGTACGCCGAGGCGGAGGCCGACCAGGTCCACTTCATGGACATCCCCAAGCTCGCGTTCCTGCTCACCACCGAGGAGGCCGTCGACGGCTCCGCGGGGCCCGGTGACGCGCGGGGTGTCAAGCTGATCCGGCTGCTGCGCCGAGCACCCGGCCTCGACCAGGCCGCGTTCGACGCGGTGTGGAGCGACGACCGCGACGTGGAACGCGGCCGCGCCGTTGGCGCTCTGCGGCACGTGCGCTCCAGGAGCATCCCGGAAAGCTACGCCGCCGGGGAGCCCGCCTTCGACGCGGTGCGCGAACTCTGGTTCGCCGACCTCGGCGCGCTGCGAGCCGCGCCGGCCCGCGATCCCAGGGCCTGGCGCGAGCTGTCCGAGCCCACCGCGTGCGACGCCACCGCGTCCGTCACCTACATCGCCACCGAGCGCAGGCTGCGCTGAAAAACCGGGAGAAGGCACGTCGATGTCAGACACGACCACCGAGTTCGACGCGATCGTCGTCGGGGCCGGGTTCTCCGGCCTGTACATGCTCTACGAGCTGCGCAGGCGCGGACTGACCGCGCGGGTGCTCGAGGCCGGCTCCGACGTGGGCGGCACCTGGTACTGGAACCGGTATCCGGGCGCGCGCTGCGACGTGGAGAGCCTCGACTACTCGTACTCGTTCGACGAGGACCTGCAGCAGGAGTGGAAGTGGACCGAACGCTACCCGGCGCAGCCGGAGATCCAGCGTTACCTCGCCCACGTGGCCGACCGCTTCGACCTGCGCAAGGACATCACGTTCGACACCAGGGTGGTGGCCGCCCACTACGACCCGCCCAGTGCCACGTGGACGGTCCGCACCGAGGCCGGTGACCGGCTCACGGCCAGGTACTGCATTCTGGCCACCGGCTGTCTCTCGGTTCCGAAGGCTCCCGAGATACCGGGCCTCGAAGACTTTCGCGGCCCGGTCTACCACACCGCCACCTGGCCAGAGTCCGATGTGGACTTCAGTGGCAAACGCGTCGGTGTCTTCGGTACCGGGTCCTCGGGTGTGCAGGCGATCCCGGTGATCGCCCAGCAGGCCGGCCACCTCACGGTGTTCCAGCGCACGCCCGCGTTCTCGGTCCCCGCGTTCAACGGCCCGCTCGACCCCGAATGGGAGCGCGAGATCAAGGCCGACTACGCCGAGCGACGCAGGCAGAACCGCGCCTCGGAGGCCGGCCTCGTGCGCGGCGACAACCCGCAGTCGGCCCACGACGTGGACGACGAGCAGCGGCAGCGGGAGTACGAGACCCGCTACACCAAGGGCGGGTTCGGCATTCTCGGCGCGTACGCGGACCTGATGGCCGACCAACGGGCCAACGACACGGTGTCGGACTTCGTGCGGCAGAAGATCCGCGAGCGGGTGACCGACCCGGAGGTGGCCGAGCGGCTGCTGCCGTGGGAGTACCCGCTGGGCACCAAGCGCATCTGTGTCGACACCGACTACTACGAGACGTTCAACCGCGACAACGTGACCCTCGTGGACCTGCGCCGCGACACGCTGGAGACGGTGGCGGAGAACGGGGTCCGCACCGCGCGGGGCGAGGTGGAGCTCGACTGCCTCGTGCTCGCCACCGGCTTCGACGCGATGACGGGTGCGGTCAACCGGATCGACATCCGTGGCCGCGACGGCGCCGCGCTGGCCGAGAAGTGGGGCGCGGGCCCGAGGACCTACCTCGGTCTCGCCACCGCCGGCTTCCCGAACCTGTTTCTGCTGGCCGGACCGGGCAGCCCCTCTGTGCTGACGAACATGGTCACCGCGATCGAGCAGCACGTCGAGTGGACGGGCCGGTGCATCGAGCACCTGCGCACGCACGGCTACCGCACGATCGAGCCCACCGTCGAGGCCGAGGACGGCTGGGTCGACCATGTCAACGAGGTCGCGTCGATGACGTTGTTCCCGAAGGCCGCGTCGTGGTACCTCGGTGCGAACGTGCCCGGCAAGCCTCGGATCTTCATGCCCTACGCGGGCGGTTTCGCGACGTACGAAAAGCAGTGCGACGAGGTGGCGGAGCAGGACTACCGCGGCTTCGTGCTCAAGTAGAAGGGTGGCCGATGGCTCTCGACGAAGCGACCGCGGACTTCCTGGCCAAGATGGCCGAGACCGGCGCGAAACCACTGCACGAGCTGAGCCCCGCAGAGGCACGCGAGGTCAGCGCCGGGCTCAAGGACCTTTACGGCCCCGGCCCCGACATGGCGCGGATCGAGGAACACATCGTGTCCACTGAGGATGGTGGATCGGTGGGGATCCGGCTGCTGGTGCCCAACTCCAGCCCACGCGGGCTGATGGTGTACTACCACGGCGGCGGCTGGGTGCTGGGCGCGCTCGACGAGTTCGACACGCTGGGCAGGCAGCTGGCCGAGCGCACCGGTTGCGCGGTGGCGCTGGTGGACTACCGGCTCGCGCCGGAGCATCCGTACCCCACGGCGGCCGAGGACGCGTGGGCGGCGCTGCGCTGGCTGGACGCTCAGCGGGAGACGCTGCTGGGCTCCCGGCTGCCGCTGGTCGTCGCCGGTGACAGCGCGGGCGGGAACCTGTCGGCGATCGTCACCCGCCGCGCGCGGCGGGAGGGCGGCCCGGAGATCCTGCTGCAGGTGCTGGTGTACCCGGTGACCGACTGCGATCTCGACAACGCCTCCTACACCGATCCGGCCAACCAGCTCATGCTCTCGCGCGAGACGATGATCATGTTCTGGGACCACTACGCCGCCGACCCGCAGGCCCGGCGGAACGAGGACGCGTCGCCGTTGCGCTGCCGGGACCTCAGCGGTTTGCCACCGGCCGTGGTGCTGGTCGCCGAGCACGACGTGCTGCGCGACGAGGGCGCCGCCTACGCACAGCGGCTGCGGGAAGCCGGGGTGACCGTGCACGAGCGACTGTTCGAGGGCCAGATGCACGGGTTCTTCACGATGGTCAACGTGCTGCCGGGCAGCGCGGAGGGCCTCGACTACGTGACCAGGCACGTGAACGCCTACCTCGAGGGGCACTGAGGAGAGGAGCTGCCGTGTACCGCATGACCGTCACCTACCACCATCCCGCCGACCCGGAGGAGTTCCTGCGGCACTACCGCGAGGTGCACGCCCCGCTGGCGGCGAAACTGCCGGGGCTGCGTGCCTACGAGTGGGCCGTCGCGGAGAGCCCGGACGGCTCCAGGCCGCGGCACTTCATGGTCGCGACGCTCGACTGGGACACCAAGGAGGAGGCGCTCGCCGCGTTCGCCTCGCCGGAGGGCGAAGCCGGCACGGCCGACATGGCCAACTTCACCACGCCCGACGGGTTCGAGATGGTCCTCGGCGAGGTGACCAAAACCGTCTAGGACAGCCGCAGTGAAGGCCACCTTCACTGCGTTGAACGCAGGCATGGTGGCCTTCACTGCATTCGAGGCGTTACCGGGGCGAGGGCGAGCGCTTTCGGCAGGCTCCTAGGCGAGGAGCGCCTCGGCGAGCGCCCGCCACTCCCCGTGAAGCACGGCATCCGGGTCCGTCGGCTGGACCACGAGCACCACCTGGTCGGCGCCCGCGTCGAGGTGCCTTCTCACCCGGGCCGCGACGGCGTCGATGTCGCCCCAGGCGACCAGCCCGTCGAGCAGGCGGTCGCTCGTCACCGCGATGTCCTCGTCGGTGAAGCCCATCCGGCGCAGGTTCTGCGCGTAGCCACCGACCCTGGTCAGAAACCGGATGGGCTCGCGGACGGTGTCTCTCGCCAGCCGAGGGTCGCGCTCCAGCACCACGTACTCCATCACGGCCAGCGTCGGCTGCTCGCCCAGTGTCTCCCTGGCCTGCGCCGTGTACTCGGGTGTGACGAGTAGCGGCACCGCACCGGCCGCGCGGTCGCGGGACAGTTCCAGCATCCGGGGCCCCAGCGCCGAGAGCATGCGCGCGCCGGCCGGCACGGGCGGGTCGGCGGCGTCGAAACTGTCCAAGCTGTCGAGGTAGGCGTTCATGGTGCGCAGCGGGCGCGCGCCATGCGCTCCGCCCAGTCCGGTGATCAACCGTCCTGGCGCGGTGGCCTCGAGGTCCCGCCGGAACGCGATCACGTCCTGGGCGGCGTAGCGCTGGACGGGGATGATCGCGCTGCCGACGGGGATCGCGTCGGTGGCTCGGACCACGTCCCGCAGCGGGTCGAGCGTCGCCAGCTGCCCGCCCGCGATCCAGATCGTGGAGTAGCCCAGCTTCTCCAGCAGGGCGGCGTCGTCGAGGTGACCGCCGTCGGCGCGCACGTCCAGGGTCACTCCGACGCGCCCCAGCTCGCCGAGGTCCAGCTTCGCCATCTGCCAACGCCTTTCGGTGGTCGTCTCCGTGAGCCACAGCCACGCTAGTAGCTGGACCTAACTGGAGGTCAACACCGATCGGACGCCACCCGCCGAGTCAGGCGCTCGCCCTGCGCATGGCCTTCGTGCCGATCCACAGGCCCAGCACGCCGACCACCGCGGCCGCCAGTAACCCGTAGCCCACGGTGGCCGACACCAGCTCGCCGTTGAAGAGCGCGCGCTCCGCGTCCACCACGTAGGTCAGCGGGTTGAGGTGCGAGGCCACGCGCAACCACTCCGGCGCGTTGTCGATCGGCAGCAGGATCCCGGCGAGCAGCAAGAGCGGGAACAACAACGTCTGCTGCACCGCCCAGAACGTCCACTCCTTGTTCCGCGCCGCGAGCGCCAGCGTGTAGGAGAGCGAGCCGAGCCCGACGCAGAACAGGGCCAGGATCACCAGTGCGACCAGCGCGCCGCCGACGTGCAGCTCGAAGCCGAACGGGATCGTGACCAGCACGATGATCACGGCCTGCGCGAACATCGGCACGATCTCCTTGAGCGCACGGCCCACGATCAGCGCCGGTCTGCTCAGCGGCGAGACGAGCATCCGCTCGTGCGAACCGGTCTGGATCTCGAACAGCAGGTTCGCTCCGGTCGCCGACGTGCCGAACAGGCACGACATCACCACGATCCCGGGCACGAACCACTGCAGCGCCGAGCCGTCACCGGTGTCGGGCAGGAGCGGTGCGAACAGCGCGAGGAACAGCAACGGCTGCAGCATCGAGAAGATCACTGAGAACGGGTCTCGCAGCACGGGCCGCAGCTCCCGGCTGAAGACCGTCGCGGTGTCGGTGGCGAAGGTGGTCATGCCGCACGCTCCCGGCTGTCGGCACCGGTGATCTCCTCGCGGAGGCTGCGCCCGGTGAGGTTGAGGAAGACGTCGTCGAGCGTCGGCCTGGTGACCTCGACGCTCGCGACGGGGATGTGGGCCTCATCGAAGCCGCGCAGCAGCTTCGGGGTCAGCTGGGCGCCGCCGTCGATCCGGATCTCCAGCCGGGTGCCGGTGCGCTTGGTCTCCGCGCCCTCGGCGATCCCCAGCGCCCGCGCCTCGGCGCGCTCGGCGTCGTGCTCGTGGTCGAACTCGAGGTCGATCCGGTCGCCCGCGTGCGCCGCCTTGAGGCGCGCCGGGGTGTCGTCGGCGATGACCCGGCCGTGGTCGATCACCACCACCCGCTCGGCGAGCTGGTCGGCCTCCTCAAGGTAGTGCGTCGTGAGCACCATCGTGGTGCCGTGCTCCGCGCGTAGCCGCCGCACGTGCTCTGCGAGGTTCGCGCGGTTCTGCGGATCCAGTCCGGTCGACTGCTCGTCGAGGAACAACAGCTCCGGCGCGTGGATGAGACCCATCGCGATGTCGAGGCGCCTGCGCTGCCCGCCCGAGAGCGAGGACACGACGCGGTCGGCGACGGCGCCGAGGTCGAGCGAGTCGACCAGCTCGTCCGCGCGGGCTCGTGCGGCGGCCACGGTCATGCCGTACGCCCGGCCCTGGCTGAGCAGCTCGTCACGGGCCCGCTGGCTGTGCCCCGCGCCGTTGCCCTGGCCGATGTAGCCGATGCGGGAGCGCACGCCACGCGGGTCGCGGGTCACGTCACGGCCGGCGACCTCGGCGGTACCGGACGTCGGCCGCAGCAGCGTCGTGAGCATTCGCAGCGTGGTGGACTTCCCGGCGCCGTTGGGCCCGAGCAGTGCCACCAGCTCGCCTTCCTCGACGTTCAGGTCGAGCCCGCGTACCGCCTCGACGGTCCGCTTCTTGACGGTGAAGTGCCTGGTCAGTCGGCTTGTGCGGATCATGGTGGAAGCCATGGAAACTACGCTAGAGTGCACTCCGGCCACTTTCTGACCGCAATGAAGGCGAACCTGGAGCCATGACGAACACGAGTGGACGGATGCTGCGGCTGCTGTCGCTGCTGCAGACCCATCGGTACTGGCCCGGCAGCGAGCTCGCCGAACGGCTGGAGGTCAGCGAACGGACCCTGCGCCGCGACATCGACCGGCTGCGCGAGCTCGGCTACCCGGTCGACGCCAGCCGGGGTGTCGCGGGCGGCTACCAGCTGAGGTCAGGGGCCGCGATGCCGCCGCTGCTCGTCGACGACGAGGAGGCCGTCGCGATCGCCGTCGGACTGCGCACGGCCGCGGGCGGCGCCATCGACGGCATCGAGGAGATCTCGGTCCGTGCGCTGAGCAAGGTCATCCAGGTGATGCCGCCCCGGCTGCGGCGCCGGGTCGACGCGCTGCAGGCGTTCACCGTTCCCGCGACGTTCACCGGCGGTCCCACGGTCGACGCCGCGGCGCTCACGGTGCTCGCCCAGGCGTGCCGCGACGACGAGCGCATGCGGTTCTCCTACACGGCGCGCGACGGCGAACGGACGTCCCGGCTGGTGGAGCCGCACCGGCTGGTGTCACTGGGCCGCCGCTGGTATCTCGTGGCGTGGGACGCCGAGAAGCACGGGTGGCGGACTTTCCGCGTCGACCGGCTCTCCGAGCCGAGAACGACGGGGGCGCGGTTCCGGCAGCGGGAGCTGCCCGGAGGAGACGCCGCCGAGTTCGTGCGACAGCAGGTGAACGTGGTGCCGACGCAGTACGAGGCCGTACTGCTGGTGCGGGCGCCGGCGGAGCACGTGGCCCGGACCGTGCAGCGCTGGGGCGTGGTGGAGCCGGCAGGCACGGAGTCGTGCCGCCTGACGATGAAAGTCGACAGCTTCGAATGGCCGGTGCTCGTGCTGGCTGCGATCGGGGCGGACTTCGAGGTCGTGGGCCCGCCGGAGCTGCGCGAGTACCTGCGCGAGACGGGGGCGCGGCTGCTGAAGGGTGCGGCCGCGGGCGAGGACGGGCGGGCTACGTCATGAGGCCGGGCAGGCCTACCCCCGCCCGGCTGCGCCGCCTGCGCAGCCACACCCTGCGGGTACCGTCCGCGTAGAGCCGCACGTTCGACAGCTCCCACCCGGAGAACTCGGCCTGGATCGAGAGCTGGACGGCGGCGGTGACTCGGGAGAGGCCCGGGGGCAGCTGCACCCGGCGATACTCCCAGTCCTCGTCGACCACCGCTTCCGCTTGTGTCATAGAGCGATCACCTGGATCCCTTCTCCGGCTGCCGAGCCGACGACGACCCGTGACGTCCGTTCGTCGACCGTAACCGAATTCGGCTGCCGAACGGTGGGGAGCCGGAACTTCTCCGTGGGCTCACCACCCCGTACGTCGAAGCCCACGACCTCGTTGCGCTCGGTCAGGGTCACCCACACGACGTGGCGTTTCGCGTCGTAGGCGATCCCGTAGATACCGCCGGGCACCGGATAGCGCTGGCGCAGCAGCAGGGGATCGGTCCCGAAGGCGAGCAGGCTGTCGCCGCGCGTGTCGGCGACGAGCACCCGCCCGTAGGAGTCGACGACCGCGTTGGTGGCGCCGTCACCGGCCCGCAGGCCCTCGTCGATCGAGCCGCCAGCCACGTCCACGGTGAACACGGCCGTGCGGAGCCGGTCGAGCACGATGGTCGTGTCGCCCGCCACGAGCACGTCGTCGGCGCTGTAGAGGTCGCCGGTGATCGTCTCGGCGACCCGGTCGCCGTCGAGCACCTCGATGGCCTTGCGGTCGCGCACGGCCACCAGCGTCTGCCCGTCCCTGACCGCCGTGCCGGCGGGCTTGCCCTTGACGTCGACGGTGCGCACCTCTCCGGACGGCAGTGCGATGCGCGCTAGCCGGTGCGCGGAGGGCAGGCTCGCCAGCAGCTCGCCGTCGGCGGCGGTCAGCTCCTCGGCAGGGGCGGGCAACTCGACCGACCGCGGCCTGGCGGTGAGGTCGTCGAGGTCGTAGAGCAGCACCGACGCGGGCTCGGCCAGCGCGACGGCGAGCGTACTGCCGGAGGCGACCATGGTCGTCACCTCGGCGCGCTGTTCGAGCACCCGGCCCGCGGGCTCCGCCGAGCGCTCCGGCGACGTGGCCGCGACGGCGGCCGTCGGGTTGGCGACGACCTGTAGCTCGTCCCCACCTCCGCCTGCGGACGTGCAGCCGCTGAGGAGCAGCGTCCCGACAACGGCAACGACGGCGACCCGGCGCACACCAGGGGTGGGCCGCCGCAAGGGGGCAGGGAACACACAGCCTCCGGATGAGAAGAACACGGTTACCTACAGCATCCCGCAGCTTGGTGGTGGCGTCACGTGGCCGTTACCTCGGCCACCGTTCCGGGTAGCCGAACTCGATCGACGACACGTCGTCGAGTGCGGCGCGGATGGCGGTCGGCAGCGTCAGCTCCTCGGCCGCGAGCGAGCCGGAGAGCTGGCCGGTGTCGCGAGCGCCGACCACGGGGGCGACCACGCCGGGCCGGTCGCGGATCCACGCCAGGGCCACGGCGAGCGGCGAGGTGCCGAGGCCCTCGGCGGCGGTGGCGACCGCCTCCACGATGCGGCTCGCGCGCTCGGTGCGGTGCTGCTCGACGTAGCCGGCGTAGGTGGCCGAGGCGCCGCGCGAGTCGGCGGGCGTGCCCGTGCGGTACTTGCCGGTCAGCACACCCCGGCCGAGCGGAGCCCACGGCAGCAGGCCGATGCCGTGATGCGCCGCGGCGGGCACCACCTCCCGCTCCACGCCGCGCTCCAGCAGCGAGTACTCGACCTGGGTGGAGACGAGCAGCCGCGGCCGTAGCGCGGCGGCCGTCGCGAGCTGCCAGCCGCAGTAGTTCGACACGCCGGCGTAGCGGACCTTGCCGCTGCTGACGGCGAAGTCGAGCGCGGAGAGGGTCTCCTCGAGCGGCACGGTGCTGTCCCACGCGTGCAGCTGCCACAGGTCGACGTGGTCGACACCGAGCCTGCGCAGCGAGCCGTCCAGCGCGGTCAGCAGCGCCCCACGGGACGCGCCGCCGCCGAAGGGGCCGTCGGTGCGCCTGGCCACCGCCTTGGTCGCCAGCACCACGTCCTCGCGCGGCACCAGGTCGGCGAGTAGCGAGCCGAGGATGCGCTCACACTCACCCTCGGCGTAGATGTCGGCGGTGTCGACGAGCGTGCCGCCCGCGTCCACGAACGCGACGAGCTGGCTGGCGGCCTCTTCCGAGTCGGTGGCGGTACCCCAGGACATGGTCCCCAGCGCCATGCGGGACACCTTCAGGCCGGAGGTGCCGAGCGGACGGCTTTCCATGACTGCCCACCCTATAGTTCGGCCATCCGAGCTCTTGACCAAGGCAAGTGTGGACGCGATCAACCGCCCGATAGTGTCGGCGACCGTGCGATTGGGATTGAACCTCGGATACTGGGGCGCGGGTAACGACGCGTCCAACTTGGCGCTCGCCAAGCATGCCGACACCATGGACTACTCGGTGGTCTGGGCCGCGGAGGCGTACGGCTCGGACGCCCCCACCGTGCTCGCGTTCGTCGCGGCACAGACGTCGAGGATCGACGTCGGCAGCGCGGTACTGCAGATCCCGGCGCGGACCCCCGCGGCCACCGCGATGACGGCCGCCACCCTCGACTCGCTCTCCGGCGGCCGGTTCCGGCTGGGCCTCGGCGTCTCGGGCCCCCAGGTCTCCGAGGGCTGGCACGGCGTGCGGTTCGGCTCGCCGCTCGGGCGCACCCGCGAGTACGTCGACATCGTGCGCATGGCGCTGCGCCGCGAACGCGTCCGCTACGACGGCAAGCACTTCCAGCTGCCGCTGCCCGATGGGCCCGGCAAGGCGCTCTCCCTCACCGTGCACCCCGTACGGGACCACATCCCCACGTACCTGGCCGCGATCGGGCCCCGCAACCTGGAGCTGACCGGCGAGATCGCCGACGGCTGGCTCCCCGTGTTCTTCTCACCCGAGCACGCCGGCGAGCAGCTGGGCCACCTGCGCGCCGGCGCCGAGAAGGCCGGCCGCACGCTGGAGGGCTTCGACATCGCTCCCACCGTCCCGCTCGTGCCCGGTGCCGACTGGCGGACCTGCGCCGACGCCGTGCGCGGCTACGCGGCGCTGTACCTCGGCGGCATGGGCAGCCGGGAGAAGAACTTCTACAACCAGCTGGCCTGCCGGATGGGCTTCGAGGCTCAGGCCGCCGAGGTGCAGGAGAAGTACCTCGCCAAGGACTACGCGGGCGCGATGGCCGCGGTGCCGCTGGAGTTCATCGACGCGACGTCGCTGCTCGGCCCGAAGGAGCGGATCGCCGAGCGGATGGCCGCCTACGCCGAGGCCGGCGTCACCACCCTCACCGTCGCGATGTACGTCGGCGACGCAGAGGCGGGATCGGCCGCGCTGCGTACCGCGGCCGAGGCGCTGGACCTGGCCGGAGTCGCGTGATGGGCTGGTTCGAAGCACTCGTCCTCGGGCTCGTACAGGGCCTCACGGAGTTCCTGCCGATCTCCTCGAGCGCCCACCTGCGGGTCACCGCCGCGTTCGCGGGCTGGGACGACCCCGGCGCGGCGTTCACGGCGGTGACCCAGATCGGCACCGAGCTGGCGGTGCTGCTGTACTTCAGCCGCAAGATCGGCCGCATCATCTCCCACTGGTTCAAGTCGCTCTACAACCGTGAGTACCGGCACGACCCGCACGCCAGGATGGGCTGGCTGATCATCGTCGGCTCGCTGCCGATCGCGGTGCTCGGGCTGCTGTTCGAGGACCAGATCGAGCACACCTTCCGCGACCTGCGGATCACCGCGACCACCCTGATCGTGTTCGGGCTGCTGTTGCTGCTGGCCGACCGGATCGGGCAGCAGCAGCGCGACCTCGACCACCTCACGGTGAAGCACGGCCTGGCGTTCGGGTTCTTCCAGGCGCTCGCGCTCATCCCCGGCGTCTCGCGCTCGGGTGGCACGATCACCGGTGGGCTCTTCCTCGGCTACAAGCGCGCGGACGCCGCCGAGTACTCGTTCCTGCTAGCTGTGCCCGCCGTCATGGCGTCCGGCTTCTACCAGCTCGCCGACATCGCGTCCGGGGAGGGACCCGCGTGGGGCCCGACCATCCTGGCCACGGTGGTGGCGTTCGGCGTCGGCTACGTGGTGATCGCCTGGCTGATGGCCTACATCAAGAAGAACAGCTTCCTGCCGTTCGTGATCTACCGCGTGGTGCTCGGCCTCATCCTGCTCGCGCTGGTCTTCGCCGGTGTCCTCGACCCCAACGCGGGACCGGTCGAATCCTAGTACCCCCAGTCCGGGGAGGTTGATCACATTCCTCGACGGCCCGGCCTGACACTGGCTGGGTCGCCGGCTGAACGCGACAACCTCCCCGGAGAGCACACCGGTAACCCGTAGGGTGGCCGTGTGGCAACTGTGATTCTGCTGCGGCACGGCCGCTCCACGGCCAACGGCTCCGGGGTGCTGGCCGGCCGCACCCCACGGGTCGGTCTCGACGAGCGGGGCCGGGCACAGGCCGAGGGCCTGGTCGAGCGGCTGGCGGCGGTGCCGCTCGCGGCGCTCGTCACCTCGCCGCTGCTACGGTGCAAACAGACGCTCGGCCCGCTGGCGACGGCGCGCGGGCTCGACCGGCTCACCGAACCCCGGCTGTCCGAAGTGGACTACGGCGAGTGGACGGGCAAGGAGCTCAAGACGCTGGTGAAGGAACCGCTGTGGCGCGTGGTGCAGGCGCACCCGTCCGCGGCGGTGTTCCCCGGCGGGGAGGGCCTGGCGGGCGTGCAGTCGCGGGCCGTCGCCGCCGTCCGCGAGCACGACGCGCGCATCAGCGCCGAGCACGGCGATCACGCGGTGTGGCTGCTGTGCAGCCACGGCGACGTGATCAAGGCGCTGCTCGCCGACGCGCTCGGGCAGCACCTCGACGGCTTCCAGCGCATCGTCGTCGACCCCGGATCCCTGTCGGTGGTGCGCTACACCGAGACGCGCCCGTTCGTGCTGCGCGTCAACGACCTCGCCGGTGACCTCGGCGGGATCGTGCCGCCGGAGCCCAAGAAACGGCGCAGGTCGAAGAAGCTGTCCTCTGACGCGGAGGTCGGAGGGTCGACGGGAAGAAAGGAACGATCGTGACAAGCCGCGACAACCCCCTGCTGGCGCCGAGCGAGCTGCCCTACGGCCTGCCCCCGTTCGACCGCATCGCCGACGAGCACTACCTGCCCGCGTTCGAGGCCGGCATCGCCGAGCACGCGCAGGAGGTCCGCGCGATCGCGACGAACCCGGAGCCGCCGACGTTCGAGAACACGATCGTGGCGCTGGAGCGGGCCGGTCGACTGCTCGGCCGGGTGTCGTCGGTGTTCTTCAACCTCGCGGCCTCCAACACGAACGAGACGCTGCAGGCCGTGCAGGCCGAGATCGCGCCGAAGCTGGCCGCCCACTCCGACGCCATCCACCTCGACCCGGAGCTGTTCGCCCGAATCGAGGACCTCTACGAGCGCAGGGACTCCCTCGGGCTCGGCGCGGAGCAGGCGTGGCTGCTGCGGCGCTACCACCTGGACTTCCAGCGGGCGGGCGCCGGGCTGCCCGAGGAGAGCCAGACCCGGCTGCGCGCGCTGAACGAGGAACTGTCCACGCTGTCCACGCGCTTCCAGGACAACCTCCTCGGCGACACCAACGACCTCGCCGTCGTGGTGTCCACACGCGACGAGCTGGCCGGGCTGTCGGAGGACGCGATCGCCGCGGCGGCCGAGGCGGCCACCGCCCGCGGTGAGGACGGCAAGTACCTGATCAAACTCGGCCTGCCGACGGCTCAGCCCGCGCTGGCGTCGCTGCACGATCGCGGCCTGCGCGAGCGGGTGTTCCGCGCGTCGACCTCGCGCGGCAACCGGGGCAACGAGTACGACAACACCGAGGTGCTGGCGAGGATCGCCACGCTGCGCGCCGAGCGGGCAGCGCTGCTGGGGCACCCGCACCACGCCGCGTACGTGATCGAGGACCAGACCGCGAAGACCCCGGACGCGGCGCTGTCGCTCCTGCAGCGGCTCGCGCCCGTGGCCGTCGCCAACGCGCAGGCCGACGCTGCCGAGCTGCAGGAGGAGATCGAGAACGACACTGCGTCCGGCGAGGACTTCACCCTCCAGCCGTGGGACTGGGCGTACTACGCCGAGCGCGTGCGGCGTCGCCGCTACGACCTCGACGACGCGGAGCTGCGGCCGTACTTCGAGCTGGAGCGGGTGCTCGTCGACGGTGTGTTCTACGCGGCGAGCCGGCTGTACGGGCTCACGTTCACCGAGCGCCAGGATCTGCCGAAGTACCACCCGGACGTGCGCGTGTTCGAGGTGACCGACGCCGACGGCAGCCCGCTCGGGCTCTTCCTCGGTGACTACTACACGCGGGACTCCAAGCGCGGAGGCGCGTGGATGAACACGTTCGTCGACCAGTCCCGCCTGCTGGGGGAGCGGCCGGTGGTGGTGAACAACCTGAACATCGCCAAGCCGCCGGCGGGGGAGCCGACGCTGCTGACCTACGACGAGGTGACCACGGCGTTCCACGAGTTCGGGCACGCGTTGCACGGGCTGCTCTCCGACGTCGAGTACCCGACGTTCTCGGGTACGAGTGTGCCGCGTGACTTCGTGGAGTTCCCCTCGCAGGTCAACGAGATGTGGGCGCTGTGGCCGGAGGTGCTGACCAACTACGCCCGGCACCACCGCACCGGCGAGCCGCTGCCCGCGCGGCTGGTGGAGCGGCTGGAGGAGTCACGGCAGTACGGCGAGGGCTTCGCGACCACGGAGTACCTCGCGGCCGCGCTGCTGGACCTCTCGTGGCACCTGATCGGCGCGGACTCCGCCATCGGCGACGTGCGGCGGTTCGAGGCGGACGCGCTGGAGAAGGCGGGCGTGGCGCTGGAGACGGTTCCGCCGCGCTACCGCAGCACCTACTTCGCCCACATCTTCAGCACCGGGTACGCGGCGGGGTACTACTCCTACATCTGGAGCGAGGTACTGGACGCCGACTCGGTGGAGTGGTTCCGCGAGAACGGCGGGCTCACCCGCGAGAACGGCGACCACTACCGCCGGGAGCTGCTCGCCAGGGGTGGCAGCGTGGACGCGATGGAGGCGTTCCGCGCCTTCCGCGGCCGCGACCCCGAGATCGAGCCCCTGCTGAAGCGCCGGGGCCTCACCGGCGCCTGAGCCAGAATGCAGTGAAGGCCACCATCACTGCGTTGAACGCAGGCATGGTGGCCTTCACTGCGGATCGGGAAGCGCTCAGACGAGGCCGAGCTGCTTGACGGCGTCGCGCTCCTCGGTGAGCTCGCGCACGGAGGCGTCGATGCGCTCGCGGGAGAAGTCGTCGATCTCCAGGCCCTGGACGATCTCGTACTTGCCGTTCTTGCAGGTGACGGGGAACGACGAGATGATGCCCTCCGGGACGCCGTAGGAGCCGTCCGACGGGATGCCCATCGAGACCCAGTCGCCGTCCGGGGTGCCGTTGACCCAGTCGTAGACGTGGTCGATGGCCGCGTTCGCCGCGGACGCCGCCGACGACGCGCCGCGGGCCTCGATGATCTCCGCGCCGCGCTTGGCCACACGGGGGATGAACTCGTCGGCCAGCCACGCCTTGTCGTTCACGGCCTCGGCCGCGTTCTTGCCGCCCACCTCGGCGTGGAAGATGTCCGGGTACTGGGTCGCCGAGTGGTTGCCCCAGATGGTCAGCTTCTTCACGTCGGAAACGGCGACGCCCAGCTTCTTCGCGAGCTGCGCGATCGCGCGGTTGTGGTCCAAGCGGGTCATCGCGGTGAACCGCTCGGCCGGGACGTCGGGCGCGTGCGACTGCGCGATGAGGGCGTTGGTGTTGGCCGGGTTGCCCACCACGAGCACCTTCACGTCGTCGGCGGCGCCGGCGTTGATGGCCTCGCCCTGCGGCTTGAAGATGCCGCCGTTGGCCTCGAGCAGGTCACCGCGCTCCATGCCCTTCGTGCGCGGGCGCGCGCCCACCAGCAGTGCCACGTTGACGCCCTCGAACGCCTGCTTCGCGTCGTCGAAGATGTCGACTCCGGCCAGCAGCGGGAACGCGCAGTCCTCCAGCTCCAGTGCGGTGCCCTCGGCCGCCTTCACCGCCTGCGGGATCTCCAGCAGCCGCAGCTTCACCGGAGTGTCCTGACCCAGCAGCTGACCGGACGCGATGCGGAACAGCAGCGCGTAGCCGATCTGGCCGGCAGCGCCGGTGACGGTGACGTTGACAGGGGCTTGGGTCATAACGTTCTCCTGCTGACGGGTTCTGTTCTTGTATCGGGGATGTTATCGGCCGCTGCTCCGGATGGGTGGGTGCGTCGCCTCACCTGTACCGATTGAGCGGCGGAGGTCTCCACGTCGAAGGCCCTGCCGAGCGCGAGCAGTGCCTCGTCCAGCTTGCCCAGGCTCGACAGCACGGTCCTGGCCTGCGCGCTGTCTGCCAGGTCGCCCGGCGGCGCGCCCCCGGCCTCGGCAAGCGCCCGCTGCTCCGTGCCGCCGCCGACGACCTCGAGCAGCACGTCGATGTTGCCGGTGAGCCGTTCGATCAGCGCGGGCAGCCGCCCGTCGAGCGCGAGCAGGCCGGGCTGAGCCCTGGCGGCGATGTTGCGGGCACGGAAGGCGATGGCCTCGAGCGTGTTCAGCACGTACCAGCCGTAGTCGCGACGCGCGCCGCGGAGGTTGATCGGGTGGGTCAGCGGTTCGACGGTCGCGCGCAGGCGTTCCACCGCCCGGTCCAGCTGCCGGGAGAGCTCGATGACGTTGACGTTCTCCCGCCCGGTCAGCAGCGCGTCGGCCTGCACCACGAACTCGCGGAGATCCTCCAGCGCTGCGGCGACGTCCTCGAGCAGCACCGACCTGGTGCGCACCGGCACGATCACCACGGCGGCCAGGACGCCCGCGAGCGCGCCAACGGCCGTCTCGGCCAGCCGCACGCCCAGCACCTCAAGGCTGAACGTGCCCAGCAGGCTGTAGAGCAGGCCCAGCATCGTGGTGATGAAGAACGCCATCGCCGTCTGCGAGACCCTGGCGACGAACGCCGTGCCGAACACGCACACGAGGATCAGCACGATCGTCGCCGTGGTGCTGCCGGTGACGAGCAGCGCGCACAGGGCGCCGGCGAAGATCCCGACCAGCGTGCCCGCGAACCGGCGGGCGCCCTTCACCAGGGTGGCGCCCGCACTCGACGTGCCGACGAACACGACGAACACGGTCAGCACCGCCCAGTACCACCGCTGGGGCGACACCAACTCGCCGCCGACGACCGCGAGCCCGCCGCCGATCACGGCCTGCAGCGCGCTGCGGGTGCGGTTGTCCCAGGCGAAGACCCGGGTGCGCTCGGGCTCCTCCGGCTCGGGTGGCTCGGTCTCGGCGGAGTAGTCGCGCTCGGCGATGCGCTGAGCGTTGACGTCGGCGAGCGCGAGCTCGGCCATGGCCCTGCGCAGCTCGTCGCCGGGCCGGGGCTGATCGCTGAGCCTGCTGCCCTCGACGAGCAGTTTGCTGAACTCGTCGGTCTCGCTGATCACGGGCAGCTCGCGCGGATCGCGTTCGATGAGCGTGCCCAGCCGCCGCAGCCGGGCCAGCAGGTCGTCGCGCACGGCCTCGTCCAGGGTGTCGGCGCACGTGCGGCGGGTGGTGATCGTGAGCCACTGCACGGCGAGCTCGACCTCGATGGCGCGCCTGCGCAGGAGGGCGGCCGCGGCCGGGTCGATCACGTCCTCGGCGGTGTCCTCGATCAGCAGCACGCATTCGTGGAGCCGGTCGCCCGCGCGCCGCAGCTGCTTGTCGCTGCGGGCCGAGCCGCCGGAGGCGAGGTGGGCGATGGCCGCGCGCACGACCGCGCCGAGCCGGGCGCGGAATGCCCTGCGCACGCTCAGCAGCTCCCGCTCCGGCCTGCGCGGCAGAAACGCGAACCGCACGAGCGTGTTCGCGCCGAGTCCCACCGCGAGCGCCAGCAGCAACACCGGCACCTGTCCGACCCTGGTCTGCAGGAACATCGCGAAGAAGAACAGGAAGAACGCCAGCGAGCCCAGCGCGATCCCGCGTGGTCCGAACCGCTGCGCGTACACGGCCACGAAGATGAGCAGCACGAACACGATGCCGTCCAGCGGCGGCGCGGCCTGGCCGAGGCTTGCCGCCGTGAGCGCGGCGGCGCCGACCGCGAAACCCAGCACCAGTGTCACGGCCTGCTGTCCCGGCTCGGGGTCGGTGACCGTGAACGCCGACATCATCGCCGCGATGGCGCCGACGAGCACGACCGTTAGCGGCTGGCCGAGGGCCACGAGCGCGCCCGCCGCGATCCCGATGCCGAGCACCGCCGACGCGGCGGACCGCACCCACACGAGCCCGGGGTCGGAGGCGCGCAGCCGGTCGAGCGCGGTGGCGATCATGCGAGCAGCTCCCACTGGGCCAGCCGCAGGCGCCCGCGTGCCTCCGTGATCCGCAGCCGGTGTTGGAGGAACGGCTTCGGCTCGGCCACGCGGAACGCGCGGGTCTGCCTGCGCCAGGGGAACATCTCGTCGCGGCGCGCGTCGAGCACCGTCCACTCGGTACCGTCGGCCGAGCCCTCCAGCACCCACGAGCACGGGTCGCCCTCGCGGCCGGCCGAGGTCAGCGTGTAGCAGCGCACCGTCGCCGGTGCGGGTGCGACGTGGCCGAGTACCGGGGTCGCGGAGGAGAACGTCACCTCGGTGCGGCTGGTGTCGTCGCGCAGGGCGGTCACGTCGGTGCCGTCGAGGCAGTGCGCCGGACCCGGCAGGTCACGCAACGGGGCCGGTGGCTCCGGTGCCGTGCTCAGCACACCCCAGTCGCTCGGCTCGGGGCCCAGCTGGACGTCCAGCACCGCGCCCGCCGTGAGCACGTCGTGGTCGAGCCATGGTGTGTCGTGCGGCTCGCCGTCGATGCGCAGGCCCTGGACGTAGACGTCCCCCTCACCCGCGCGGGGCGCGTTGATCACCAGGTCGTTGCCGTTCTCCAGGTGCACGACCGTCCGGGGGAACAGGGGAGAACCGAGCACGTACCGGGTGCCCCCGGGGTCCAGCGGGTAGAAGCCCAGCGCGCTGAACAGGTACCACGCCGACAGCTCGCCGTTGTCCTCGTCGCCCGGGTAGCCCTGCCCGATCTCGCCGCCGAGGTAGCAGCGGCGCAGCACCTCGCGCACGATCCGCTGCGTCTTCGCGGGCGCGCCGGCGTGGGCGTAGACGTACGGGATGTGGTGGGACGGCTGGTTCGAGTGACCGTACTGGCCGAGCCGCACGTCGCGCGCCTCGGTCATCTCGTGGATCACCTTGTGGTAAGACCCGGTGCGCAGCCCCGTCTCCGGTGTCGCGAAGAAACGGTCCAACATGGACTCAAGACGCGCGCGCCCGCCGTGCAGCGCGGCGAGCCCCTCGCCGTCGTGCGGCGCGGAGAACGCGGTGTTCCAGCCGTTGGTCTCGGTGTAGTCGTGACCCCATTCGGCGGGGTCGTAGTCGCCGGGGTCGCGGCGCCAGCGGCCGTCGGCTCTCCGGCCCTGGAAGAACCCGGTCCTGCCGTCGAAGTGGTGCACGTAGTTCCGTGCCCTGCTCGCGAAGTAGACGGCGTTGTCCTCGTCGCCGAGCGCCCTCGCGAGCGCGGCGATGCCGGAGTCGTTGACGCAGCCCTCCAAGGCCCACGACAGTCCCTCCCGCGTGGACAGTGGCGTGTAGCCGAGGAAGACCGACTCGGTGAGGCCCTTGCGGCCGACGGCGCGGTTCGGCGGGGCGACGGTGGCGTTGCGCAGGGCCGCCTCGTACGCGGCGCGCACGTCGAAGCCGCGCACGCCCTTGAGGTAGGCCCCGGCGAACGCGACGTCGGAGCTGGTGCCGACCATGGAGTTCGCGTAGCCGGGCGCCGACCAGCGGGCGATCCAGCCGCCCTCGCGGTACTGCTGCACGAACCCCTCGATGAGCTCACCGCAGCGGCGAGGGGTGAGCAGGGCGAGCGCGGGCCACGTGGTGCGGTAGGTGTCCCAGAAGCCGTTGTTCACCGACATCGGCCCGTGCAGCACCTTCGCCCCGGTGCGCGTGCGAGTGCTGGGCCACCGGCGGCACACCACCGGGCTCGCGTGCCGCACGCCGCGCGGGGTGTCCTCGTGCCCGGAGTTCGGGTAGAGGAACAGCCGGTACAGGCTGGAGTAGAGGGTGGCCAGCTGGTCGTCGGTGGCGCCCTCGACCTCGACCCGGCCCAGCAGCTCCCCCCACGCCTCGCGGGCCCGGTCGCGCACGTCGGCGAAGGTGAGCGGCGCGGCGACCTCCAGCTCCAGGTTCCGCCGGGCCTGCTCGAGGCTGATCAGCGAGGTGGCCATGCGCATGGTCACCTCCCGGGCGGTGAACCGCACGTGGCCGGTCACGGTCCGCCAGAACGGCTTCCGGTTCCGCCCGCCGCCGCTGGGCTGCTCGTCGAACGTGGCGTACACGAACATGCGGCGCGCGCCCGCCGACGACCGGCTGCGCACCCACGTGTGGCCGGTGACCGTGCGGTTGGTGACGTCGACGCGCAGCCCGCCCCGGTTGCGGACGTTGTCGAAGAGCAGCCAGCCGCCCTCGCCGGGAAACGTGAAGCGCAGGATCGCGCCGTGGTCGGCGGGTGCGATGTCGGCGGTGATGCCGCACGCGAACCGCACGCCGTAGTGGTGGGGCCGGTCGATCTCGTCGTCGTGCGAGAACGCGAGCGCCCTCGCAGCCGGATCGGTCACCACCTCGCCCATCCCCGGCATCACCTGGAACGTGTGCCGGTCGCCGACCCACGGGCTCGGCTGGTGGCTCAGCGCGAGCGCCTGCAATGCCGGGCGACTCCCGGAGTGGTACTCGTAGACCCAGTCGAGCGCGCGGGCGTCGGTCACCGGGGTCCACAGGTTGAAGCCGTGCGGCAGCGCGGTCGCGGGCAGGCAGTTGCCCCGCGAGAAGCGGGCGCTGGAGTGTGTGCCCCTGGTGGTGCGGACGTGCTCGACGGGCTCCCTGGCGACGGAAGGGCGATCCGCGAGGCGGATGTCGTCGAGCCAGCCGGTCAGCTCGGGACCCTCACCGGGCACGTCGGTGACGAGCACGATCGCCCGCACCGTGCGGCCGGCGGCGACCGCGCCCACCGGCACGCGCACGAGGTTCCACTGGTCGACGTACAGCTCCTTCGACTCGCCTCGCGCGCGGGCCCGTGTGTGCGGGGCCAGCTCGCCGAGCGTGGTGCCGTCGGCGAACTCGAGATCCACGCCCACGAAGGTGCTCCGGTAGCTCGGCGGCGTCCCGTCCGATTCCGGGCACACCACGTAGGACAGTTCGGTGTGCTCGGTGATCGGCACCTCGACCGTGAACAGGCCGGCCCGCGCCGGACCGGCCACGCCGGTCGCGTAGTGCAGCGCCCTGGTGCCGGTGAATCCCGCGCCCGCCGTCGCGGCGAGCGGCCGGACGGGACCGGTTCCGACGTGGGTGCGCAGGCGCTGGCCCGTGCCCGGTTGTGGGTCGCCGTCCTCGAACGAGGAGAAGAACTCGGTGGCCACCACGCCAGTCACCGTAGTGGCGATCGCGGGAACCGCTCAGACCGACACGAGCAGGCGTTCCAGCACGCGCGTCCCGAACCGCAGGCCCTCCACGGGCACCCGCTCGTCCACGCCGTGCGCCATCGCCCGGTAGGCGAAGCCCTCGGGCAGCCACAACGGGGCGAAGCCGTAGCAGTCGATGCCCAGCGGGGCGAACGCCTTCGCGTCGGTGCCGCCGCCCATGCAGTACGGCACCACCACGGCCTCCGGGTCCTCGGCACGCAGGGCCGCGGCCATCGCGTCGAACCACGGCGAGTCCACCGGAGCCTCGACGGCGGGCTGGTGCGACACGAACTCGCGTTCCACGCCAGGGCCGAGCAGCGCGTCGACCTGGGCGAGCAGCCCTTCCTCTGTGCCCGGCAGCACGCGTGTGTCCACCAGGGCGTTCGCGATGCCGGGGATGACGTTGACCTTGTACCCGGCCTGCAGCATCGTCGGCGTCGTGCTGTTGCGCACCGTCGACTCCACCAGCCCGGCCGCGGGGCCGAGCCGGGCCAGCGTGCCGTCGATATCGGCGAGGTCGATCTCCACGCCCAGCGCCTCGCCGGTGCGCTCGAGGAACGCCCGCACCGAGGGCGTGAGCACCACCGGCCACGTGTGCGCCGCGAGCGCGTGCAGCGCGTTGACCAGCCGCACCACGGCGTTCTCCTCGTTGCGGCGCGAACCGTGCCCGGCCCGCCCTCGCGCCGTGAGCCGCAGGTGGGCGGTGCCGCGCTCCGCGGTGCCGATGGGGTAGAGGCGCACGGGCGTGCCGTCGGCAGCGCGCACGTGGTAGCTGTAGGCGCCCGACTCGCTGATCGCCGCGGCGCAGTCGGCGAACAGCTCCGGGTGCTCCGCGGTCAGCCAGTGCGCGCCGTAGCCGCCCTGGTCCTCCTCGTCGGCCACGAACGCGAGCACGAGGTCCCGGCGCGGGCGACGCCCTGAGGCGGCGAGCGAGTGCACGACGGAGAGCACCATCGCGCAGAAGTCCTTCATGTCCACCGCGCCCCTGCCCCACAGGAAGCCGTCGCGCACCTCCCCGGAGAACGGGTGGACGCTCCAGTCGGCGGCGTCGGCGGGCACGACGTCGAGATGGCCCTGCACCAGCAGTGCCGGCAGCGACGGGTCCTCACCCGGCACCCGCGCGACGACGTTGGCCCTGCGCGGTGCCGACTCGTACGTGTGCGACTCGACGCCCGCGGCGGCGAGCACCTCGGCCACGAACTCGGCGGCTTCCCGCTCACCCTCGGAGTCCCCGTTGCCGTGGTTGGTGGTGTCGAAGCGGATCAGCCTCGCACACAGCTCCACGGTGTCGGTCAGGTCGGTCAGGTCGGTCAGGTCGGTGTTCATCGTGCCTCGCCCGCTCAGCCGTACTTGCCCTGCACCGCGCCGTCCGCGATGGCCGTCACCACCTTGAACGCCTTCATCGCCTCGGTCATGCCGGGCGCGTCGAAGCCCACCCTGCGCACCCCGGTCTGCTCGACTGTCGGCACCACCGCGGCCGCCTGGGCGAGGTGGCTGGCGTCGAACTCGACCTCGATCCGGTGCGGGCCGGTCACCGGCTCGACACGGCCCGCGCGCTTCATGCCCGTCGCGGCGGCCTCGGTCAGCAGCGCCGCCGTGACCGAGGGCGGGCTGCAGATCGCGGCGTAGCGGCTCACGCACTGCTTCACCGCCACCAGCGCGGCGTCCGATGCGTAGTCGCGGGCGTCCTCGACGGTCTTGTCGTCGCCGCTCACCACGAGCACGGGCACGCCGTACTCGGCGGCCAGCGCCGCGTTGAGCCTGCCCTCGCTCGCCGGCACACCATCGAGCCACACGCCGGTGATCTGGTTGGGCAGGTAGGTGTGCGACAGGACGCCGTCGCAGCCGGCGCCGGCGTGGTAGCCGAGGAACACCACGCCGTCGACGCCGGAGTCGATGCCCTCCATCATCGACAGCGGCTTGTGCCGCCCGGTGAGCATGCGCGCCCGCGGATCCAGGTCCTCGAGCAGGAGGTTGCGCTGCGAGGAGTGGGCCTCGTTGACGAGCACGTCGTCGGCGCCCGCGTCGCACAGTCCCGCGATCGTGGCGTTGACGTCGCCGGTGAACAGGCGGCGGAACCGTTGCCACTGCTCCGTTCCCGGCACCACGTCGTCGGTCCAGGTGACTCCGGTGGCGCCCTCCATGTCCGCCGAGACCATGATCCGCATGGGGCAAACCTACTGCGTCGGTCACGGGTTGGCATTCGGTTCGGCAAATCGTTGACACGACGAAGCGGGAAGTGGTTACTTTTCCGCTTCGGGATCTCGGACAGCAACGAGGGGTGCACAGTGGGTTTCAGTCGTCTCCGCAGGGCGAGAGCGGCGCTCGCCCTGCTCGCGGTTCCGCTCCTGGTCGCCGTGCCGCCATCGCCGCAGGCGCAGGCCCAGTCCGACACGGTGCTGCGCGTCGCGCTCGTCCAGGAGATCGACCATCTGAACCCGTTCACCGCGAGCTTCGCGTCGAGCACCATGATCGGCCGCTTCGCGTGGGAGTTCCTCACCCTGCCCTCCGCCGAGGACGCCACGCCGACCGGGGGACTCGCCGAGAGCTGGGAGACCTCGCCCGACAAGCTGACGTGGACGTTCACCATCCGCGAGGGCATGACGTGGTCCGACGGCAAGCCGGTGACCGCCAAGGACGCCGCGTTCACCTTCAACCGGATCATGAGCGACCCCAAGGCCGCCGAGGCCAACGGCAGCTACGTGGAGAACTTCGAACGCGTCACCGCGCCCGATCCGCGCACCCTCGTCATCAAGATCAAGAAGCCGCAGGCCAGCATGACGGCACTCGACGTGCCGATCGTGCCCGAGCACGTCTGGTCCGGTATCGACGACATGGCCGATCCGGAGACCGACAGCGTCGACGTGGTCGGCGTCGGCAGCGGACCGTTCCTGATCTCCGAGTACCGGCCCAACGAGATCGTCACCCTCAAGGCCAACCCCGACTACTGGCGCGGCGCGCCGAGGATCGACGAGCTGCAGTTCGTCAAGTTCGAGAACGCCGACGCAGCCGTCGCCGCGCTGAAGAACGGCGAGATCGACTTCGTCAACCGGCTCACCCAGGCGCAGTTCGACAGCCTCAAGGGCGAGGACGGCATCGAGACCAACCAGGCCTCCGGCCGCCGCTACCGCGAGCTGCTGATGAACCCCGGCGCCAAGAACATCGAGGGCCAGTCCATCGGCGACGGCCACCCCGCGCTGCGCGACGTCCGCGTGCGGCGCGCCATCGCCAAGGCCATCGACCCGCAGGCGCTGGTGGACAAGGTGCTCGGCGGCTACGGCGAGCTGCCCGGCGGCCTCGTCCCGCCGATCTACTCCGACTTCCACTACACGCCGCCCGCCGGCGAGAAGTACACGTTCGACCCCGCCGCGGCCGGCCGTGAGCTCGACGCCGCGGGCTACCGCGAGGGCCCCGACGGCGTCCGCGTCGGCCCCGACGGCCGGAAGCTCGAGTTCCGGCTCACCGCGCGCTCCAGCGAGGACTACGGCCTGCGCGCCAGCGACTACATCGCCGGCTGGCTCGGCGACATCGGCATCACCGTGACCAAGCACCTGGTTTCCGACAACGAGGTGGACGAGACCACGTCGTCCGGCCACTACGACCTCGCGCTGTCGGGCTGGGGCACCAACCCCGACCCGGACTACATCCTCGGCAAGCAGACCTGCGCGAGCCTGCCCGCCACCTCGGGCAGCAGCAGTAGCAACGCGTTCTTCTGCGACGCCGTCTACGACGACCTCTACGCCCGGCAGGCCGCGGAGACCGACCGGACCAAGCGTGCGGAGCTGGTCAGGCAGGCGCAGGCCCGCTACTACGAGCAGGCGCCGAGCCTCGTGCTCGACTACGACAACGTGCTGGAGGCCTACCGCTCCGACCGGTTCACCGGCTTCGTCCGGCAGCCGGCCGGCGAGGGCCAGATCATGGAGCAGACCGGCTACTGGGGCTTCTACGGCGCCCGGCCCGTCGAGGGCGGCGGGGGCGGTGACGACGGCGGACTGCCCGCGGGCGCGTGGGTGGCGATCGGTGCGGGGGCGCTGCTGCTGCTCGTCGGCGGCGGCACGGCACTCGCCCGCCGCAGGACACCCGCCGAGGACCGGGAGTAGCCGGCCTTGACCACCAGCACGACCGGCGGCCCGCCCGCCGCCGACCTCGACGAGCGCCGGGCCGGGACCTCGACGTCCCGGTTCGTCGCGGGGAAGGTCGGCGGCGCGCTCGCCAGCCTGGTGTTCGTCGTGGTGCTCGGGTTCCTGCTGTTCCGCATGATCCCCGGTGACCCCGTGGCCACCATGACGCGCGACCGCCCGACGAGCCCGGAGCAGCTCGCGCGGCTGCGCGAACGACTCGGCGTGGACGAGCCGTTGTGGCGGCAGTTCCTCGACTACGCCCTCGGCCTGCTGCGCGGCGACCTCGGCACGTCGTACCTGTACAACCGCCCGGTCGCCACGATGATCGGCGAGCGGTTGTGGCCCACCGTCCTGCTGGTGGGCACGGCGACCGTGCTCGCCGTCGCGCTCGGCATGTGGCTGGGCGTCAGGGCCGCGTGGAAGCGCGACAGCGCGTTCGACCGCGCGCACACCGGCGTCGCGCTCACGCTCTGGTCCGTGCCGCAGTTCTGGCTCGGCCTGCTGCTGCTCATCGCCACGCAGGGGTTGTTCCCCAGCCGTGGCATGCGCTCGCCGGACCTGCCGGAGGGTTTCCTCGCCCAGACCCTCGACGTCGCCTGGCACCTGACCCTGCCGTGCCTGACGCTGCTCGCGGTGATCTACGCCCAGTACATGCTCGTGATGCGCTCCTCCCTGCTGGAGGAGATGGGCTCGGAATACCTGACCACCGCGCGCGCCAAGGGCCTGCGCGACGACCTCGTGCGGCGCCGCCACGCCGTGCCGAACGCGCTGCTGCCCGCCGTCACGCTCGTGTTCCTGCAGTTCGGAATGGTCGTGTCCGGCACGGTGACCGTCGAGGCCGTGTTCTCGTGGCCCGGGCTCGGGCTGCTCACCTACGACGCGCTGCGGGGACCGGATCTGCCGCTGCTGCAAGGAGTGTTCGTGGTGCTGGCCGGATCGGTGATCGTCATGAACCTGCTCGCCGAGCTGCTCTACCGCGTGCTCGACCCACGGGTGCGTGCGGCATGACCTCACCGGCGTGGCAGCGGCGGCGCACCGCCGCGAGGGACCTCTGGCGGGAGTTCCGCACCAACCGCGGCGGGCTCGTCGGACTGTGCGTGCTCGCGGCGATCGTCGTGCTCGCCGTCCTGGCCCCGCTCATCACCGACGAGAGCGGGCTCGACGTCATCAGCGCCACCGGAACCCCGCTCCAGCCACCGTCGGGCGAGTACTGGCTCGGCACCGATGTCGACGGCCGCTCCGTGCTGCTGCTGACGTTCTGGGGCGCGCGGGTGTCGTTACTCGTGGGCTTCGCCGCGACGGTGCTGTCGGTGTTCATCGGCACACTCGTGGGCATCGTGGCCGCGCACTTCCAGGGCTGGCCATCCGCCGTGCTGCTGCGCGTCACCGACTTCTTCCTGGTCCTGCCCTCGCTGGTGCTGGCCATCGCGCTGTCCAGCGTGCTGACCAAGGGCGTCTGGACCATCGTGCTCGCCATCGGCGTCACGTCGTGGCCGTCGACGGCGCGGCTGGTCCGGGCGCAGACACTGACGATCGAGAGCAGGCCCTACATCGAGCGCGCGAAGGCGCTCGGCGGCGGGCACGCCCACCTCATCGGCAAGCACGTGCTGCCGGCGGTGCTGCCGCTCGTGCTCGCCAACACCACCCTCGTCGTCGGCAGCTCGATCATCGCGGAGTCGACGCTGTCGTTCCTCGGCCTCGGCGACCCCACCTCCGTGTCGTGGGGCTCGATGCTGCAGACGGCGCTGTCCTCCGGCGCGGTCACCGCCGGCGCCTGGTGGTACCTACTGCCGCCAGGACTGGCGATCGTGGTGATCGTGCTGTCGTTCACCCTCGTCGGGCGGGCACTGGAGACGGTGCTCAACCCGCGCCTGAAGGCGGGAAGATGAGTCAGCTGCTCGAACTGCGCAACCTCGGCGTCACATACTCGACCGGCGGCGAGGCGGTGCAGGCCGTCCGCGGCGTGAACCTGGCCCTTGCGCCCGGCGAGACCCTGGGCATCGCGGGGGAGTCGGGCTCCGGCAAGTCCACGGTCGCGCTCAGCGTGCTGCGGCTGCTGCCCAGGTCCGCGAACGTCACCGGCGAGATCCTGCTCGACGGCGAGGACGTCACCACCATGCGCTGGGGCAGGCTGCGGGCGGTGCGCTGGTCGTCGGCCTCGGTCGTGTTCCAGGGCGCCATGCACGCGCTGAACCCGGTGCGCCGCGTCGGCGAGCAGATCGCAGAGCCCATCCGCCTGCACACCGACCTGCCCGAACCGAAGGTGCGGGCGCGGGTGACCGAACTGCTCGAGCAGGTGGACCTGCCACCGGAGAAGGCCCGGTCCTACCCGCACGAGCTCTCCGGCGGGCAGAAGCAGCGCGTGATGATCGCGATGGCGCTCGCGTGTGAACCGAGGCTCATCCTCGCCGACGAGCCGACCACGGCGCTCGATGTCATCGTGCAGGCACAGGTGCTCGCGTTGCTGGGCGAGCTCGTCGCCGAGCGCGGCATCGGGCTCGTGCTCATCACCCACGACCTGTCGGTGCTCGCGGCGACGTGCCGGCGCATCGCCGTGATGTACCGGGGCGAGGTGGTGGAGGAGGGACCCGGCGACGAGGTGATGGCGCGGCCCCGGCACGAGCACACCAGGGCGCTCGCGGCCGCGTTCCCGACGGTCGGCGACCCGGCCTCCCGGTTCGCCCCCGCCACCGCGAACCCCCTGCCGCCCGAACCGGACCGGGCCACACCCGACGAGGAGACGCCCGGACTGCTGGCCGCACGGGATCTCAGGGTCACGTTCCGTGATCGGCGCGGCGAGGCCGTCCACGCCGTCGCCGGAGTCGACCTCGACGTGCGCCGCGACGAGATCGTCGCGCTCGTCGGCCAGTCCGGCTCCGGCAAGACCACGCTCGCGCGGACCCTGCTCGGCCTGCAACGGCCCACCGCGGGCTCCGTGCTATACGACGGCAGGCTGGTGCCCACGTCGTCGGCGGGGCTGAAGGAGTACCGCCGCCAGGTACAGCTCGTGCTCCAGGACCCGGCGAGCGCGCTCAACCCCCGCCACACCGTCTACGAGGCCGTGGCCGAGGGCCCGCGCATCCACGGGCTCACCGGCGACGAGCGCTCGCTCGTGCTGGAGGCGCTCGCGGCGGCCGAGCTGCGACCTGCGGAGACATACCTGTCCCGGTTGCCGCACGAGCTCTCCGGCGGACAGCGGCAGCGCGTCGTCATCGCGGGCGCCCTCGCGCTGCGGCCCAGTGTGCTGGTGGCGGACGAGCCGGTGGCCTCGCTCGACGCGTCGGTGCGGGGCGAGATCCTCGGGCTGCTGCTGCGCCTGCGCAGGGAACTCGGGCTCGCCGCGCTCGTCATCACCCACGACCTCGGACTCGCGTGGAACATCGCCGACCGCGTGGCCGTGATGTACCGGGGTGAGCTCGTCGAGGTGGGCCCGGTGGAACAGGTGCTGCTCGAACCGCGGCACGAGTACACGAAGTCCTTGCTCGCCGCCCTGCCGACGGGTACGGCGCGTGCGTCCGAACGCGGTGTGTAACCTCGAAGCTCGACATGGCCACCACCACAGACCCCGTGCCCAACCCAGGCACCGACGCGGACCGGCCTGCTGCCGAAGCGGCGCTGGCCGATGTTCGTGAGCCGTCGCGGTTCCCGTACCGCACGATCGCGATGGGCGTCGTGGGAAGCATCCTGGTGCTGCTCGCCTCGTTCGGCGCCGCCGGCGTGCTCGTCCGCGATCCCGTGCTCGGCACGGGCCCGCTGTCGTGGATCCGGTACGGCCACGGCAAGGCGCTCGCCACGGTGCTGCTCTACGCGGGTTTCGGGCTGGTCGTGTGGGCGTGGGTCAGGCTAGGCCGCCACGCGCTCGCCGGGCGCATCGGGGCCAGGCCCGTCGTCGTGGCCGCGCTGTGCTGGATGGTGCCGCTGCTCGTCGCGCCGCCGTTGTTCACGCGCGACGTCTTCTCCTACCTGGGACAGGGCGCGCAGCTGCTGCACGGGCTCGACCCCTACGCCTACGGCCCCGCCGCGCTGGACACGCTGCCGGACGTGGTGCAGAACGTGCACCCGCTGTGGCAGACCACACCCGCGCCGTACGGGCCGCTGTTCCTGTTGGTCGCCAAGGGCATCGTGTCCTTCACCGGCAACAACATGATCCTCGGCGTCATCGTGACGCGGCTCGTGCTGCTGGTCGGGCTCGGCGCGATGCTGTGGGCACTGCCGAGGCTCGTGAAGCACCTCGGCGGCAAGCTGCCGGTGACGATGTGGCTCGCGGTTGCCAGCCCGATGATGGTGATCCACCTCGTCGGCGGTCCGCACAACGACCTACTGATGCTGGGGTTGCTCACTCTCGGCGTGCTCGCCGCGCTGGAACGCAGGCACCTGCTCGCCGTCGTGCTCGTGACCATCGGCATGCTCATCAAGCCGACCGCCGCGATCGCCCTGCCGTTCCTGGTGTGGGTGTGGGCCAACCACCTGCCGGCGGAGGAGAGCCTGTTCCGGCGCTTCGTCAAGGCGGTCGTGCCGTCGCTGGCCGCGTTCGGCGCCGTGTTCGTGGTCGGCACCTGGTTGTCGCTGGGGTCGTTCAACCTCGGCTGGGTCACCGGACTGCAGGCGCCGCAGATCATCGCGAACTGGCTCAACTTCCCCACCGGCATCGGCGAGATCTTCTACACGCTCGTCAACGTCGTGGTGGACGTGCAGGCGTCGCCGTTCGTCACCGTGGCGCGCGGCATCGCCTGGGTCGTGCTCGCCGCTTTCCTGGTGCGGCAGTGGTGGCTCTCGCGGCACGGCGGCACCGAGGCGATCTTCCGGATGGCGTTGTCGCTGCTCGCCGTCGCGATCCTCGCGCCTCCGACGCTGCCGTGGTACCTCACCTGGGGCTTCGTGATCGCCTCGGCGTTCCCGTGGAAGCGCCTGCACCTGGCCGGGATGGTCGGCGTGTCGATGTTCCTCGTGCTCGTGTACTACCCGACCGGCGAGCAGAGCCTCTACGACTGGTGGTTCATCGCGATCGTGATCGCGGCCAGCCTGTACGGCGCCGCGTCGCTGCTGCGCCCCGACCCGCTCGGCCTGATCGCCGCGTGGCGCAGGGAGCCGAAGCGGCCCGCCGAGCCGGAGCCGTCGGTCATGGACGAGCCGACCAGCCCCGCCACGCGCTGATCCCGGCCCGCACGAGCGGCCCCTCCGGAGGAGTCTCGACGTACTGCGGGTACTTGTCGCGCAACGCGGT
Source organism: Prauserella sp. PE36 (assembly GCF_003311655.1). NCBI lineage: Bacteria > Bacillati > Actinomycetota > Actinomycetes > Pseudonocardiales > Pseudonocardiaceae > Prauserella > Prauserella sp. PE36. The sequence goes on along the minus strand of NZ_QEQT01000050.1, from coordinate 24,680 downwards.
CAGCATCCGCGCGTCCTCGGGCACCACGGTCGCGGCGCCGTCGGCGCGGACCCACCACAACCGGCTCCAGTCGTCGTCGTAGTGATCGACGAGGAACGAGACGTTGGGGTTGGCGGCGATGTTGCGCAGGCGGCGCAGGTTCGTGGTGCTCTTCGGCTTGGCGTCGATGACGAACGCGACGGTGTCGCCCACGACCGCGAAGGTCACGGGCACCAGGTGCGGCGCGCCGTCCGGTCCGACCGTGGCGAGCCTGGCCACCCGCGCGGCGGCGAACCGGCGCCGCGCCTCCCGCTCGTCCAACCGCACCCACTCAGCGTAGGCGGAGCCCACCTCCCCGGACTGCAGTGAAGGCCACCTTCACTGCGTTCAACGCAGTGAAGGTGGCCTTCACTGCAGTCGGCTAGCCCTCCAGCACCAGGCTGGCGGCGTCCGCGTCGAGCTGCGCGGGCACTCCCAGTGGGACGGTCAGCGCACCCGGGTGGTGGCCGAAACCGAGGTCCCACACCATCGGCACCTCCAGCGGGCCGAGCCGGTCCAGCACCAGCGCACGCACGGAGTCTGGCGAGGCGCAGCCGCTCCACGAGCCGAGCGCGATGCCGTGGACGCCGTCGAACCAGCCCGCGCGTAGCAGGTGGGTGAGCATGCGGTCGATCCGGTAGAGCTCCTCGCCGACGTCCTCCAGCAGCGCGATGCCACCCCTCGCCGGCCGGCACTCCGGCGTGCCGAGGCCGGCGGCCAGCAGACTGAGGTTGCCGCCGACCAGCGTGCCGCGTGCGCGACCCGGTACGAGGGTCTCCGCATCCGGCCCCCGGAGCACGCGCCCGGCGGCGGGCGTGAACAGCGCCGCCCGCAGCCCCTCCGCGCCCACGGCGTCGAAATGCGTGGTCGCGGGCATCGGGCTGAACAGCGTCGGCAGCCCGAGGTGGACGCCGATCGCGTCGTGCAGTGCGGTGGTGTCGCTGGAGCCGGCGAACAGTGTCGGTCCCGCCGCGCGCAGTGCCGCCCAGTCGACGAGGCCGAGCATGCGCTGGCAGCCGTAGCCGCCCCGCGCGGCGAACACCGCCGCGACCTCCGGATCGAGCCACGCCTCCTGGAACTCGGCCGCCCGTTGGACATCGGTTCCCGCGAGGTAGGACAGCTCCGGGTGCCGCGCCCGCACGCCGGGTAGGCATCGAACCCGCAGGTCCCACGTCTGCAGTACGGCGACTCCGGCGTCCAGCCGGTCGGCGGGCACCGGACCGGCGGGTGCGACGAGTGCGACCGTGTCACCCGGGCGCAGCGCCGTCCTCACCGCCGCAGGTCCACCGGCGGCACGCCGGGCGTGGCGAAACCGAACACCTGGCCGTAGAACGCCAGCTCCGACTCGAGCGCGGTGACGATCGTGTCCGCCTTGCGGAACCCGTGCTGCTCGCCCTCGAACGTCAGGTGCGCGTGCGGGATGCCGGTGCCGCGCAGCGACTCCACGAACCGCTCGGCCTGCTCGGGCGGGCAGATTTCGTCTTCCAGCCCCTGCAGCAACAGCACCGGGCCCGCGAGGGCGCCGATGTTGTTGATGGGGGAGCGTTTCAGGTAGCGCTCGGCGGTCTCCGGCAGCGGGCCGATCAGCCCGTCGAGGTAGCGGGACTCGAAGTCGTGGGTCTCGCCGCCGTCGCCGGTCCACGGCTCCAGGTCGAGGATCGGGAACTTGATCGTTGCCGCGCTGTACGTGCGCACCGTCGTCATCGACGCCGCGGAGGTGAACCCGCCCGCGCTGCCGCCCCGGATCGCGATCCGCTCGCCGTCGGCCGTGCCCTCGGCGACGAGTGCCCCGGCCACGGCGGCGCAGTCGGCGACGTCAACGAGGCCCCAGCGTTCCCGCAGCCGCTCGCGGAACTGCCTGCCGTAGCCGGTGGAGCCGCCGTAGTCGACCGCGACCACTCCGATGCCGCGGCTCGTGAAGTAGGCGAAGTCCAGCGACAACACCGGGTAGTTCCGCCCGGTCGGGCCGCCGTGCGCGTGCACGACGTAAGGCGGCAGCTCACCGTGGGGCGCCGTGAACTCCGGGTTGGCCGGCGGGTAGACGTAGGCGGGCACCGGCTCGCCGTCCGCGGTGTGGAACGTCCGCGCCCGCGGAACCGGCAGGTAGCCGGCCGGCGGCAGCGGTGGCTGCGGCGTGAGGTCGGTGACGGTCCCCGTGCCGAGGTCGACGTGGACCACGGCGATGTCCCGCCGGGGCCCGGCGGCGATCCCGACGACGCCGCCGTCGAACACCGCGGGCGAGGTGGCCCACTCGGTCAGCTCGGGCGCCACCGGGGTCAGCGACCGCGTGGCCTCGTCGAGCACCGCGAGCCTGCCGGAGTGGAGCACGGCGTGCCTGCCGCCGCCGAGCGGAACCGTCCAGCGGGCACCGAGCTTCCACAGCGCCCCGCCGAGCTCGGCCTCGGCGGGCGCGAGGTTGGTGAGCTCGCCGTCGAGTGTCACGCGATGCAGGTTCCACCAGCCGTCCGGATCGAGCAGCGCCAGCAGCGTGCCCGATTCCTCCCACTCCAGCTGGCACACCGAGACGTCCGGACCGCCCGCCAGCACGTGGTGGGCGCCGAACGTCCCGTCCTCGTGGACCTCGGCCACGCACAGCTCGGTGCCGTCCCACGGCATCGCCGGGTGGTTCCAGCCAAGCCACGCGGCGTGCCGGCCGTCGGGCGAGAGCTGGGGTGCGGTGAGGAAATGGTGGCTCGCCGAGAGCGAACGCGGCTCACCCCCGGTCAGTGGGATGGCGACGAGGTCGCGGGCGATGTCGGTGCGCCGGGGGCCGGTGGTGCGCTCCCGAACCGCCCACACCTCGCCCTCGCGGCCGGGCCGCAGGTCACCGTAGCGGATGCCGTGGTGCTCGTGGGGCTCCGGTGTGATCGGTGTGACTTCGCCGGAGATCAGGTCGCGGACGTGGACGCGCTGGTCGGTCCAGTTGGTGAAGACGAGAGTGGTGCCGTCGGAGAGCCACGGCCTGCCGCCGTACTCGTGGACCCGGTTGCGGGCGTTCCACGGTGCGGGGAGCAGCTCCTCCACGTCGCCGTCCACCAACCTGACCAGCGACACCCGGCCGCCCTCGGCGGGGCGCGCCTCGGCCCACCACACGGCGCCGTCGACGACGTCGAGCCACTGCGGGACGACCCCGGCGGAGGCGACGTCGGCGGCCTGGATGGGCGATGACCAGCTACCGTACGGCGCGATCTTCGGCATTCGCCCACCTTAGGTGACTCGCGGGACGCGAGTGCTCGCCCCGGACGAGCTTGATCTTGGAAGTTGGCTTAGGGTCGTAAGTGCCATGGCTCGCGTCATACACGTCTTCCGTCAACCCGACCGCTTCGTCGCGGGAACCGTCGGGGAACCCGGCGACCGCACGTTCTTCCTGCAGGCGTCGGAGACCACCCGCACGATCAGCGTGACGATCGAGAAGCAACAGGTCGCCGTGCTGGCCGAACGGCTCGGCTCGCTGCTCGAGGAGATCGCCAGCCGCTTCGGCGCCGACGTGCCGGAGGAGGTCCCCGACGAGCTGGTCGACACCGAACCGCTCGACGTTCCCGTCGAGGAGGAGTTCCGGGTCGGCACGATGGGCCTCGGCTGGGACGCCGAGAGCAAGGCGGTGGTCATAGAGCTGCTCGCCATCACGGAGGGCGAGGTGGACGAGACGGTGGTGCTCGACGACACCGAGGAAGGCCCCGACGCGGTGCGGGTCTTCCTGAGCCCCGCCGCCGCGCGCGCGTTCGCCGCGCGGGCCGACCGCGTCGTCAACGCGGGCCGCAAGCCGTGCCCGCTGTGTGGTGAACCCCTCGACCCCGCGGGACACATCTGCCCGCGCCAGAACGGCTATCGTCGGGATTCGGAACTCACCGACGACGAAAGCTGACAGCGAGTTGGCAGCAGAACACGTGGACCCGGCCGACCCCGCGGCCAGGGAGCTGGTCGCGCGCGGCCGCATCGACGTCGAGGGCAGGCTCGTCGACGCCTCGAACGTCACGCTGTTCTGCAACATCGAGCTCGACGGCGTGAGCGCCAACGCGGTGTACAAGCCGTTGAACGGCGAACGCCCGCTGTGGGATTTCCCCGACGGCACGCTCGCGGGCCGCGAAGTGGCGACGTACCTGGTCGCGGAGGCCGCCGAGCTGGGGAGCGTGCCGCCGACGGTGCTGCGTGACGGGCCGTTCGGCGAGGGCATGGTGCAGCTCTGGATCGAGACGACCGACGAGGAGCTCGTCGACGTCTGCGCGCCCGAGGACCTGCCGGAGGGCTGGCGTGTGGTGTTGCACGCCCACGACCGGCTGGGCGAGCCCGCGGTGCTCGCCCACGCGGACCATCAGGGCCTGCGGGACCTGGCCGTGCTCGACATCGTCGTGAACAACACCGACCGCAAGGGCGGGCACGTTCTGGCCGGTGGCGACGGGCGGATCTACGGCGTCGACCACGGCATCTGCCTGCACACCGACCCGAAGCTGCGGACCGTGCTGTGGGGCTGGGTGGGTGACCCGCTGCCCGGCGAGTCGGTGGACAAGCTGCAGAAGCTGCGCTGGGCGCTGGACCACGAGCTGGGGGAGACGCTCGCCGCGCACCTCACCCGCGCGGAGATCCGCGCGGTGGCCCGGCGCGCCGACCAGCTCCTCGCGGAGCCCGTCTTCCCGGCGCCGGGCGACGACTGGCGTGCGATACCGTGGCCGCTGTTCTGATCAGCGGAACAAGTCGGCGTTGCGCCGGGCCCACTCGGCGTAGGTGATGGGCGGTCGGCCGGTGGCCCGCTCGAAGTCGTGCTCGACGGGTACCCGCAGGTCCGGGCCTCCCGCCAGCAGCCACTCGGCGGTGTCCTCGTCGATCCCGGAGGCCAACCAGGCCTGTTTGGCCTCGTCCCTGGTCTGCTCGATGTAGCGGATGTCCCGGCCGAGCGCGTCCCCGAGCGCCCGCACCTGCTCCGGGATCGTGATCTGCTCGGGACCGCTGAGGCAGTAGACCTTGTTCTCGTGGCCGTCGCCGGCGAGCGCGGTGGCCGCGATGGCGGCGATGTCCGACATCGCGATGGCCGTGTCGGAGGACTGCGGGAACGGAGCAAGCACGACGCTCTCGGTGCGGATGCTCTCCGCCCAGTTGGTCGTGTTCTCCATGAAGGCTCCCGGACGCAGGAAGGTCCAGTCCAGGCCCGACTCGCGCAGCGTGCGCTCGATGGCGACGAACGACAGCGCGTACTCGTCCTCGGCGTCGTCGGTGGCGAGGATCGACGTGAGCGCGACGACGTGGCGGACGCCGGCCCGCTTCGCCATCTCCGCCACGGTCTCGATCGTCTCCGCGGTGGGCGGGAGGTAGAGCTTCTCCACGCCGTCGAGAGCGGCGGTGAGTGTCTCCGGCTTCCGCACGTAGCCGGTGAACACCTCCACCTCGGCGGGTAGCGCGGCCTTGGCGGGGTTGGTGGTGAGTGCGCGAATCGTGTGGCCGCGGCCGGACAGCTCGTCGACCACCATGCGGCCGATGTTGCCCGTCGCGCCGGTCACCAGGATCGTCATCTGGACAGCCCCCAACTCAGTACGGTGTACGAAGTGAAGGTGCCAGCTTACCCCGTACAGCGCACGGAGTCATAGGATGGCCCCGATGACGCACGACAACGACGGTTCGCCCGACCTCACGCGGGGCATGCGACTGCTCTGGCGCGCCGAGAACGGCGCCCGCCGCGGCCCCAAACCGGCGCTCGACCTCGACCGGATCGTCCAGGCCGCCATCGAGATCGCCGACGCCGACGGCCTCATGGGCCTATCGATGCGCAAGGTGGCCGACCGGCTCGGCGTCGGGACGATGTCGCTCTACACCTACGTGCCCGCGAAGGCCGAGCTGGTGAGCCTGATGCTCGACGCCGTGGACGCCGAGGGCGTGCTGCCGCACACGGTCGAGGGCTCGTGGCGGGCCAAGACCGAGTCGTGGGCGCGCGAGGACTGGAGGCTCTACCACCGGCACGAGTGGACGCTGCACGCCTCCGGCCGCCACCCGCTCGGACCGAACACGATGCGCCGCTTCGACTCGGCGCTGCGGTCGCTGGCCGGCACCGGACTGCCGGAGGCCGAGATCGTGGCCGTCGCCGACGTGATCGACACCTACATCCGCGGGATGGCGCGCCGCTCGGTCGAGATGCGGGACCGCGAGCAGCGCACCGGCGTCAGCGAGGCGCAGTGGTGGGCCGAGCACGGACCGATGCTCGACGAGTACCTGGCCGGCGATGCGTTCCCCGCCGTGCGCGAGGTCAGGGCCGCAGGGGCGTTCGAAAGCGACCTCGACAGCTTCGAGTACGGGCTGCAGCGGATCCTCGACGGCGTCGAGGGTCGCATCGAGGCGGCGGGCTGACGGCGTGGCGGGGAGCGCCGGGCGACGGCCTCCCGCTAGGTTCGGCTCCGTGCGCTCCCATTCCTACGACGACATCCTGAGCGGGCCGCGCAGGCGGAAGGTGCCGGAGGTGCCCGCCGAGCCGGGTCTGGTGCTGGAGGACCCCGCGAGCGGCTACTGCGGGGCGCTCGTGAAGCTCGAGTACGGCAGCGCCGTGCTCGAGGACCGGCACGGCAACCACCGCGTTTTCCCGCTGGGACCGGCCGCGTTCCTGCTGGAGGGCAAACCGGTGACCCTGGTACCCGCCCGCCAGACCGCCACACCCGCGCGCACGATGTCGGCGTCGGGGTCGGTGCGGGTCGAGGGGCTCAAGGCCCGCGTCGCGCGCGACTCGCGCATCTGGGTCGAGGGCAAGCACGACGCCGAACTCGTAGAACGGGTCTGGGGACACGACCTGCGCGTGGAGGGCGTCGTCGTCGAAGCTCTGGACGGCGTCGACGTGCTCGCCGAGCGCATCGCGGAGTTCGGCACCGGGCCGGGCCGCAGGCTCGGGGTTCTCGTGGACCACCTCGTGCCCGGCAGCAAGGAGTCCCGGCTCGTCGCGGCGATCGACGACGAGAACGTGCTGGTCACCGGCCATCCCTACGTCGACGTCTGGCAGGCGGTGAAGCCCGCGTCGGTGGGGATCCGGCAGTGGCCGTCGGTGCCCAAGGGCGTGGAGTGGAAGGAAGGCATCTGCACCGCGCTCGGCTGGGGCGAACCCTACGAGGGCTGGCAGCGCGTGCTCGCCGGGGTGAGCAGCTTCCGCGATCTCGAGACCCCACTCATCGGTGCCGTCGAACGCTTGATCGACTTCGTCACCGATCCGGAGGCGTGAGCATCCTCCGGCAAGGTCACGCGTAGATCACTTCCCGTGATCTTCTCGGTGGAAATGGTGACGATCTGGGAGCATGGCGGCATGACAGCGGCACTCATCTGGCTCATTGTCGGAGTCGGCCTGATCGTGGCGGAAGTGCTTTCCGGCGATTTCGTTCTCCTCATGCTCGGGCTCGGCGCCTTGTTCGGCGCGGGCTCGGCGGCGTTGTCCGGGAACGTGTTCATCGACGTCGCGGTGTTCGCGGTCGCCTCGCTCGGCCTTATTGTGCTCGCCAGACCGGCGCTGAAACGCCGGTTCCTCTCCGGCCCTGGAGTCAAGACGAACGCCGACGCCCTGGTGGGAGCCCAGGCGCTGACAGTGTCTACTGTGGATGCGCACAGTGGTCAGGTGAAACTCGCCGGTGACGTGTGGTCGGCCCGCAGCATCGCCGAGGGGCAAGTGATCGATCCAGGCACGACGGTCACGGTCGTCGAGATCTCCGGGGCGACCGCCGTGGTTTCGGCGGAACCGTGATGGCCGTCGGCGCCAGCGCGGAAAACGATAGAAAGACGAAGGGAAGTACGTTTTGTCGACGGCAGCGATAATCGTTGTCGCCATCCTCGCACTGTTCGTGATCGTCACGGTCGCGAAGGCGCTGATGGTGGTGCCTCAAGCGCAATCGGCGGTGATCGAGCGCCTCGGCCGGTTCAAGACCGTTGCCTCTCCCGGCCTGAACTTCCTGGTCCCGTTCCTCGACAAGGTACGGGCCAGGGTCGACCTGCGCGAGCAGGTCGTCTCGTTCCCTCCGCAGCCGGTCATCACGCAGGACAACCTGACCGTCTCGATCGACACGGTGGTGTACTTCCAGGTCACCGACTCCCGTGCCGCGGTCTACGAGATCTCCAACTACATCGTGGGTGTGGAGCAGCTCACCACCACCACCTTGCGCAACGTGGTCGGTGGCATGAGCCTCGAGGACACACTGACCTCGCGTGACTCGATCAACCAGCAGCTGCGCGGTGTGCTCGACGAGGCGACCGGCCGGTGGGGCATCCGTGTCGCCCGCGTGGAGCTGAAGGCGATCGACCCGCCACCCTCCATTCAGGACTCGATGGAGAAGCAGATGCGCGCCGACCGGGAGAAGCGCGCGATGATCCTCACCGCCGAGGGTCAGCGGGAGTCCGCGATCAAGACGGCGGAAGGTCAGAAGCAGAGCCAGATCCTCGCGGCCGAGGGTTCCAAGCAGGCCGCGATTCTCGCCGCCGAGGCGGAACGGCAGTCGCGGATCCTGCGCGCACAGGGTGAGCGGGCCGCCCGCTACCTGCAGGCGCAGGGTCAGGCCAAGGCGATCGAGAAGGTGTTCGCCGCCATCAAGGCGAGCAGGCCGACACCGGAGGTCCTGGCGTACCAGTACCTGCAGACTCTGCCGCAGATGGCGCAGGGCGACGCCAACAAGGTGTGGCTCGTGCCCAGCGACTACGGCAAGGCGCTCGAGGGCTTCGCGCGTTCGCTCGGTGCGCCCGGTGAGGACGGCGTGTTCCGCTACGAGCCGCCGAAGGAGGAGCGGGTGGAGATGCCCGCGCTGGACGACGACGAGGTCGCCAGCTGGTTCGACACCTCGACCGACCCGAAGGTCGCCGAGGCCGTGCGGGAGGCGGAAGCCGTTGCGCGGCAGGAAGTTCCCGGTCCGCTGACCTCCACTCCGGGGCCGAGGCCGTCGGCGCTGTCCCCGCTCGGTGGCACACCACGGCCCACCGAGCCCGAGCCGGAGGCGGACGAGGCGCAGGAGCCGCCCCAGCAGCAGCAGCTGCCGCCGACCCCGCCACCGCCGCCGCCGGCTCCGCCTGCGAACAACCCGCCGACCCCGCCCTCGGGGCCGTTCGGTGCGAGCCCACAGCAGGGCTACCCGCAGCAGCCGGGTCCGTTCAACCCGCCGCAGGGCGGCGGTGGTCCGTACCCGCCGCAGAACCCGCCGTATGGCGGGCCGCCTCGGCAGCAGTAGCCACAGTGGCAAGGGGCGCCCTCGCGATCGACTCGCGAGGGCGCCCTTTCCTTTGTGCTCAGCGCTTTCTGGCGCAGACGCCGTCGTCGCTGAGGTCGGCCCGCACACGACCGTGACCGCTACGGTGTGCCGGTGGTGTGCGGTAGCCACGTCGCCGACACCGACACGAGCGGGCGGTCAACAGGCCGGACGGGCCGGCTCTCAGCGCCCGAGGTCGGACACCGGCGAGAGCTCGGGGCGCTTGGGCGTGACGGCGTCGCCGGAGGACTCGCCACGCAGGCGACGACCGATCCAGGGCAGCGCGTGCTCGCGAGCCCACCGCAGGTTCTGTGCCCGCTCCTGCCGGGGGCTGAGCACCGCACGCGGACCCAGCTCGTCCGGTGCGACGGTGTGCTCCACGCCGAGGACGTCGAGCACGGCGCGGGCGATTCGCGTGTGGCCGAGCGCGTTGAGGTGGATGCGATCGGCCGACCACAGCCTCCGGTCGCGCAGCTCGCGCATGGCCCACATGTCCACGAGCAGCGTGCTGTGCCGGGCGGCGATGAGGCGCACATGCTCGTTGTAGATGGCCGTGCGGCCGCGCATCCGGCGGAACAACGGGTCCTCGACGCCGTCGACGCCGGTGAAGAGCATTACGGTGGCGCCGGTTGCGGCGAGCGTGCCCACGGCGGCGTCGTACTGCTCGGCGAGCGCGTCGATGTCGGTCTTCGGCCGCATCAGGTCGTTGCCGCCCGCGTAGAGGCTGACGAGGTCGGGCTTCATCTCCACCGCGGGCCCGAGCTGCTCGGCCAGCACCTGCGGCAGGAGCCTGCCGCGGATCGCCAGGTTGGCGTAGGCGAGCGCGGGGTTGTGCCGGGCGAGCTGCTCGGCGGTGCGATCGGCCCAGCCGCGCACGTTGTTGGGGTAGGCCGGGTCGTCGTCGCCGACGCCTTCGCTGAACGAGTCGCCGAGGACCACGAACCGTTCGATCATGCTCCGCACTGTAGTGATGCCGTCGTTGTGGCCTGGAACACGCGCTGTCGTTCGCGGTGGTCGGCGACGTGGACCCGGGTGGCGCAGCGGGTGGAGCAGAACCGGCGGCGGCCGTTGCGCGAGGTGTCGACGTACACGACGTCGCAGCCCTCACGCGCGCACACGCCCATGCGGGCGGGGTCGTCGCAGAGCAGGTGCGCGAGGCCGCCCGCGGTGTAGGCCTGGATGCGGCGCACCCAGCCGTCGTCCTCGGCGGCGTAGTGGATGTGCGGCGGCTTGCCGTGGTGCCGTGAGATGTGCGGGCGGCACGCGGAGTCGGCCAGCAGCGTGTTCAGCAGCTCCACGCGCCTGCCGACGTCCGGCTCGGCGAACACCTGCCGCAGCCGCTCCGCCCATTCGGCCACGTCACGAGCCTGTGCCGTGGTCAGCGACGTGAGCCGCATGTCCTCGGCCCGCAGCCGGGACACCAGTTCCTCCGGCGGTGCGCCCGCCGCGTTGACGATCACCACGGCGACGCGTGCAGCGGTGCCGCCGTAAGGGTTGAACTCCACTAAGGCATTACATCACGATGGCGGCATGATTGACCAACGTTGCCCGCGATGCGGGTGGCCCATTCGCGAACTGCCGGTTCCCGCGGCCTCGACCCATCCGATGTCGAGCGGCCAGGTCAGCTACCGGCGCTGTGTCTGCGGCAGCTGGCTACTGGTGCTCAACGGCGAGGTCCTCGGCGCGACGCGCACCCCAGCGTGACGCCAGCTCGACTGCAGTGAAGGCCACCTTCACCGCGCTGAACGCAGTGAAGGTGGCCTTCACTGCAGTCGGGGTCCCGTGGTGGCTTGGCTAGGTCTGGCCGCGGTGCTCGGCGAGGATCTGCGCGAGGGTGTGGGCCGGCGAGCTGTCGAGCTTGTGCCGATGGGCGTCGTAGCGGTCGCGAGTGGTGCGGATATCGGCGTGGCCCAGGAGGTCCTGCACCTTCTGCACCGGGACGTTGTGAGCCAGCAGCAGGGTGCCGGTGGTGCGGCGGGCCGTGTGCGGCGAGATGGTCGCCGCGGCGGGCAGCCCGGCGGCCTCGGCGAACCGGCGCAGCGCCTGCCACACGTCCCGCTGCCGCAGCGGTTTGCCGCCGGGCTTGGCCGGGTCGTGCGGATGCGGGGTGGTTGCGAGCAGCGGCCCGGTGAGCCGCTCGGGGGCCAGCCCCACACGGTCGGCGCGGCGGCCGAGGTAGCGCGCGAGCGGGCGCAGCGCCGGTGCCACCACGGGGACGAAGTCACGCTGCCCGCCCTTGCCGGTGTAACGCAGGATCGTGTGCCCCGAGTCGGTGTCGAGGTCGGCGACGGTCGCGGTGGTGATGCCGGAGACGCGCAGCCCCGTGTAGAAGAGCAGCGCCAAGAGTGCGGCGTCGCGCCAGGCGGCCTCCGTGTCGAGGCGCAGCGCGCGGGACTCGACATGGTCGAGCAGCGCGGCGGTGGATCGCTCGTCGAGCGCCGAGCGAGGCGAGGCCTTGGCCCGCTTGGGCCTGGTCACGGCGCCGATCGGGTTGGTGTCGGTGACGTCGTTGGACTGGAGGTACCGGTACCAGCTCGACACGCCGGCAAGGGTGCGTGCGACCGTCGATGGCGCGGCGGGCCGGGGAACGCCGTCGCGGCCGGTCACCGTGAGCGTCGTCTTCCACGCGTCGACATCCGCGCGCCGCGCGCGGAGCGGGTCGAGCCCGCTGCGGTCGCACCACGACAGCCAGGCCGCGAGGTCGGCGTAGTAGGCACGACGGGTGTGCTCGCTCTTGTCGGAGCTCAGCCAGAGCACGGTGACGTGCCGGACGGCGTAGCGGTCCGACGGGTCGGCGGGTGGCAGGGCGGGCAACAGGGCCACGGCCTCGGCGAGGTCGTGCGCGGTGGCCTGCCGAAGGGCCAGCTCACCGGAGTTCGGGCGGTCGATCATGGTCTGGCGATTGTGCACTGTCGCCGGAGGAAAAAGTCGGAAAAGATGTCGGGGCCGTGTCGATTCCGCCGGGGGTCCGTTCGACGCGTCGTTGACGACCGGCACGGGAGCCGGTCACCGACACAGAGGGAGACAACGACATGCGCTTCATGATGATCGTCAAGGCCAGCGAGGAATCCGAGTCCGGCGCGGTGCCGTCCGAGCAGGAGCTCGCCGAGATGGGCAGGTACAACGAGGAGCTGGTCAAGGCGGGCGTGATGCTGGACGGCAACGGCCTGCTGGAGACCGCCAAGGGCGCGAAGGTCCAGTACCACGGCAAGGGCAAGACCACCGTGGTCGACGGCCCGTTCACCGAGACCAAGGAGCTCATCGCCGGCTACTGGATCATCGACGTCAAGTCCAAGGACGAGGCCATCGAATGGGCTCGCCGGATCCCGTTCGCCGAGGGCGAGGTCGAGATCCGCAAGGTCGCCGAGGCCGAGGACTTCGGCGACTCCTACACACCGGAGATCAAGGAGGCCGAGGACAAGCTGCGCGAGAAGATCGCTGAGCAGCACAAGTCCTGAACCCGCTTGCCGTCACGCCGCCGTCCTGCTGTGATTGGCGGCTGTGACGGCTGCCGTGGAAACCCATCGCGCGATCGAGGCCGTCTGGCGGATCGAGTCCGCCAGGCTCATCGCCGGGCTGGCCCGGATGATGCGTGATGTCGGGGCCGCGGAGGAGCTCGCGCAGGACGCGCTCGTGGCGGCACTGGAGCAGTGGCCCGAGTCGGGCGTCCCCGACAACCCCGGAGCCTGGCTCATGGCCGTGGCCAAACGGCGGGCGATAGACCAGTTCCGCCGCCAGGAACGGCTGGAGCGCAAGGTCGAGGAGATCGGTCGTGACCTGGAGACGCGGGTCGAGCCCGAGCCCGAACTGGACGACATCGGCGACGACCTGCTGCGACTGGTGTTCACGGCGTGCCATCCGGTGCTGTCCACCGAGGCGCGCGTCGCGCTGACACTCCGCCTGCTCGGCGGCCTGACCACCGACGAGATCGCACGCGCGTTCCTGGTGCCCGAACCCACCGTCGCGCAGCGGATCGTGCGCGCCAAGAAGACGCTCGCGAAGAAGAAGATCCCGTTCGAGGTGCCGCAGGGTGCGGAGCTGGCCGAGCGCCTGTCGTCCGTGCTGGAGGTCGTCTACCTGATCTTCAACGAGGGCTACTCCGCCACCGCGGGCGACGACTGGATGCGGCCGGAGCTGTGTACGGACGCGCTGCGGCTGGGCCGCGTGCTGGCCCAGCTCGCCCCGAAGGAACCCGAGGTGCACGGGCTGGTGGCGCTGCTGGAGATCCAGGCGTCCCGCGCCAGGGCCCGCACTGGGCCCGACGGGGAGCCGATCCTGCTGCTCGACCAGGACCGCGGCCGCTGGGACCGGTTGCTCATCCGCAGGGGGCTCGCCGCGTTGCAACGCGCCGAGGCGCTCACCGACTCGCTCGGCCCGTACGCGCTGCAGGCCGCGATCGTGGCCTGCCACGCCCGTGCCCGCACGCCGCAGGAGACGGACTGGTCCCGCATCGCCGCGCTGTACGGCGAGCTGAACCGGGTGAACCCGTCGCCGATCGTGGAGCTCAACCGGGCGGTCGCGGTGTCCATGGCGGACGGTCCGGACGCCGGGCTCGCGCTCGTCGACCGGCTGACCGGGGAGCCGGCGCTCGCGAAGTACCACCTGCTGCCGAGCGTGCGCGGCGACCTGCTCGCCAAGCTCGGCAGGCACGCCGAGGCACACGAGGAGTTCACCTCGGCGGCCGGGCTGACCCGCAACGAGCGCGAACGGACGCTGCTGCTGGCGCGGGCCGAGCGCGCGGCCGAGGCAGCCGGACTCAACTCCCGAGGCGGCTGAGCGACTGCATGGCCTCCCGTTCGATGCGAGCCAGCTCGCCCAGCACGGCGCTCGCCTGCACGAGCCGGTCCGCGTCGCCGGACTCGCCGGCCCTCGCGATCAGCGCCGCGGTCTCCGTCCACAACAGGGCCGCCTCGGCGTACAGACGGTGACCGGTGCGCAGGTGCGCGCTGTCGAGCACCCCGGTGGCCTCGGCTAGGAAGTCACGGTAGAGGTTACGGAACAGGGCACCGCCGGTGCCCGCCTGCTCCATGAGACGCGCGGCCTGCGGCAGGTCCCGCCGCGGGTCGTCGGCGCGTTCGAGCCAGGTTCGCACCAGCTTGCCCGCCTTCGCGATGCCCCGGTGGCCGACGTTGGCGATGGGCGGGTCGAGGAAGGCGTCGGCGCAGGCGGTGATGGCGGGTACGAGCCGGGTGCACGGCGAAGGCGCGCCGCTCGGCACGGTGAGGGTGAACGAGCGGTGCCGTGCCGTCATGGGGCCACGTGCGGCCCTGGCCTCGGCGAGGCTGGGCAGGCTCGTGGACACCGCTCCGCCCTGCTGTTCGGTGTCCACGAGGTAGGCGGCGTGGTCGTCGTATCCGTACATCGCCACGACGTGCCCGCCGAGGTGGACCTTCGCGGTGAAGTAGTCCAGGTGGTAGCTGTCGAGCTGCAGGCCGACGGGGTGCCCCGCATCGAGTGGTCCCGCGACGTTCTCCCACGCCCTGCGGGCCGAGCCGGTCTCTCGGACGCGCAGCTCCAGCCCGAGCGTCGTGGCCAGCTTCCTGGTCAGCTCGAACGGTTTCACCCGGCCGCCGAGGAAGGGAAAGTCCAGGTTCTTGCCGTCCCAGTAGAGGAATGACAGACCCGAGCCGAGGCCGAAGAGCATGGGCTCCGAAAGGTCGAGCCCCTCGTGGCGCAGCAGCACCCCCAGTGCCGTGGTCTCGCAGTGCTGCCCGCCGCGGGTGTCGACGCCGTTCACCATGGTCATGCGCTGTGCTCCTCGACGTGGACGGCGTAGCAGCGGTAGCCCGAGCTCGCGTCCACGTGGACCGGGGCGAGCGGCTTCGGCGCGAAGCTGCCGATGGTGAGAAGTTCGTGCTGCACACCACCATGGTGGACTCTCCCATGGTGGGATGGTCCACTCAGCCGAGCGTGAGGTCGGCCCGCGCCGCCAGCACGGCCAGCCGGACGCGGTTCGGGATGCCGGTCTTGGTCATCAGGCTCGCCACGTGGGTCTTCACCGTGGTGACCCCGATGTGCAGGCGCTGGGCGATCTCGCCGTTCGACAGCCCGTCGCCGATCAGCGCGAGCACGTCGCGTTCGCGGTCGGTGAGTTGCGCCAGCTCCGGCAGCGGGCGCGCCGGGTCCGACTCCCGCGCGGTGACGGCGGTCCGGACGAGCCGGTGCAGCACGGTGCGGCTGAACGGGGCGTCCCCGGCCGCGACGCGCCTGATCGACTCCAGTACCTCCTCCGGCGCCGCGTCCTTGGCGAGGAAGCCGTGGGCCCCTGCCGCGAGCGCGGGGTACAGGTGCTCGTCGTCGTCGAACGTGGTGAGCACGAGGATCCGGGTGGCAGGCCGCGACGCCAGGATGCGGGCGGTGGCCGAGATCCCGTCCACACCGGGCATCCGCAGGTCCATCACCACGACGTCGGGCGTGGTCCGCTCCACCAGCTGGGTGGCCTGGTGCCCGTTGTCGGCCTCGCCGACCACTTCGAGATCCTCGGTGGTGCCGCACAGCATGCGCAGGCCCGCCCGCACCAGCTGCTGGTCGTCGACGAGCAGGACCCGGATCACCGCACCGCCTCCGGGACGCCGGTGGGCACGGCGACGGTCAGCTCCCAGCCGGACGCCAGCGCACCCGCCCGCATGTGCCCGCCCAGCAGCTCCACCCGTTCGCGGATGCCCACCAGGCCGAAACCGGTGCCGGGGCGGAGTTCGTGGCCGCCCGTGCCGCCGCCGTCGTCGCGCACCTCGACCCGCACCTCGTCGTCGCGGGCGTGCACGCGCAGGCTCGCGCGCGCCCGGGTACCGGCATGTTTGATCACGTTCGTCAGGCCCTCTTGCACCACTCGCAGGACCGCGAGCCGCCGCATGGCATCCAGTGCGGCGACGGCGGGATCGATCTCCGCGTCCAGTATCAGGCCGGTGCCGCGCGCGCGTTCGACCGCAGCGACGAGGGCGCCCGCGAGCCCGTCGGGTTCCGCGAGGGCCGCACCGGCCTCGTCGTTGACGGTCGCCGGGTCGCGCAGCGTCGAGACCAGCCGTCGCAGGTCGTTCAGCGCCGTGCGGGCAGTGCCGTGGACGTCGGTCAGCGCCTGTGCGACCTCGGGTTCCCGGTCGCCCAGCGCGACCCTGGCCGCGCCGACGCGCATCGCGACCGACGCCATGTAGTGGGCCACGAGGTCGTGCAGCTCCCGTGCGATCGCGGTCCGCTCGCCCGCCCTCGCCTCCCGCACGGCGGCCTGCCGCCTGCGCTCGGCCTCCATCGCGACGTTGAGCACCGAACGGATGTAGTAGCCGATCATGATCGGCGGCAGGGTGGCGACGGCGATCGTCGGCGGGGTCAGCAGCGGGTCGAAGTTCTGGGTGTACACCGCGAGCTGCGCCGCCACGTAGACGATGCCGCCGACCCAGCACTGCCTGCCCGCGCGGCGCATCGTCAGCTCGCCGACCGCGATGGCCGCGAACACGAAAAGCAGCGCCTCGGCCGCCGTCGCCGAGGCGACCCGCGTGCCGACGACGAGCAGCACGGACTGCGCGACCGTGACGGCCAGCGGGAACCGCCCACCCGCGATCGTGGCCGTGGCCGACGTCAGGCCGAGCACCCAGTCAGCCGTGCCGGGGTTCAGTGGGCGGCAGAGCAAGAAGAGGTACGCCAGCGCGCACACCAGCGGCAGGAATCGGACCGGTGCCCACACGAGCGTGGGAAACCGGCTCAGAAACCGCGACAGCACAACTCGACCTTAGGGAGGCCGCCGGATCCGCGCCTCCTACCGGGGGAGGAGGCGCGGATCCTTCACCCGGCCGCGAGGTGCGGCCCGCTGGCCGAGGGAAACGGGCTTGATCACTGAAACCGTGGGGATCATGACCACCAGGACACCCGCGCGCGGCTTGCCCGTCTTTCTCGCGGCGGCGCTGCGGCAACCGCATCTCGTCGGCGCCGTCGTCCCCAGCTCGCGTGATCTCGGTCGGCAACTGGCCACGGTGGTGCCCCGGCAGGGCAGCCCCGTGGTCGTGGAGCTGGGCCCCGGCACGGGCGCTGTCAGCGAGGTGATCGACCGTCGGCTGCCTCCCGGTGGCAGGCATCTCGCGGTGGAGATCAACCCGAGGATGGCGGAGCACCTCCGGCGCAGGCATCCCGCGATGTCGGTGCTGTGCGGCGACGCCGCCGAGCTGGACACGCTGCTCGCCGGCGTCGGCGCGGCGCGCGTGGAGGCCGTGGTGAGCGGCCTGCCGTGGTCGCTGTTCGGTGAGGACCTCCAGCGCCGGGTGCTGGCACAGGTGTGTGGGGCGCTCGGGCCGGGCGGGGGTTTCAGCACGTTCGCCTACCGGCATGCCTCGCGCCTCGCCGGTGCGCAGCGGTTCCGCGCGCTGCTGGACATCTTCTTCGACGAGGTGATCGTCACGCGTACGGTGTGGCGGAACCTGCCGCCCGCGCTCGTCTACGTGTGCAGGCGACCGGTCGGGCCGGGCGCCCATGCCTGACGTCCTGCCGTGGCTGGCTGGCCTGCCACGGCCCCTGCTGCTCGTCGTCGCCGGCCTGCTGGTCACCGCCGAGGCCGGGTTGCTGATCGGTGTGGCGTTGCCGGGGGCGAGCGCGGTGATCGCGATCGGGGTGCTGGCCAGGGGCGGGCTGGCCGAGCCGGCGCTCGCGGCGGCGACCGTGGCGCTGGCCGCCGTGGTGGGCACCCAGCTGGCGTACCTGCGAGGCAGACAGGGTGCCCTGCCGACGCCGAGGCGGCTGCACGGTCCGCGCGGTCGCGCGCTCGGGCTGCTGGAACGCAGGGGAGTGGCGGCGCTCGGCGTGGCGCAGTGGTTCGCGGTGACGCGGACGCTCACTCCCCGGCTCGCCGGGTACGGAGGGATGACCTACCGCCGCTTCGCCGCCGTGAGCGTGCCGGTGGCGGCGCTGTGGGGCGCGACGCTCACGACGCTCGGCTACGTGGCGGCGTCGGCCTACGACTCGCTCGCCCAGTGGTTCGGCTTGTCCGCCGTGGTCGTGCTCGCGGCCGTGGCCGTGGTGGGGTGGCTGGTGCGCAGGGCGCTGGCGAGGGCCCGGCGGGGCTATCCGTCGATGAGCGCCTGCAAGCCGGGCGCGTAGTGGTCGGCGACGCGCTCCGGGTTCACGGTCGCTGCCAGGCCCTCGCGGTCGACGGCCAGCACCGCGCCCAGCCCGAGCAGGTGCGCGACCACCAGCTCGGCGCGCAGGCCGGCGTCGGGGCCTTCCAACCGGGTCGCGATCCGGTCGGTCACCTGCTGGCGGAACCGCTCCCGCAGCAGGGCGCGTTCGTCGCCGCTTCCCGCCGCGAACACCACGCGCACCAGGAGGTCGCTGCCCTGTTCCCGGCGGTACCGCACGAGCGTGAGCACCAGGTGCCTGCCCAGTTCGGCGTTGGGCACGGCGAGCAGGGCGTCGGCCGCTCCGGTGAAGTCGGCGACCGTGTCGAACAGACCCTCCTTGCTGCCGAAGTGCTTCACGATCAGTGACGCGCTGACCCCGGCCTCCGCGGCGATGTCGCGCAGGGTCACGGCGGCGTAGGGCTGCCGGGCGAACGCCTTGCGCGCGGCCCGCAGGATCGCGCCCCGCCCTGAGTCGGAGGCGGTCACGCGGCCGCCTCCGCGAAAGCCGGCTTGGCCTTCCCCGCCCGTGCCCGCCCAGGGATCAGCAGGGTGCACACCAGCGCGGCGAGCGCCGCGGCGCCGGCGAGGACGAACACGAGGAGATAGGCGTTCAGCGTGGGCGCGGTGTGCCCGGCGCGGGTGGCGGTGACACCGGCCAGCACGGCGCCGACCACGGCACTGCACCCGGACTGGCCGATGGAGCGCATGAGGACGTTGAGCCCGTTGGCCGCGGCGGTCTCGGTCACGGGCACAGCATGCACGATCAGGGCGGGCAGGGCGGAGTACGCCACGGCGGTACCCGCCGCGACCACCGTCGCACCCGCGATGATCGTCGCGAGGTTCTCGCTCGTGAACAGGCGCACGACATAGCCGAAGGCGAGCAGCGTGCACGCGACCGCGAGGGTCCAGCGGGGCCCGCGGGCGGCCGACAACCTGGCCGAGACCGGGGACAACAGCACCATCGTGACCCCGGCAGGCAGCAGGCACAGCCCGCTGACCACCACGGACTCGCCGAGCCCGTAGCCGGTCGATGTGGGTTCCTGCACGAGCTGGGCGGTGGCCAGCGAGTTGGCGTAGTAGGCGAACCCGACGAGCAGGGCGGCGAGGTTGGTGAACAGCACCGGAGGGCGTGCGATGACCCGGAGGTCGACCAGCGGGCGCCGCGCGCGCAGCTGGTGCAGGCCCCACACCGGTGCGAGCGCGGCGGCCGCGGCGAACAGCCCGAGCGTGAGCGGCCCCGTCCAGCCCCACGTGCCGCCCTTCGACACGGCCAGCAGCCCGCACACCAGGATCGCGGTGAGTCCCAGCGCGCCGGCGATGTCGAACCGGCCGCTGGTGCGCACCGGTGACTCGGGCACGAGGAGCAGCACCAGCAGCGCCTCGGCGACCCCGAGTGCCACGCAGACCCAGAACATCGTGTGCCAGTCGGCGTAGCGCACCACGAGAGCCGAGAACGGCATGCCGAACGCCGCTCCCACGCCGATGGTGGAGCTCATGACGGCGATCGCGGACACCACGCGCTCCGGTGGCAGCTCGTCGCGCATGATGCTGATCCCCAGCGGCACGAAGGCGATCGCCGTGCCCTGCAGCGCCCTGCCCGCGATGAGCACCGGCAGCTGCGAGGTGACCGCGCACAGCGCTGACCCGGTGACCATGAACCCGAGGTTGAGCAGCAGCATCCGGCGCTTGCCGTACATGTCGCCGGCACGGCCGAGCAGCGGCGTGCACACCGCGCCCGTCAGCAGCGTGGCGGTGACGAGCCAGCTCACGTCCGATCGGGAGGCGCCGGTGAGGCCTGGTAACAGGGGCAGCAGCGGCACGACGAGCGTCTGCATCAGTGCGACGACGACACCGCCGAACGCGAGCGTGGCGACGAACAGGCGCGGGCGGGGGACGGGCTGGGCGGTCACGTCGCTCCAGGGGTGAACCGGTGTTTACCCGCACGATGGTAAACGTGTGTTCACCGCGCCGGCCAAGGCGGGTGCGTCCGGATAGTCGGTGGACTCGGCTCGGCGGGCGTTGCTACCTTGCGATCATGTCCAGTCCCGAGGCGTCAAGACTCTAGCCACCGGCGCGCCGGTGGCCTTTCTCGTGCCGTCGCTATCAGCGACCGCCGCCATCGATTCGCGCTCGACATCGGACTGATCCCTTTTCCGCGGTAGCGGGCCCCTTGGTGCCCGCAGCTCTGCCGCGTCCCTGTCGACCCACGACGTGGTTTTCCGGAGTCTTGCTGTGCCTCTTGTCATCTACCTGCTCGGACTTGCGGTGTTCGCCCAGGGCACGTCCGAGTTCATGCTGTCCGGACTGCTGCCGGACATCGCCGCCGACCTGCGGGTGTCGGTTCCGGCGGCGGGATCGCTGACCTCGGTGTTCGCCGTCGGCATGATCGCCGGCGCACCGCTGCTGGCGATCGCGAGCCTGCGCTGGTCGCCACGGCGAGCGCTGCTGACCTTCCTGATCGCCTTCGTGCTCGTGCACGTGGTCGGCGCGGTCACCCCTAGCTTCGGGGTTCTGCTCGCGACCCGTGTGCTCGCGGCACTCGCCAACGCGGGGTTCCTCGCCGTCGCGCTCGCCGTGGCGACCAGGCTCGTCGGTCCGGACGCCAAGGGGCGGGCCACGTCGGCATTGCTCGGCGGGGTGACCCTGGCGTGTGTGGCGGGGGTGCCCGCCGGTGCGCTGCTCGGTCAACTGTGGGGCTGGCGCTCCGCGTTCTGGGCGGTGGCCCTCGTGTCGGTGCCCGCGGTGTTCGCCATCCTGCGGTCGGTTCCCGGCGACCGAGGCGAGGACGCGCCGCCCAGCGCGCGGCGCGAGCTGCGGGCGCTGCGCCGTCCCCGGTTGCTGGTAACCCTGCTGCTCGGCTCGCTGGTGAACGGCGCGACGTTCTGCGCGTTCACCTACCTCGCGCCGCTGGCGACCGACGTCACCGGATTCGCGCCGGGCTGGGTTCCGGCGCTGCTGGCGGTGTTCGGCATCGGCTCGTTCGCGGGGGTGACCCTCAGCGGCCGGTTCGCCGACACGCACCCGCTGCCGTTGCTGGTGGCGGGAGGGCTCGCCCTGCTGACCGGCTGGATTGCGTTCGCCATCGTGGCCGCCAACCCGGCGGCGGCCGTCGTGCTCCTGTTCGCCCAGGCGACGCTGTCGTTCGCGGTCGGCTCGACCCTGATCTCCCAGGTGCTCTACGCGACACCGGAGGCGCCCACGCTCGGCGGCGGGTTCGCCACGGCGGCTTTCAACGTCGGAGCGGCCCTCGGGCCGTGGCTCGGCGGCGTCGTGATCGGTGGCGGTCTCGGTTACCGGTCACCGATCTGGGTCAGCGCGGCACTGGTGGCGACGGCGCTGCTGTGCGGCGCGCTCGCCGTGGGGTTGCGGCGGCCTGCCACCGTGCCAACGGCGTAGCGCGGACGGTCCCCGGCCGCCGAGCCGGGGACCGTCTCACAGGCCGGTCAGCGGCTCCGCGGCGTACGCCTGGTGGAGCAGCTCCAGCAACCGCGGAGCCTCGGGCAGCGCCACGGGTCCGATCCGGTTCACGGCGACCCCGGGCGTCCAGGAGTTCATCACCACGGCTCCCGCCAGTGCGCGAACGTCCGCGGGCGTGACGGCCGCCGTTCGCTGCGGCACGCCCAGCCGGTCGAGCTGCCTGCGGACGATGCCCATCGTGGTTCCGCCGAGCACGTCCGCCTCCGGCCACACCACGGCGTCGCCGTCCCAGAAGGCGAGGTTCCAGATCGTGGCCTCGCTCAGCCGTCCCCGGCGATCGACGAACGCGGCGTCGTCGAAGCCCTCCGCGACGGCCTGGCGGAGGAAGTACGTCTTGGCCACCTCGCCGACGTGCTTGATCCCGGGCAGCACCCGTTCGTGTTCGACGGTCAGCAGCGCCAGCGGCCCGGCCGGCCCTGAGGCGGGTGGGCCTGTGCGCACCAGCAGTTCGGGGGCGACATCCGGGTCGCCAAGGGTGAACTCGCCCTCCGGCGAGAACACCGTGGCCGTCGCCGACGCGTCGGCGGGACCGTTCTCCACGGCCGATCGCAGCCGGGACCGCACGATGTCGTCGGGCAGCGCCTGCCCGAAAAGCCGGATCGACGCGCGGCGCAGTCGCGACAGGTGGAGGTCGAGGCCGCGGACCCGGCCTCCGCGCACCTGAAGGGCGGCGAAGTGGGCGTAGCCGGCGAAGGCCAGCGGGGTCAGGTCCGAGGCGGTCGCGGTCCGGCCGTTGCGGTGGGCGACGAACGAGGTCATGGCCGCACGCTAAGCGCTCACACCGGTGTGAAGGTCAAGTTCTGCGGCTGGCTCCGTGATAAGGGGCATTATCACGGAGCTCTGCGTTAGATACGTTTCGCTGATTCGCGTGTCGCGTTACAGGTTTGAGTATCGCGTCCGCGAAACTATTCGACGTGGAGAACGAGCTGGTGACCGCCGAGGAGACCGAGGAAGACGCGCAACCGGAGCCGGTGTGCGCGCTGGAAGGCTGCGACAACCCGCTGCCGCCTCCGTCGGTGGACGAGAACGGGCGGCGCAAGGGTGGGCGGCCGTCGTCGTACTGCTGCAAGGCCCATGCCGACGCGGCGTCGCGGCAGCGCAGGGCGGCCCAGACGGCCGCAGTGGTGGACCCGCTGGTGGAGCTGCGGAGGGCCGCCGAGGTGTTCGGACCCGCTACGGGGCCCGTACTCGACGCTCTCCGGGACATGACGGCCCGGCTGGAGGCCGCCGAGCAGGGTGCGATCGCCCAGGTGCGGCAGGCCGAGGAGCAGGCGGTGGCGGCCCGGGCCCAGGCTGAGGACGCTCTGCGTCGCGCCGAACAGGCGGAACGGGCGAGAGACCGGGCACTGGCCCAGACCAGGGACGACAGGGCCGCGCGAGCGGAGGCGGAGAAGGCGGCACAGCGGGCGGCGGCCGAGGCCGAGCAGGTCCAGCGCGACGCGTGGGCGCGTATCGCGCAGCACGAACGCGCGCGGGGTGCGGCCGAGTCGGCCGCCACGGCGAGCGCGCAGGCCCGTGACGAGCTGGCTCACCAGCTCCGGGCCACTCGGCAGCAGCTCGACGAGGCGCGCGACGGCCGGGCCGCGCTCGCCGACCAGCTGGAGGTGGCGCGTGCTGAGCTGCGCGACCTGACCAGCGCCCACACCCTGGCCAGCGAACGGCTGGAGGCCGCGACCGCCCGGCTCACGGCCGCCGAGGCATCGCTCGAGCACACCCGCCGGGATCTCGCCGAGTCGCGGCAGGAGAACGCGACCCAGCGCGAGCAGCTCGACCACGTCCGTGGCGAGCTCGCCGAGCAACGCACCGCCACGCGGCTGGCGGAGGCCAGTGCGCAGACGGCCGAGCGGTCGCTCGCCGCCCACGAGGCGCGGCTGGCCGAGCTGGGGGAGCAGCTCGCCCAGGCCCACGCCAGGGTCGACCGGCTGCTCGCGGAGCGGGCCGATCCCGCGCCTGCCGAGGACGGGCCGCCGGAGACGTGACGAGCTTGTGTCAGTTGCAGGTTACGTAAAGCTATGGTTACATAGGCGTCGTGACCACGGACGTCTTCGCGGTACTGGCGGATCCGCATCGCCGGCGGGTGTTGGAGCTCGTCGCGGCGCGCGAGCGCACGGCGGGGGAGCTGGCCGCCGAGTTCGACGTGAGCAGGCCTGCCGTGTCGCGGCATCTCCGCGTGCTCAAGGAAGCGGGCCTGGTCACGTGCAGGCAGGACGCCCAGCGCCGGATTTACCGGCTCGACCCGGGCCCGCTGACGGAGGTCGCGGGCTGGGTCGACCGCATGCGCGGGTACTGGGCTGGCCGGCTCGACGCACTGGAAGACCATCTCGACACGAACCCGGAGGTACCGAATGTGTCCCGTTGACAGAGCCCCGCTCGACGACCTGAAAGGCACCGTCGGTCTCGGGCCGGACGGCGCCTGGCAGATCCGGTTCGAACGGCGGCTGCGGCACTCGCCCGAGCGGGTGTGGCAGGCCCTCGTCGACCCGGACGAGCAGGGGCGCTGGCTGCCGGGCGTGACCATCGACGCGCGGGTGGGCGGCGTCGCGGTGTACGACTTCGGCGAGGAGGGCCGCGCGGAGGGCACGGTGCGGGCGGTGGAGCCGCCGTCGGTGCTGGAGCACTCGTGGTCGTGGCCGGGCGAGGAGGACTCGGTCGTGCGGTGGGAGCTGCGAGCCGAGGACGACGCCACGGTGCTCGTGCTGTTGCACCGCCCGGTCCGGCCCGAGCCCGCCGTCCACTACTGCCTCGGCTGGCACGTCATGCTCGATGCCCTCGACGCGCACGTGGGCGGTGGCGAGCCGGCCGAGCCCGACTACGACCACCTCGCGTCGCTCTACGCCTAGAACGCAGCCGGCGGGAAGCTGGGCCGCCGAATTATGTGGCGAACTTCCGGCGGGGG